>NZ_CP013633.1:0-300000 GCF_001664485.1 Rhizobium sp. N324 | reverse complement strand
AGGGCATCAAGGCCGCAGTATCGAAGGTGCTCTCCGCCACCTGGCAGCGCTGCAGGGTCCACTTCATGCGCAATGCCTTGGCCCATGCTGGAAAGAGCGGACGCCGAGTTTTCTCCGCCTTCATTGCCACGGCCTTCGCTCAGGACACGCCGGAGGCGGCAAGCACTCAGTGGCGCAACGTCGCCGACCAGATCAGGCCAAAGGTACCGAAGCTCGCCAGTCTTATGGACAGCGCCGAGCAAGACGTGCTCGCCTACATGTCCCAAGCAGCATTGGGCCAAACTTCACTCGACCAACCCGATTGAGCGATTGAACGGCGAGATCAAGCGGCGGACAGAGGTCGTCGGCATCTTCCCCAACGACGACGCCATCGTGCGCCTGGTCGGTGCGCTGCTGCTCGAACAGAACGATGAATGGGCCGTCCAGCGATCCCGCTACATGACACTTGAGACAATCGCCACAATGAGCGATGATCCCCTCATCAGCCTGCCAGCAGCAAGCTGACACTCATCCGGCTGGGATGAGCCGTGGTCGTCTAAGCTACACCACGTCCTGGGACATGATCCGCTTCTTGCTTTTGCATTGGGTGTGCAGGCGGCATAGCCATGATCTCCGTGGTGGCTTGGAGAATATCCTTTACGGAGGCTTCGTCTGGGCTTGTACCGCCGGCAATTGGATAGATCTCAGAGGACTCGCCAAAATTCCTTAACAACGACAGCATGGGACCGGGCGACACCGCCCAATCCAAATAGGTATATTCATTCCCCTGAACCGTGTTTCTCAAAGGGTGTTGGACGGCCCAGTTCATGCTGATTGTGATCAGAGAGCCCGTTTTCCGCCAGCTTTCTAAGGCCGAAAACAATTGCTGCCTTTCAGCAGCTCCCTCGCCCATGCCAAATAGGAGGGATACCCCAACCTTGATTCCGGCTTCGGACAAGATCTCAACTGCTTTGTCCGCGCGTTCCATCCACGAACCCTTCTTGGTGGCGATGTTCTTGTGAAGACCTCCAACAAGTTCTGGGCGCGGTGTCTCGACCCCGATGAAAAGATATTCCAGGCCCATGCGGCCTAGTCTTCGTGCAAGGGCTGGGTTATTGACAATTTGGTCAATGGTCGCTTGTCCGCCAAGCCGCACAGGATTTTCGAGTGGGTCGAATACCTTTTCAAACTGGGCTACGAGGGCCGAATTCCATCCAAGAAGAGTTGAGTCTTCAATGAACGCCGAGACAGGAAAGTTTTCGCCGTAATCTGCCTTGACTACGCGGCGGGCTGCTGCGAGTTGGCCGCATAACCGGTGGGGGCTTATCTTGAACTGTCGAGGAGGCCCGACAACGCTGATCCTCTCACTGCAGAAGATACAATCATAGATACATCCACGCCCGATGTCGCTGAAGACGTGCGCGGTAGGCGCGCCACCAAACACGTCAAAGCTAGTTGTAATTCCGAACATTTCGGCTGGGGATGGCATCCCATTATAATCGAGCGGCATGCCCGAAGAGCACACAGTGTGGACCTGATCGTCCATGATTGTGCCGGCGATCCAGTGCCCCGGGGTGGTCGTCAGGTGGCCCAATGAGAATTTCGCCTCCCTTGGCGAAAAACCTCTTGCTTCCAAGGAAGCTACGACGCACCCAATTTCCGCCATAAAGTGTTCACCATCTCCGGAGAGCACGATGTCGAAACAGCTGGAAACTTTTCCGTCAGCAATTAGCCGCAGAGGGGACGCTAGATGATGTCTTACACGATTTTCGTCATCCCGATATATTGTTTCGGTGGCGTGGCGACCGCCAAGAACGATACAAACGTCATCGCCTAGAAACTCTCTGATGTATTTCGCTGTCTCAATCGCACCACGGAAGCATATCGACATCGCTCCTATGAGAACTAAATTGGGCCGGACCCGGACTAATAGCGGCGTTAGCCTTCGCTGCACATCGTCCATGTCAGATAGCAGAAGCGTTGATTGTCGCCTGTCACTCCTGGTGCCGCGCCAATTGCTTTCGCCCCATGCACCTTCCGCCTTGGATGCCAGTGACGCAGCATATCTGCAGGCATTGTAGAGGCTTGCCGGATCGGCGCTTGATAATGCCATTTCGCCCGCCTCGCCGTGAGAAAACTGGGGAGCAGAACACGCGATTACACGTAAGCCCACGGGCTTCCTCCACTATCTGTAATATTTTTTGAAATGATTCGGGCGGTTAAGCGATCTTTTCTCCGGTATTAGACTCGGTCGTATCCGATGGCATAAGTATTGATACAACAATAGGGCTAGTATAACCGCGAAGCACGCAGAATACACCAAGTGGTAATGCCCGGTATATTTGATAATCCGTCCTCCGCCGAAATTGCCTAAGAGCCCGATTTAAAAGAAGTTGAGCGATAACAGGCAGTTGTGATTCCCTATTGGTGCTGCATCAAATGGGGTTTCGATGAGCTGGACTGCTATCGCTCGCCGTGAGCATAACCGAGACGTGCTTCGTTTTCCAAGTGATTTGAAGGACCGGGAATGGGCGTTGATCAAACCGCTGATCCCGCCAGCGCGTCGTGGCGGGCGGCGTCGGACGACGAATATGCGCTCGGTCGTGGAGGCAATCCTCTATATCGCCTCGAGCGGCTGCCAATGGCGCATGCTGCCGGGCGATTTTCCGCCGGTTTCGACAGTGCGCGGTTATTTTTATGCTTGGCGCGCGATCGGACTGTGGCAGAGCATCAACCAGCTTCTGGTGATGGCGGCGCGGGAAATCGAGGGACGGGAGGCGCAACCGACGGCAGGGATTATCGACAGCCAAAGCGTTGCGACGGCGCACCCCATGTCCTCAAGGCGATCCGCCGCCGTTTTCCGTGGCTGCGCCACATCTTCGCCGATGGTGGCTACGCCGGAGCCAAGTTGAGGCGAGCAATGTGCGGCCATGGTGACTGGACGATCGAAATGGTCAAGCGTTCGGATCACGCCAAGGGCTTCGTCGTCCTGCCCAAGAGATGGGTGGTGGAAAGAACTTTCGCCTGGCTTGGACGCTGCCGCCGTCTCGCCAAGGATTGGGAGAAATCGATCGAAAGCGCAACCGCATGGGCGCAAATCGCTTCAATCAGAATGCTCACAAGGCGCATCGCAAGATATTGGATATACGAATGAACTTTTGAATCGGGCTCTGAGACGCGGGTGCGCTACGGCTATCGTCGCGTGCATGTGCTTTTGGAACGCGAGGGTTGGGGCACCAACATCAAGCGAACCTACCGCATTTACAGGGACTTGGGGCTACAGTTGCGGAACAAGACACCGAAGCGGAGGGTAAAAGCCAAGCTTCACGAGGATCGGCACATGGCCGTCGGACCCAACGACGTCTGGGCGATGGACTTCGTTCACGACCAACTCGCAACGGGTAAGAAACTGCGCGTGCTGACGGTGGTCGACACCTTCTCGCGCTACGTGCCGGTGCTTGATCCGCGTCATAGCTATAGAGGCGAAGACGTTGTGCAAACCCTTGAACGGTGTGCCAAAAAGCCGGCTATCCGAAAACGATCCGTGTCGACCAAGGGACCGAGTTCGTGTCGCGCGACTTGGACCTGTGGGCCTATTCCAAGGGTGTGACGTTGGACTTCTCACGCCCCGGCAAGCCGACTGATAATGCTTTCATCGAAGCGTTCAATGGCCGCTTCCGTGCAGAATGCCTGAACCAGGATTGGTTCCTGACCCTTGCGGATGCCCGCGAAAAGATGGAGGATTGGCGTAGATACTACAATGAGGAAAGACCTCATGGTGCGATCGGCAACAAGGTGCCGATCTCGTTGGTGAATTCGGGAGGCGCAACCAGCCCGCCTCCCTGAATGAAGCCGGAAAACTCTAGCATCCGGTGGTCCAACGTTTGGGAGCGGTTCAAGACCGCCGAGGCTCTAATCGCCGTCAGTGGCAGGTCAGGATCGAAAGCTTCAACATTTTTCGATTGGGAGCTGGGTGCGATTGTCTCCAGTTTTCGGATCCGTTGTCCTGCTGATAGTCGCGGTCGACCTAGCGGTGCAAGTGATGCCATCACGACACCGTCTGTCGGCTTTGTCTGATCGGCGACATTAGGTTTGTTTGGCAGTTTCCTGTGGTGGTTCGGAGTAACTTTCTGAAACCCAACAAAAAGATCTTTCCTTTGGCTCGATCGGCCCACATGGCACGGGTTTTGAAGATTGCCATGCGAGGCGGCGCGAGCTGCCTGCCTTTTACTCAGCGATGGATGGAACGAAAGAAGGAAGGCGATATGTCAGATTTGCGTCAAATCGCATTTTACGGCAAAGGGGGGATCGGCAAGTCCACCACCTCCCAAAATACGCTCGCAGCGCTTGTCGACCTCGGGCAGAAGATCCTGATCGTCGGATGCGACCCGAAAGCCGACTCCACCCGGCTGATCCTGAACGCCAAAGCACAGGACACGGTTCTGCATCTGGCAGCGCAGGAAGGTTCGGTGGAAGACCTTGAGCTCGAGGACGTGCTCAAGGCCGGCTACAAAGGCATCAAGTGCGTGGAGTCCGGCGGTCCGGAACCGGGCGTCGGCTGCGCCGGGCGCGGCGTCATCACCTCGATCAATTTCCTTGAAGAGAACGGTGCATATGACGATGTCGACTACGTCTCCTATGACGTGCTCGGCGATGTGGTGTGCGGTGGCTTTGCGATGCCGATCCGTGAGAACAAGGCCCAGGAGATCTACATCGTGATGTCCGGCGAGATGATGGCGCTCTATGCCGCCAACAACATCGCCAAGGGCATTCTGAAATATGCCCATTCCGGCGGCGTGCGGCTCGGCGGCCTGATCTGTAACGAGCGCCAGACGGACCGCGAGCTCGACCTCTCCGAGGCGCTGGCTGCCAGGCTCAATTCCAAGCTCATCCACTTTGTGCCGCGTGACAACATCGTTCAGCACGCCGAGCTCAGGAAGATGACGGTGATCCAGTACGCGCCGGACTCCAAGCAGGCCGGGGAATATCGGGCGCTAGCCGAGAAGATCCATGCCAATTCGGGCCAAGGGACCATTCCGACCCCGATTACCATGGAAGAGCTCGAAGACATGCTGCTCGACTTCGGCATCATGAAGAGCGACGAGCAGATGCTGGCCGAACTACAGGCCAAGGAGTCAGCGGTGGTTGCGGCTCAATAACTGCCGCTGTCGACAGGACGCGCTGGCCCTTGCGCCAGCGCGTCCTTCCAAGAAAGCCGCTTCGGCGACGACGACCTAACCCGAACCTTGAAAGGGGCAGGGGCCCATGAGCCTTGATTACGAGAATGACAGCGTTTTGCATGAACAGCTCATTGCGGAAGTGTTAGCGCAATATCCAGACAAGGCGGCGAAGCGCCGCAAGAAGCACCTCAGCGTCGCAACGAGCGGCGACGAGCCTGGCGATGAGCCGAAGGCCCTTTCCGAATGCGACGTCAAATCGAACATCAAGTCCATTCCGGGCGTGATGACGATCCGCGGCTGCGCCTATGCCGGTTCCAAAGGCGTGGTATGGGGGCCGGTCAAGGACATGGTCCACATCTCGCACGGGCCGGTCGGTTGCGGTCATTATTCCTGGTCGCAACGCCGCAACTACTACGTCGGCCTGACGGGCATCGACACGTTCGTGACGCTGCAGTTCACCTCAGACTTCCAGGAAAAGGACATCGTGTTCGGCGGCGACAAGAAGCTTGAACAGGTCATCGACGAGATCGAGGAGCTTTTCCCCCTCAACAACGGCATCAGCGTGCAGTCGGAATGCCCGATCGGGCTGATTGGCGACGACATTGAGGCGGTGTCGCGCAAGAAGGCCAAGGAGCACGAAAAGACGATCGTGCCGGTGCGCTGCGAGGGCTTCCGCGGCGTCTCGCAATCGCTCGGCCACCACATCGCCAACGACGCCATCCGTGACTGGGTTTTCGACAAGAACGAAGTCGAGTTTGAGACCGGCCCTTACGATGTCAACGTCGTCGGCGACTACAATATCGGTGGCGACGCGTGGGCTACGCGCATTCTATTGGAGGAGGTGGGGCTGCGCGTGGTCGGCAACTGGTCGGGTGATGCCACGCTCGCTGAGGTCGAGCGCGCGCCAAAGGCCAAGCTGAACCTCATCCACTGCTACCGCTCGATGAACTACATCTGTCGGCACATGGAGGAAAAATACGGCATCCCGTGGATGGAATACAATTTCTTTGGTCCGTCCCAGATCGAAACCTCCCTGCGCGAAATAGCCAAGCACTTCGGTCCGGAAATCGTCGACAAGACCGAGGCTGTCATCACCAAGTACCGGCCCCTGGTCGATGCTGTCGTCGACAAGTACCGGCCGCGCCTCGAAGGCAAGACGGTGATGCTCTATGTCGGCGGCCTGCGTCCTCGCCACGTCATCACGGCCTATGAGGACCTCGGCATGCGGATCGTCGGCACCGGCTACGAGTTCGCCCACAACGACGACTATCAGCGCACCGGCCATTATGTGAACAAGGGTACGCTGATCTATGACGACGTGACCGGTTACGAGCTGGAAAAGTTCATCGAAGGCATCCGCCCCGACCTTGTTGGGTCCGGCATTAAAGAGAAGTATCCGGTGCAGAAGATGGGCATCCCCTTCCGCCAGATGCACTCCTGGGATTATTCCGGCCCGTATCACGGCTATGACGGCTTCGCCATATTCGCCCGCGACATGGATCTGGCCATCAATAATCCGGTGTGGGATCTCTACGACGTCCCCTGGAAAAAAGAGGCCGCGCCAGCTGAGGCGGTTGCGGCCGAATGAGAGCCTGGCCTGTCTTGGGAAGGGGCAGGCCAGGCTCTTCCCATCGGACTTGATCCGCACTCGTGACAGATGACATCCCATTGCCGCCACCGGTGCGGCGCGATGAAAAGAAAGGTGCTTACTATGCCGCAGTCGGCGGAAAAAGTTCTTGACCATGCTCCCCTGTTCCGCGAGCCGGAATACAGGCAGATGCTCGCCGAGAAGAAAGCCAATTTCGAATGCCCCCACCCGGATCAGGTCGTTGCCGATCAAAACGACTTCACGAAGACCTGGGAGTATCGCGAAAAGAACCTGGGCCGCGAAGCCCTGGTCGTGAACCCGGCCAAAGCCTGCCAGCCGCTCGGTGCCGTCTTCGCAGCCGCAGGCTTTGAGCAAACGATGTCCTTCGTCCATGGCAGCCAGGGCTGCGTCGCTTATTACCGTTCGCATCTGTCGCGTCACTTCAAGGAGCCTTCATCGGCGGTCTCGTCCTCGATGACGGAGGACGCGGCAGTGTTCGGCGGGTTGAAGAACATGGTCGACGGGCTCGCCAATACATACAAGCTCTACGATCCAAAGATGATCGCCGTCTCGACCACCTGCATGGCCGAAGTCATTGGAGACGACCTCCACGGCTTCATCGAAAACGCAAAGAACGAAGGGTCGGTCCCGCACGACTTCGATGTTCCTTTCGCCCACACGCCTGCCTTCGTCGGCAGCCACGTCGATGGCTATGACGGCATGATCAAGGGCATTCTGGAGAACTTCTGGAAAGGCAACGAGCGGAAGGAGGTTGCTCAAGCCATCAACATCATTCCCGGCTTCGACGGCTTCTGCGTCGGCAACAACCGCGAACTGAAGCGCCTGCTCGACATGATGGGCGTATCCTACATCTTCATCCAGGATGCCTCCGACCAGTTCGACACGCCGTCTGACGGTACGTACCGCATGTATGACGGCGGCACGAAGATCGAGGACTTGAAAACGGCGTTGAATGCCGAAGCGACCCTGTCGCTGCAGCACTATAACACGCGCAAAACGCTGGAATATTGCAAGGAGGTCGGTCAGGTTACGGCTTCGTTCCATTATCCGCTGGGTGTTCAGGCGACCGACGAATTCCTGATGAAGGTCTCGGAGATTACCGGCAAGGAAATTCCTCCGGCAATCGGCCTGGAACGCGGCCGTCTCGTCGACGCTATGGCAGATAGCCAAGCCTGGCTGCACGGGAAGAAATACGCGATCTACGGCGATCCTGACTTCGTCTACGCCGTTGCCCGGTTCGTCTTGGAAACCGGCGGTGAGCCGACCCACTGCCTTGCTACCAACGGCACGTCGGCCTGGGAAGCCGAGATGAAGGCGTTGCTCGCATCCTCGCCCTTCGGCAAGGATGCCCAGGTCTGGGCGGGCAAGGACCTGTGGGCGTTGCGCTCGCTGCTCTTTACCGAGCCGGTTGATCTTATGATCGGCAATTCCTATGGCAAGTATCTCGAGCGCGACACCGGCACCCCATTGATCCGGCTGACCTTTCCGATATTCGACCGGCACCATCACCACCGTTTCCCGCTCATGGGCTACCAGGGCGGCCTGCGCGTCCTGACGACGATCCTCGACAAGATCTTCGACAAGCTCGATCGCGAGACGAGCGAGCCGGGTGTGACGGACTATTCTTACGACCTGACCCGCTAGGAGCGGCGGCGGTCGGCCTTGCTAGGCCGGCCGCCTTCATCTGAACTTGGAGACCGCAATGCCCTTGCTCAATGCTAAAGTCCAGGATGTCTTTGACGAGCCTGCCTGCGAGAAGAACCGCAGCAAGGATTCCAAGGCGCGCAAAAACGGCTGTTCGAAGCCGCTGATCCCCGGGGCGGCAGCCGGCGGATGCGCTTTCGATGGCGCCAAGATCGTGCTGCAGCCGATCACCGACGTCGCGCACCTGATCCATGGGCCTCTCGGCTGTGAGGGCAATTCCTGGGACAACCGCGGATCGGCTTCCTCAGGTCCAACGCTCTGGCGCACGAGCTTCACGACCGACCTCACTGAAACCGAAGTGGTGATGGGGCACGGCGAGCGGAAACTTTTTAAAGCAATCCGCGAGATCAAGGAGGCCTATGCTCCACCGGCGATTTTCGTCTATTCGACCTGTGTGACAGCATTGATCGGCGACGACATCGAGGCCGTCTGCAAGCGGGCCGCGGAAAAATTCGGCCTTCCGGTGGTGCCGGTCAACGCACCGGGCTTTGCCGGCTCCAAGAACCTTGGCAATAAGCTCGCCGGTGAAGCGTTGCTCGATCATGTGATCGGCAGCGTAGAGCCGAACGACGTGACCGCCTACGACATCAATATCATTGGTGAGTTCAACCTATCCGGCGAGTTTTGGCTGGTAAAGCCGCTTCTTGACCGGCTGGGGATCAGAGTAAGGGCCTGCATTCCAGGAGACGCCCGATATCTTGACATTGCTTCTGCGCATCGCGCCAAGGCGTCCATGTTGGTGTGCTCGACAGCACTCATCAACCTCGCCCGCAAAATGGAGGAGCTCTGGGATATCCCGTTCTTCGAAGGCTCCTTTTACGGAATTACCGACACCTCGGAAGCACTCAGACAGATAGCCAAGCTGCTCGTGATGCAGGGGGCGGATCCCGAAATCCTCGAGCGCACCGAGGCATTGATCGCGGAGGAGGAGGCGATTGCCTGGATGAAACTCGCAGCATATCGACCAAGGCTTGAAGGCAAGCGCGTGTTGCTCAACACCGGCGGCGTCAAGTCCTGGTCGGTTGTCCATGCGCTGATGGAGGTGGGCATCGAGATCGTGGGCACCTCGGTCAAGAAATCCACGCCTGAAGACAAGGAACGTATCAAGCAACTCCTGAAAGACGAAAACCACCTGTTCGAGTCGATGGCGCCGCGCGAGCTTTATAACATGCTCGCCGACGGTAAAGCCGACATCATGTTGTCTGGCGGGCGCACGCAATTCATCGCGCTGAAGGCCAAGACACCTTGGCTCGATATCAACCAGGAACGCCACCACCCCTATGCCGGCTATGACGGCATGGTGGAGCTCGTTCGCCAGATCGATCTTGCTATTCACAATCCGATCTGGATGGAGGTGCGGGAGCCGGCACCGTGGGAATGCCAGCATGCGGTGGAAGAAGAACTGACGAATACCAAGAGCGAGAACGAGACTGGGTACGTCTTGCAAAACTTTGTCGGCGCGGTCGCCGGCAGCTTCGGCAAGCGTTGAGGAAAGCCGATGGTTCAAGTCTTTCCCCAGACCAAATCAGCTGCGGTCAATCCGCTGAAATCGTCGCAGCCGCTCGGCGCCGCGCTCGCCTTTCTTGGCGTCGAGCGTGCCGTGCCGCTGTTCCACGGCAGCCAGGGCTGCACCAGCTTGGCGCTGGTACTTTTAGTCCGGCACTTTAAGGAAGCCATTCCCTTGCAGACAACGGCATTGAACGCAGTGGCGACGATTCTTGGCGGCGCAGGCAATCTGGAAGAGGCGATCCTAAATCTCAAGAGGCGCGCAAAACCCAAGCTGATCGGAATTTGCACGACAGCCCTGGTGGAAACCCGCGGCGAAGATTTCGCAGGCGATCTCGCCAACATCAAGCGGGATCGTGCCGATGAGCTCGCGGGTACGGAGGTTGTGCTGGCGAATACCCCGGATTTCGAGGGAGCGATCGAAGAGGGATGGGCGAAGGCCGTCATCTCTATGGTCGAGCGCATCACCACTCCAGGCGAGCAGAGCCGCCACCAAAAGAAGATTGCGATCCTACCAGGATGGCATCTGACAGTCGCTGACATCGAGCTTCTGCGCGAAACGGCCGAAAGCTTCGGTCTGAAGCCGGTGATCCTGCCGGACATTTCCGGCTCTCTCGACGGCACGGTGCCCGGCGATCGTTGGGTTCCGACCACCTATGGCGGTACTCCCGTCGACGAGATACAAGAGCTTGGCACGGCGGCGCAATGTATCGCGATCGGCGAGCATATGCGCCGCCCCGCAGAGCTACTGCGGACCCGGACGGGAGTCCCTTACGCATTGTTCCAGTCGCTGACAGGATTGAAACGAGCCGACCGGTTCGTCTCGTTTCTTTCTGAGATTTCTGGTGCGCCGGTGCCAGCAAACATCCGCCGTCGCCGAGCACAGCTGCAGGACGCCCTGCTCGACGGACATTTCCATTTCGGAGGCAAGAAGATCGCAATTGCTGTGGAGCCGGACCAGCTCTACCAATTCGCTACCTTCTTCACCGGCATGGGCGCCGAAATCGCGGCAGCGGTCACCACGACCGGCACCTCAAAAATACTCGCGGAAATGCCGGCCGAATCGCTCCAGGTCGGTGATCTTGGCGATCTCGAAGAACTTGCCGTCGGCGCTGATCTTCTCGTCACGCATTCGCATGGACGACAAGCGGCGGAGCGCCTTGGGATTCCGCTCATGCGGGTGGGCTTCCCGATATTCGACCGACTCGGCAGCCAGCATAAGCTCACAAGTCTCTATCAGGGAACGCGCGACCTGATCTTCGATGTTTCCAACATCTTCCAGGCCAATCAGCGCGCGCCGTGTCCTGGATCGCTTGATCCCTCCCGCAAAGGAGAACTGCCTAGATGATCGCCGCTCGTCGCCTTTCCCTCGTCCCTGACGGGGTTCACTCGTCAGCTCCAAAACGGAAGGCTGGCGCGTTGCGCGTCGCAATCGCCACTCAAGATATGAAATCTCTCGACGCCCATTTCGGATCGGCAAAACGTTTCGTCGTCTATGATGTGAGTCCCGACGACTGGAAACTGGTGGAAGTCCTGGACTTCGAAGACGTTTCCGACCAGAGCGGAAAGCATCGGAACGAGGACGTCGATCGTATTAACCCGAAGGTGAAGGCGTTGGAAGGTTGTCACCTATTGTTCTGTCTGGCGATCGGTGGGCCATCGGCAGCCCGAGTTGTTTCGGCCAAAATCCACCCAATTAAAGTATCCGATCCTCAACTGATCGAAGATGTTTTGTCGCGAACTCGGGCGATGCTCAGGACTACTCCGCCACCCTGGTTACGCAAGGTGCTAACCGAAGCAGGCGCCATTGAAAAGAAGCCTTTCGATGAGGAGGACTAAGAAATGGGTACATTGACAGGAAGTACGGATGGCCCTGCTGTCAACGAGGATGGGGATCTCGCCACCCCTTTTCTCAGATGCCTGATAAGGCTCATTCGCGCTCAGGATGCCCATGGGGCGTGGGAAGGCAAATCGGACGCTGACCTGCTGGCCGACTTCATCCTCACCAAGGAGCAGCGCCGTAAGATCCCGATCATAGGCGATCCGGATCCGTACGTGCTGTGGAGGCTACAGAATTTTTACAGTTGCGTGGGGCTTGTGATCGAAGAGTGCACAGGCCTGTTGGCATCGCCGATCATGACGATCGGCCATGAGGGCTTCGGCCGCTTGCTTTTGACGACTGGACGGTTGGTCGTTCTGTCGAAGACCCTGCGCGATGTCCACCGGTTCGGCTTTGAGACGCTAGGCAAGCTCGCCGAGACCGGCACGAAAATGGTCGATGACGCTATTGAAGTTATCGAAACCTATCCCGACGTGGCGCGGGCATCATGAAATCAATTTTCGAGGAAAGAGATCATGTCAGACATTGTGGAGCAACTGAAGAAGGTCCGCAAGCTGCAGTCCCGCGCCGCCGCTGCCAAAATCTCAGCATTTGCAATGGCCAGAACGAGAGTTCGATGGTGAGCTCACTGGCATGATCATGGCTCTCAACCACGCGGCGGTTGCCGCCTGAAGAACTGCCAGACTCTCGTTGCCGCAGACGACATTGCTGCGCAATCTCGCGAACAAATCAGGAGAACGGTGTTGCGTTTCACAATCTTTTGCGGCCTCCTGCTGCTCGTCGTCTGGGCGAAGGCACTAACGAGTTACTTCGTCTGGCATTCCATCCACGAAGTCATCGTTGCAATGGTGGCTAGTTTGTTGCTTCTTCAGTGGGCGTATATCGCAAGCCTGCTCTTTTCCATCTGGCAATCCAGCCGTAATTACAGGAGTCGCCAAAGGGCTAGACGATCCGATCATCGCTAGACTAGAACGTGGTCAGCCACAGCCTATCATGAGGGCGAAAACCTCGGCGTTCTTTGGAACGCCTCTCATCAAATCAGATCCAACCATGAGTCAACGGAATTCGAACCTGCCGGATGACGTGGATGCGTCGAGAGCCCTATCGCCGCGCAAGCTCTGCAACCTCGGCCGTGCCATGATGACGTGTAACAGGTGGCCTGCTCATGCCCTATCTGTGGTGGCTCCGACTTCATTCGCGGCGGCGAGACCGTCAGCGAAGTGCTGGACTATGTTCATGCGTCCTTCCGTGTCGTGCATCATGTCCAGCCCCGCTTTACCTGCAAAGCAAAATTGGCCCTTGTTTAGATAGTCGAGGCCGCACTGCCAGAACACAGCGAGGCGATTTTGTCTTGTGGCCAGGTATGTGAAAGACGCTCATGCGAGCCAGCAGCACTGGACAGGAGAGGTCAGCATTTGAATTTAAAAAGGGTACCTTGATCCAAAAGTGGATGTGCTCGCTTCAGTAGCTGAATTGGATGGTCTGTACCGCGTCCAGAGGACCATAAAGAAACGTAAGTTATAAGGCTGAGCCTATGAATTTCATGAGAACGGAGCAGGGGCTTCTCTGCGTTTCAATTGCCGTTACCATCCTCCTTGCCTGCATCGGCATTTTGTTCGGGATCATTTCAGGTTCGTTCGCAATCATATTCGATGGTGTCTACGCATTGACGGACGCTGCTATGACTGTCGTAGCTCTGCTTGTTACAAAGCTCATCGCGTCATCCGAAGCGCCCTCCAGCAAAGGAAAACTTATCGAGCATTTCACGATGGGGTTCTGGCATCTTGAGCCCATAGTCTTGGCTCTCAACGGCATTCTCATAACCGGGTCGGCTGTTTACGCACTTGTCAACGCAATCGGCAGCATATTGCATGGGGGACGTCCGCTCAACTTTAGTCAAGCGATCGTCTACGCCGTCGTAACACTCGGTGTGACAGCCACCATGGGGGTTATTGGTGATCGAGCTAATCGTAAGATCAAATCTGATTTCGTTGCCCTGGATACGAAAGCTTGGCTGATGTCCGCCGGGCTAACGATCGGGTTACTCGTCGCGTTTGCCATCGGATATTTCATTCAGGGGTCTTCTTACGAATGGATCTCGCCGTTTATTGACCCGGTCGCGCTGGCATTAATCTGCATTGTGATCATTCCCATTCCGGCGGGCACGGTTCGGCGAGCGCTCGCCGACATACTGCTTGTTACGCCATTAGATCTCAAACAACAAGTTGACGCGGTCGCCAAAACAATCATCGAACGACATGGATTCATATCCCACCGGGCTTATGTGGCCCGGGTCGGCCGAGGCCGGCAAATCGAGCTACATTTCGTTGTCTCAGAGGACCTCCCGGCGAGGAAATTGCAGGAATGGGATAAGATCCGTGACGAAATCGGGCTCGCGATTGGTAACGAGGGTCCGAGTCGTCGGCTCACCATCGCCTTTACAACCGATCCTGAGTGGGCGGATTAGGATTTTGAACCGAATTTGGAGCCCTGTATCGCAGGCATTCCATAACGGGCGTGATCCTCGAACCGGATGCATAGCTCGGCGTTTTTTCCAGCCACCATGCGTCAATTTCACGGTTCGTACCAATCTTCGATCAATGCGGCCAGTTTCGATGCCGTAGTTTTCCGTTATGCCTCCAGGCGCGATACTCGATTCAGCGAATAGGGTTGGCTGAACCCAGATCGCGCCTTTGCGTTCAAGCTCCACAGGCGGTTTCGCCGTCTTGATCTTGTTGAGATCCTGCCGGAGGCCGATTGTCTCGCGTTCTTTGAAACGAGCGACGCCTATGTCCTTGTACTGGCTCAGGAGGGCGCGGCCCAGTTGCCCAGGTTCCGATAGATGTCATCGCGCAGCTGTCGGACCTGTCGATTGAGCTCACCAAGTTGCGCAGGCGTATGGTCGGAAATTTCCAGAAGAGCGTCGCCCAGGCAGCCAGCTCGCGACCTCAGCTCCGGCCCGCGTAACCCGCCGGGTGATGCTGCGGGCGGTGACCTTGCCCCGTCGAAATAATCCATTTTGAAGTAAGCTCTGGCCCATTGAGAGGACCAGAGAATGAAGCGCAACCGTTTCACAGACGAACAGATCATCGGGATTCTGAAGGAGCACGAGACTGGCACGCCGGTCTTGGAGCTTTGCCGCAAACACGGTGTCAGCGATGCCAGCATCTATAAATGGAAAGCGAAGTTCGGCGGCATGGAAGTGTCGGAAGCCAAACGGCTGAAGACGCTGGAGGACGAAAACACAAAGCTGAAGCGGCTTCTGGCAGATGCCATGCTCGACAATGCCGCTTTGAAAGACCTTTTGGGAAAGAAGTGGTGACGCCCGCAGCAAAGCGGCGAGCTGTCGCGCATCTGGTTGATCAACATCAGATGAGCGAACGGCGGGCGTGTAAAGCCATCGGCTATTGTCGGATGACGATCCGTTACGAAACCAGGCGCGGTGACGACCATGACCTTCGCGATCGGATGAAGGCGCTGGCCCATGAACGCCGCCGCTTTGGCTATCGACGTCTTCATGTGCTGCTCAGACGTGAGGGACATCTTGTGAACCACAAGCGGCTCTTCCGGCTCTATCGAGAGGAAAAGCTGGCCGTGCGCAAGCGCGGCGGCCGCAAGCGAGCGATAGGCACACGAGCGCCGATGCTGATCCCGATGGCAGCCAATGATCGCTGGTCGTTGGACTTCGTGTCGGATCAGTTCACCGATGGGCGCAGGTTCCGAGTGCTGACCGTGGTCGATGATTGCACCAGGGAGTGCCTGGCGCTCGTCGCCGATACGTCCCTTTCCGGCCTGCGGGTTGCTCGTGAGTTGGACCGGATCATCGAGGGGCGAGGCAAACCGAAGATGATCGTCAGCGACAATGGCAGTGAGTTCACCAGCAACGCGATCCTGCAATGGACGGATCGGACCAAGGTGGAATGGCACTACATCGCGCCCGGCAAGCCGATCCAGAACGCCTTCATCGAAAGCTTCAATGGGCGGCTGCGAGACGAGTTCCTGAATGAAACGCTCTTCTCGTCACTGGCGTATGCTCGGTCAGCGCTTTCAAACTGGTGCAGCGATTACAACGATCATCGACCGCATTCCGGCCTCGGCTGGCTGACACCGGCCGAGTTCGCCCAGACCATCAACCCGCGACGTGATGCGGTGCTGCGCAGCCGGAATGGCTCCGCACCGCAACCCGCCGCTACCGCCGCAAATACAGCAACCCAAAACCGTCGGAGCGAACTCAAAACTGGATAAAACTTGGGGGCAGGGTCATCAGCGACTATGGTTCCGCGAACGCGACGAGGCGCCCGCGGATAGCCGTCGGCAACATGAAGTCGCCTCGTAGGTCAGACCTTGTGCAGAAAATCGACCACGCCGGTATCGAGATCATAATAGGCGGGCACGATCTTCACCTTGCCTTCCTCGACCAGGCGAGAAACAATCGCACTTTCGGTGAGGATGCGCTCGGCGCCGTTGAAGGCATTGGCATGGACGGTCTTGTCGACAAAATTGTCGCCGCGATCGGTCTCCGCCAAAGCCACGGGCAGGATCGGCTGGGTCATCTTGCCGATTGAGCCATCGAGCTTGGTGCCCTTGGACACGACCTCGCAGGCGGCGGAGACCGCCCCGCAACGCTTGTGGCCCATGACGACGATCAGCGGCGCATGCAGATGTTCGGTGCCATATTCGATCGTGCCGAGCACATCGGTGTCGACCACGTTTCCGGCATTGCGGGCGACGAAGAGTTCGCCGAGCGTCACGCCGCCGAATACAAGTTCCGGCACGACACGGCTGTCGGAACAGGTCAGCACGATCGCCCAAGGTGCCTGGCTCTTGGCGACGTCCTGCCGGCGCTTGGAAATATTGGCGGCGCAGGCTTCCGTGTCGGCGACGAATTTCTTGTTGCCTTCCTGGAGTTTTGCCAGTGCTTCATCCGGCAGGAGGGCGGGAGCGTTCGAGGCGAATGCCGGCATGGTGATGTCAAAGCCTGCAGTCATGACGGCCACGCCTCCGATGCCGGCAAATTTCAGCAGGGAGCGACGGCTGAGTGGGGAGGAATTGCATTCAAAGCACATGGTATCGGTCCTTTTGCAATATCCGGGATGGCTGCGGAGAAATGGCACCTGCTCCAAGTCATGTCCGGCAATTCTCCGGGAATCGGAGAATGGCCGATTGGTTATGCCTTGATATGGCACTCATCAAGCGGAATTTTGACGCATCGGAGGAGCTAAGCCAATCCTGGAGTATTGCCCCGGCCGTACGGTAGATCAACCCGGCCCTGACGGGTTCTGGCGAGGGATGCTCATGCGCGGCATATTGGGTTGCAAGGGACCCTTTGGGCGCTGCCTTCTGCTTCTTTAGTGGCTCCGCTGCCGCCGGCGGGATCGCATTCATTAACTCACTCGGGAACCTAGGAGCATTTGTGGGGCCGTTCGTTATAGGGTATCTCCGTAGTCAGCCCGGAGGTTTTCCACAGGCCTATACGCTTTGGCAATCATGGGCCTAGCCGCGACAGTCATGTTGATTTTCCTCCTGCGCCTCCTGCGCCTCCTGCGCCAAACTCGATAGAAACAACCAGATGTTCTTGTGTTTGTTGTCACGTGAACCGAGCCGGTTAGGTGCACAACGAGATGCGGCTCGGGTCCGCGAGGAACCAACAGCAAGAGCTCGCAAAATTCCTCAGCGTCACCGGCCGCCGTCTTCGCACCCAAGGCCGAACCCGGCAATGCCGCTCATGTCGGCGCACCGATGCCGGGCGCCATCTCGCGCGTCTTTGTGTCGCCCGGACAGGCGATCAATGCCGACGATGTGCTGGTGTCGACCGAAGCGATGAAGGTGGAAACGGCAATTCACGCCGAGGAGAACGGCACGATCGCCGAAGTTCTCGTCAAAGCCGGCGACTAGATCGATGCCAAGGACCTGCTTGTAACTATCGCGGCCGGTTCAGCGTAAAGTTCCATAACGTGCATTATGCTATTTGGTGCTGTAGCGGCTATTTAGTAATGCGACAGTTGGGCCAGTTAGAGATGCGACAGTCTCGCCTCTCGACGCACTGGTCAAAGCCAACGTTGGGAGCAAGGATGACGATCTTCAGCCTGGTCGAGACCATGAGCGGTCGGAGTCGTCATGTCCTTTATGATCACTATGTCGCAGAAAGAATTGCATCGCCTCGAACTCATCCAGAAGATCCGTGACGAACGCCTGAGCGTTGTGCAGGCCGCCGAACGGCTCGACCTCAGTCGAAGTCAGGTCCATCGGCTGCTGCAGGCCTATGACCGGGATGGTCCGGCCGGGCTTGTTTCCAAGAAGCGATCGCGACCGAGCAACCGGCGCCATAGCGAGGAGTTTCGCAATGCGGCGCTGAATCTGATCCGTGAACGCTATCTGGATTTCGGTCCGACGCTGGCGCGTGAGAAGCTGATCGAGCTGCACCGGATCTCGGTCGCCAAGGAGACCCTGCGGCAATGGATGACCGAGGCCGGCATCTGGGTCTCGCGTCGGGAACGCAAGAAGCGGGTTTTCCAGCCACGCGGCCGACGTGATTGCTTTGGCGAACTGGTACAGATCGATGGCTCGCATCACTGGTGGTTCGAGAACCGTGGGCCCAAATGCGCCCTGCTCGTCTATATCGACGACGCCACCGGCAAGCTGCTGCATCTACGGTTTGCCGGCTCGGAGAACACCTTCGACTATCTGCACGCGACCAAGGCCTATCTGCAGCAATGGGGCAAACCGCTGGCCTTCTACAGTGACAAGCACGGCGTCTTTCGTTCGACCCATGCGTCGGAGAAGGACCGGACGAGCGGCCTGACACAATTCGGCCGCGCGCTTTATGAGCTGAACATCGACATCATCTGTGCCAATACCCCGCAGGCCAAAGGCCGCGTCGAACGTGCGAACCAGACACTGCAGGATCGGCTGGTCAAGGAAATGCGGCTGCGCGGCATCGACACGATCGAGGAAGCCAACGCCTATGCGCCTGAGTTCATTGCGGATTTCAACGCGCGTTTTGGCAAACAGCCGCGTAATCCGAAGGACATGCACCGGCCGTTGGCCGACCACGAGAACCTCGATGGCGCCATGTGCCGCAAGGAAGTTCGCACGCTGTCGCAGGCTTTGACGCTGCGCTATGACAAGGTGCTGTTCATCCTTGATCCGACAGATCTTTCCAGGTCCCTGGCGGGTAAGAAGGTCGTCGTTTGCGACTATCCGGACGGGCGCCTCGAGATCATGCACGAGAGCTTTGCCCTGCCCTACCGAACCTTTGACACGTTACGCTCCGTGCATCGCGCCGAGGTCGTCGATAACAAGCGGTTGGACGACATGCTGTCTGTTGTCGCCGAGCTGCAGGCTGGGCGGGAGCAGCAGCGCAGCAAGGGCGGACCACGGCGAACTGGGCAGACGGACCATATGTTCGGCATTCGCGATGGCAGCACGGGGAACGGCTACCAGAAGCGTGGACGCAAGCCGAGAACGGATTACATGAACGATCCGGCGGTGATCGCACGGCGGGAGAAAGCGTTATTGAGGCAGCCGGCTGCGGAATAAAGGGCGTCAATTCACGCCGATATCGCTTTGCGTATCTGACTCCAATTGCAGGCAGGCGGACCAAAGCGCGTCTTGTGGAAGGCTCCGTCTTGAAGAAGCGTGAGCCCTTCTCGTGCCTCATAAAGCAGGCCCAGCCAGCACAGGCGCCGCAGGACGCCATATTGGAGATCGGATTTGAGCTCCCAGGCTTCCAGGGTCATTTCGGTGGCGGACAGAGGTGCCGTGTCTGGATAGAGGATCTTCACGACGTCCAAAGGCGTACAGCCTTCTCTCGCCTTGATATTGAGAAGATTGAGGAACATGCGCCACCAGCGTAGGCGCGCTTGCACCTCAGCTTCCCGCTCGGTGGCATGGACATACGAGTAGAGATAGTCTGTGGCCACGAGATCGAAGAAGGCTTGCGGGTTCACCAGAAACTCCCGGCCGCGTCTGGTTGGCAGCAGCACATCCTTTTTCCGGCGAAGAAGCTTCAGATGGCGGGTCATGTCCCGCACGACCCAGAGCGGCGGCATGTCGCTTTCGTTCAGCACTTTGTTCATGCTGTAAAGGTCTTCAGCTGTGAAGTCGGGCCACAGGAAGTTCACAGCGGCCCAATGTACGAATTTGCGGTTCATAGCACCGGTCGCGGTCAATCCTATGCCACCCTCACCGTCAGCATAGGCAACGGACAGAAGCATGCCGCGAAGAAGAGGTGACAGCGCGGCGACATCGACGTCACCCTGCAGCTTGATTTCCGGAAGCATCGTGCAGCTTTGATCCCTACCCGCTCAATTCAGATAAAAGCGAGTATCAGCCGGCGACTGAACAATTGCTATTGAGAAAGCTAAAGCCGAAGAGGTGTTCTTTCACCCGCCCCCGCTCCGCCCTTTCAACCCGGCCCAGCCGGTCGGATCGGGGGCTGATCATCGGTGCCAGTGTCGCGTTTCTAACTGGCTGACAATGTCGCAGCCCTATTCGGCTTTGACAACTACTGTAGCCGCAAAGTTGAAGTGTCCTGTTTCTGCAAAGTTGGAATGTCACACTCCCCGCATTTGCTGACGTGGGAGATTGCGGATGGGATTGATTGCGATGAGCGAGCGTGATCTGCAGCGGATCGAGGTTCTGTCGAAGGTGATCGCTGGCCGGATGACGATGGCGTCGGCGGCGCATGTGCTTGCTCTCAGCGAGCGCCAAGTGCGGCGGCTGTTGGATCGCATCAGCACCGACGGCGCGGCGTCGATCCGCCATAAGGCGATTGGTCGGCCGTCGAACAACCGGATCAGCGACGGGGTTCGGGATTATGCGGTGACGCTGGTTCGTGAACGTTATGCGGATTTCGGTCCGACGCTGGCGGCCGAGAAGCTTGCCGAGCGCGATGGCTTGCGTGTGTCGCGCGAGACGTTGCGCGGCTGGATGACGCAGGCCGGATTGTGGCTGTCACGCAAGCAGCGGCGGACGTTTCATCAACCGCGGTTGCGGCGCGAAGCCTATGGCGATCTGGTACAGATCGACGGGTCCGAGCATCGCTGGTTCGAAGATCGTGGAGATCCGTGCTCGCTGTTGGTGTTCGTCGATGATGCGACGGGCCGGTTGATGCAGCTGCGCTTCGTGCGCTCGGAAAGCGCCTTCAGCTATTTCGACGCACTTGAGCTTTATCTGAAGCAGCACGGGGCGCCGATCGCCTTTTATTCCGACAAGCACTCGGTGTTCCGGGTGACGAAGAAGGATGCCAAGGGTGGCCAGGGCATGACCCAGTTCGGGCGGGCACTCTCGGAGCTAAATATCGAGATTCTCTGTGCAAACTCCAGCCAGGCCAAAGGCCGTGTCGAGCGGATGAACCGGACGCTGCAGGATCGTCTGGTCAAGGAATTGCGACTGGCAGGCATCGACACCATGGAGGCAGGCAATGCGTTTCTGCCGGGCTTCATGGTGGACTACAATGGGCGGTTTGCGATTGTCCCTGCCCGATCCGATGACCTGCACCGGCCGGTAAATCTTGCACCGGATCGGTTGAAGGAGATCCTGTGCAAACGCGAGCAGCGCTATGTCGGGTCGCAGCTGACGTTTTCGTTTGAGCGCAAGCGGATCATGCTGGCGGAGAGCGACGTGACGCGCGGATTGGCTGGTCGCTATGTCGAGACCTATGCCTATGCCGACGGCCGGCTCGATGTGCGGTGGAAGGGACACTCCCTGCCCTAATTCGACAAGGACCAGCGGGTGACGCATGCGGCGATCGTCGAGAACAAGCGGCTCGGCGATGTTCTGGCCTATATCAAGGAGCGGCAGGAGCAGCAATCGAAGCCTGTGGTAAAGAGCAATAGCGAGAAGAACGGCTATGTGCGACGGGCTCACGGTCCGGGACGGCGGAAGGATTTTACGAACGATCCGGCCGTCATCGAACGCCGTAAAGCTGCGCTGGCAAAGCGCGATGCTGCCGAGTGAGGCGTCGATCGCATCGTCTTAAAGCTAAAGCCGATGGGTGCCCCTCACCCGCCCCCGCTCCGCCCTTTCAACCCGGCCCAGCCGGTCGGATCGGGGCTGATCATCAGAGCCAGCGTCGCGTTTGTAACTGGCTGACAATGTCGCCCCTCTAATCAGCTTTGACAGCAATTGTAACCGCAAAGTTAGAATGTAAGAACGACTGGCATCTATTGCTCGATCCATCTCCACCCTATTGCAGGAAAAGGTAAATGTCGCTCTGCATGCCTGATGGCCCCAGAGTGGCCGTGTAGGGCACACCATGGATACTGAAGTTGGTGGGTTTGTCCGCGCTCGGCAGCAAGTCAAACAAGTACATTGCAGGCAGAAGGTCATCTGGTACCGGTTGATTGCCGTGTTGCCAGCTCGGAGGGACAAATCCTCCCAAGTCGTCCACAGGCAGCGTGTACTGTGGGGTGCCGAAGATCGATGCCCCCAAGCTTTGCTCCCATGGTGCGTCTGGCGGATTGACGCTTTGCACCGGTGAATAGGCGGCTAACGGCAAATCCTGCCGGAAGGTTGCTGTATTCCAGCTATCGGGAAGCTGGCCTGGTTGAGCCACTCCATGCCAAAACTCTGCGGGATCGGCGATCTGTGTGGAGGACTCCGGTCCAGCCGCCGCAGCCCCCGCTCGATCACCGTTGGGCGCGGTGCTCAGACGTCGTTGGAGTTGCTCCCGATCGGCGACGAGGTTGTCGAGGTGCAGCACGGCTGGCCGGTCTCTTCGTGCCAGTCGTCTAACGAGCGCCCGCGTGCCGTCAACCACGAAGACTCCGCAATCATAGTCGTTGCGCTGTTGGGTCATGCGGACGGGCTCCAGACGGGTACCCAACCTTTGTGCGAGCATTGCTGCAAACTCGTTGTTCTGGCCCCGGAAGGAGTCATAGTGATAGGCAGCCGGCCCCTCGCGGTTGCGACGGTCAACGAGTAGCAGCGACCAATGGGTGCCGCGGTGATCAGGATCCGAAGCACTGGCATCGCTCACTGGAAGGAACAGGAAGTCGGCTGTATCTCTTCCATTCTGATCATTAACGATGCGCTGGAAAGCGCTCAGCGCGGTGCTCTCATCGCCCAGGCGCAGATGATAATGGGCTATAAGGGGATCGATAAGCCGCGTCCTGGCGGCGAGATCCGGATCGTTTCGCTGCAAGTCCTGCATTAGCAGCTCATAATCCGTCTGGATATGCTGGTCGCCCAGCCATTCGGTATGGTCGAGCGACAATCCGCTGCGGCTTTCGATCGGTGGATCAACCTGCTGCAGCGGCGAAGTTGATCTGAACTCGGCACGTGGATCCGAACGGCCGTCCAGACCGGCCGGTTCCCGGCCACTTGCCTGCTCAGGGGACAACCCCGACGCTGCGTTCGCCTCAACGACTTGCTGGTACTGCCGAAGCCGCTTGAAAGAGATAGTGTGTTTTCCCATGGCTTCGGTGAAGTCTTGGTAATCTTTTTTCAACGACCATTGCTGCTGATCACTGCCGTTGAGCCGGCTCGCTATGCTCTCCCTACCCTTGGTTTGCAGCCAATTACTAAACTTTCGTTGATTGCTGGCCAGTCTCCAGACGACTCTCCTCTGCGAAGTCGAGTCCGATCCGAGCTTGCTCAGCTCTTCGTTGGCCAAGGCATCAATCATGAGGGCGTCGTCGGGATAAGGATGATGCTGTTTCAACTGCGACTCAGCGCCTAGATACTGCCGCAGCCGATCGAGACTCACGTTTATTTTTACTTCAACGTTAATAGTAAATTCCCTAAAATCGTCCTTCAACGACCGTTGCTGCTCATCACTGCCAGTCAGGCGACTGCTTATGCTCCCCCGACCATTCTTTCGGAGCCAATTACCAAACCTCCGTTGATTGCTGGCCAGATTCAAGACGCCTTTCCTCTTGGAAGTCGACTCCGGTCCGAGCTTGCTCAGCTCTTCTTTGGTGAAGCTATCAATCATGCGGGTGTCGTCGGGATAAGGATGATGCTGTTTCAACTGCGACTCGGCGCCTAGATACTGCCGCAGCCGATTGAAACCCACGCTTATTTTTACTTCAACGTTAGTAGTAAATTCCCTAAAATCGTCCTTTAACGACCGTTGCTGCTCATCACTGCCAGTCAGGCGACTGCTTATGCTCCCCCGACCATTCTTTTGGAGCCAATTACTAAACCTCCGTTGATTTATCGCCATATTCTGGACAACTTTCCTCTTGGAAGTCGAGTCCGGTCCGAGCTTGCTCAGCTCTTCGTTGGCCAAGCCATCAATCATGAGGGCGTCGTCGGGATAAGGATTATGCTGTTTCAACTGGGACTCGGCGCCTAGATACTGCCGCAGCCGATCTAAACTCACGACCACTTTTCCCTCGGCCTCGGTAAATTTCCTAAAATCCTCCTGCAACGACCGTTGCTGCTGATCAGTACCCGTGAGTCGGCTGACTATGCTCCCCCTACCCTCCCTTTTGAGCCAATCGCTAAACTTTCGTTGGTTACTGGCATTTTTCTGAGAAATCGAGACCGGTCCGAGCTTACTCAGCTCTTCCTTGGCCAAGGCATCAATGACGCGGGCGTCATCGGGATAGGGATCATGAATTCGGCGGCCCATCAGGCGCGGCCCAGCTCCAACGGCTTGGAGTTCTTGCCCCTCAGGTCCGAGCCTCCTGAAATGAGACAGCGCTGAGTTAAGACGGTTCTGATCGTCCTCACCGCTTGCCCAATAATCCGCGATATCAACGGCTAGTGAATCTGGATCGTTTAAAAACCGAGAAGCCATCGAATCTCTGTTTGCTGCTCGGAGCCAACGAGCGAACCTCCTAAGAATCCCTAAATTGTTCTCGACGGTAGCCTCGGGAACCCTTCCGTCCCCTCGGCCGATGCTACCGTCGGGTAGAATTTCATAGCCTCGGACTGCTTCCGCGAACTGGTTGATGCGGGTCTCGTCATCGGGATGCATGTCCCGGTCGGCGGGGCGACCACGCTTTCGAACCTTAGTTGAGACCACGTGAGTCTCCGTTGCGGCATCGACGTCTTGCTGCCCCGAACCCCTCTCCGGCGCCAGCGACTGCGGCGTCACTCGCATCGAACCGCCCACGGATCTGCGACGCGGCACACGGTCGCCGGCGTCACTATCGTGCGAACCGAGGCGCAAGTCGCTCGGATCCTGTTCCAGGTCTCGGCTCTCTGAATAGTAGTCGTCGATCCAGGCGTCCGTATCGAAAGCTCCGGTCACGCCTTCGATCCACCCACTTACTTCGCGAGAATCGTCATCGCGCGGCTGGTTCCGTCTTGGGTACATCGATGCCGGTCCTCCGGAAATCAAATTTGGAACCTCGATCCTAATGCCTGCCGACCGCCGCCCAGCATGCTAAAGCCAGATCCAATCATGCCCTCAAGGCATGGCCGAACACCATATGGCGACGGCTTGCCGACAACTGCACTCGACCATCAGGCCGGCACATGGCTTGAGAGGCTCGCCAGCTTGCCGCTTGCCATGCGGAGCCCGCTAGAATTGGCCTTCATTTAAGCAGTTCGAGTGATGTGTTGGACATGCAGCGTGAAGGGTGCCGTCAGGATTTCCGGTTCCAACCAATCCATCCGCCGGCCTTTCTGATTTCGCCGCCTCAGGCAACGGAACCATATGCGGTGTAGCTGCTGACAGAACCCGTTGCGCGCTTGATAGTTATGCGACCTATGGCGCGGCGATCAGGATGAGACGCGCGCGACAATCTGGATGAGATTCTTATGTCGCGGTCGGGATGAAGTTATCATGTTGATTGTCGCTGGCAAGAGCTTCATCGTGGTCTGATTGCCGCTCCGCGACAAACTGTGCGGTGCCTTTGATTGTCGCGAATGAGGCTGGCCTGCCGCGCTGGCGTTTGGCCTCCATGGCGGAACGTCGTCGATAGCTTTCGACGTTCATTTCGAAGATCGTTGCGTGATGAACAAGTCGGTCCACCGCGGCACCCGCCCGCAGGCATAGTTTGATAGTTGCAGGATACGGGGTCGGCATCGAGCACCCAACTCACACGTTGGTTCATGATCGCCGTATGAAATGCATCCGGCGCCATGGGCGGGTTTCGTCCGGGCCTGAAGCCATAGTAGAACCCGCAAAGGATAGGCCGTCATAGACGGCACTAAGCACTTCAGCGACCGCGCCAGCATCCTTCGCCCCCGAGGCTCTTCCCGCATCCGTATCTGTCTACACTTCAGATGCGACAGCCGTCGCCTCTTGGGATGCTGGCCAAACGTCAACGTTTTGAAGGAAGACTGGCGACGTGCACATTCGATGTTGCCCCGGGCACTGGGGATCGTCTCATCTGGGTTGGCGCGCTGCACGTGGCCGCGTAAAAACGGATTCTCCCTCAACGGTTTGGGTGTTTTTTCAAGAACGACTGGCATCTATTGCTCGATCCATCTCCACCCTATTGCAGGAAAAGGTAAATGTCGCTCTGCATGCCTGATGGCCCCAGAGTGGCCGTGTAGGGCACACCATGGATACTGAAGTTGGTGGGTTTGTCCGCGCTCGGCAGCAAGTCAAACAAGTACATTGCAGGCAGAAGGTCATCTGGTACCGGTTGATTGCCGTGTTGCCAGCTCGGAGGGACAAATCCTCCCAAGTCGTCCACAGGCAGCGTGTACTGTGGGGTGCCGAAGATCGATGCCCCCAAGCTTTGCTCCCATGGTGCGTCTGGCGGATTGACGCTTTGCACCGGTGAATAGGCGGCTAACGGCAAATCCTGCCGGAAGGTTGCTGTATTCCAGCTATCGGGAAGCTGGCCTGGTTGAGCCACTCCATGCCAAAACTCTGCGGGATCGGCGATCTGTGTGGAGGACTCCGGTCCAGCCGCCGCAGCCCCCGCTCGATCACCGTTGGGCGCGGTGCTCAGACGTCGTTGGAGTTGCTCCCGATCGGCGACGAGGTTGTCGAGGTGCAGCACGGCTGGCCGGTCTCTTCGTGCCAGTCGTCTAACGAGCGCCCGCGTGCCGTCAACCACGAAGACTCCGCAATCATAGTCGTTGCGCTGTTGGGTCATGCGGACGGGCTCCAGACGGGTACCCAACCTTTGTGCGAGCATTGCTGCAAACTCGTTGTTCTGGCCCCGGAAGGAGTCATAGTGATAGGCAGCCGGCCCCTCGCGGTTGCGACGGTCAACGAGTAGCAGCGACCAATGGGTGCCGCGGTGATCAGGATCCGAAGCACTGGCATCGCTCACTGGAAGGAACAGGAAGTCGGCTGTATCTCTTCCATTCTGATCATTAACGATGCGCTGGAAAGCGCTCAGCGCGGTGCTCTCATCGCCCAGGCGCAGATGATAATGGGCTATAAGGGGATCGATAAGCCGCGTCCTGGCGGCGAGATCCGGATCGTTTCGCTGCAAGTCCTGCATTAGCAGCTCATAATCCGTCTGGATATGCTGGTCGCCCAGCCATTCGGTATGGTCGAGCGACAATCCGCTGCGGCCTTCGATCGATGGATCAACCTGCTGCAGCGGCGAAGTTGATCTGAACTCGGCACGTGAATCCGAACGGCCGTCCAGACCGGCCGGTTCGCGGCCACTTGCCGGCTCAGGGGACAACCCCGACGCTGCGTTCGCCTCAACGACTTGCTGGTACTGCCGAAGCCGCTTGAAAGAGATAGTGTGTTTTCCCATGTCTTCGGTGAAGTCTTGGTAATCTTTTTTCAACGACCATTGCTGCTGATCACTGCCGTTGAGCCGGCTCGCTATGCTCTCCCTACCCCTGGTTTGCAGCCAATCACTAAACTTTCGTTGATTGCTGGCCACATTCCGGGCAACTTGCCTCTTGGAAGTCGAGGCCGATCCGAGCTTGCTCAGCTCTTCGTTGGCCAAGGCATCAATAATGAGGGCGTCGTCGGGATAAGGATGATGCTGTTTCAACTGCGACTCGGCGCCTAGATACTGCCGCAGCCGATCGAGACCCACGCCGCCCGTTTTTCCTTCATCGCTGGTAAAGGCCCTAAAATCGTCCTTTAACGACTGTTGCTGCTGATCAGTACCCGTGAGTCGGCTGACTATGCTCTCCCTGCCCGTCCTTTGGAGCCAAGCGCTAAACTTTCGTTGGTTACTGGTATTTTTCTGAGAATTCGGGACTGATCCGAGCTTGCTCCGCTCTTCGTTGGCCAAGGCATCAATAATGAGGGCGTCGTCGGGATAAGGATCATGTATCTGGCGCCCCATCAGGCGCGGCCCAGGTCCAACGGCTTGGAGTTCTTGCCCCTCAGGCGCGAGCCTCCTGAAATGAGACAGTGCTGACTTAAGACGGTCCTGACCATCCCCACCGCTTGCCCAAAAATCCGCGATATCAACGGCTAGTGAATCTGGATCGTTTAAAAACCGAGAAGCCATCGAATCTCTGTTTTCTGCTCGGAGCCAACGAGCGAACCTCGTAAGAATCTTTAAATTGTTCCTGAGGGTACCCTCGGGAACCCTTCCGTCCCCTCGGCCGATGCTACCGTCGGGTAGAATTTCGTAGTTTCGGACTGCTTCCGCGAACTGGTTGATGCGGGACTCGTCATCGGGATGCATGTCCCGGTCGGCGGGGCGACCACGCTTGGCGTAATCGACGCGAACCTTGGTTGAGACCACGTGAGTCTCCGTTGCGGCATCGACGTCTTGCTGCCCCGAACTCCGCGACGACGTCTTGCCGCTGCTCAATCCGAACGCCTTCTTGAACCCTGACGCCATGCGCGACGTAAATCCGCGGCGTTTGCCCTGCGGCGCCGCGGCGACTTCGCCCGCCTCCGCCATATTGCTCGATGTCTTGCTCCCCGAGCCGCCGAATCGCAAGCTGCTGGAGCCCGCCCGAGAGACGTCTATGCTGTGGCGGGCGCCGCTCAACGAGTTCTCCGGCGCCAACGACTGCGGCGTCACTCGCATCGAACCGCCCACGGATCTGCGACGCGGCACACGCTCGCCGGCGTCACTGTCGTGCGAACCGAGGCGCAAGTCGCTCAGATCCTGTTCCACGTCTCGTCTCTGTGAATAGTAGTCCCGGATCCAGGCGTCCGTATCGAAAGCTCCGGTCACGCCTTCGATCCACTCACTTACTTCGCGAGAATCGTCATCGCGCGGTTGGTTCCGTCTTGGGTACATCGATGCCGGTCCTCCGGAAATCAAATTTGGAACCTCGATCCTAATGCCTGCCGGCCGCCGCCCAGCATGCTAAAGCCAGATCCAATCATGCCCTCAAGGCATGGCCGAACGCTATATGCGACGGCTTGCCGACAATCGTCTGCACTCGACCAGATCGTGTCCCAGTACGTGGCGTAGGTGACGGTAGGGAGTAAAGCCGAGTGCCCGCGCGCTTCTCGTTGCGCTGTAGCGGGTGATCGGCTTTGCGGGCGGCCATCAGTGTTTTCCGCTAGGGTCGGGTTGTTCAAGACCAACCTGACGGAAAGACCACCGATGACCAATGACATGATGAACGTGCGCTCCCTTGTTGAGAAGAGTGCCGATGCAGATTTGTTGCGTGAGATGATCGGCCTTGCCGCCGAGCGGCTGATGGAGCTGGAAGTAGGCTCGGCTACGGGTGCAGCCTTCGGTGTGAAGAACTCGATGCGGCTCACTCAACGCAATGGCTACCGTGACCGCGATTGGGAGACGCGGGCTGGCACCGTCGAGCTTCGCATTCCGAAGCTGCGCAAAGGCAGCTACTTTCCGAGCTTCCTTGAACCGCGCCGGATGGCAGAGAAAGCTCTGACGGCCGTTATCCAGGAAGCGTATATCCAGGGAATCTCGACCCGTTCTGTCGACGACCTGGTCAAGGCCATGGGTATGAGCGGCATCTCCAAAAGCTAGGTGAGCCGTCTATGTGAAGAGATCGACGTCAAAGTGAAGGCGTTCCTCGACAGGCCGATTGAAGGTGAGTGGCGGTACGTCTGGGTGGACGCGACCTATCTCAAGGTCCGGCGTGGCGGCCGCATCGTCTCAGTCGCCGTCATTATCGCGGTCGGCGTCAATAACGACGGTCGGCGCGAGGTCCTGGGTATGGAAGTTGGCACCTCGGAGGCCGAACCGATCTGGACGGAATTCTTGCGCAGGCTGACACGTCGAGGATTACGTGGTGTGAACCTTGTTGTCTCTGATGCACATGAGGGCATCAAGGCTGCCGTTTCCAAGGTTCTCAATGCCACTTGGCAAAGGTGCCGGGTTCACTTCATGAGGAACGTGCTCGCGCATGCTGGAAAGAGCGGCAGGCGGGTCGTATCCGCCTTCATCGCGACGGCCTTTGCCCAGGAGACCCCGGAGGCAGCAAGCCGCACAATGGCGCAGTGTCGCCGATCAAATCAGGGCGAAAGTGCCGAAGCTTGCCACCATCATGGACGACGCTGAAGAGGACGTGCTCGCCTACATGACCTTCCCGAAAGAGTACCGGGCAAAGCTGCACTCGACGAATCCAATTGAGCGTCTCAACGGCGAAATCAAGCGACGCACCGAGGTCGTCGGCATCTTTCCGAACGACGAAGCCATCGTCCGTCTCGTCGGCGCACTGCTGCTCGAACAGAATGATGAATGGGCCGTCCAGCGTGCCAGGTATCTGACACTTGAGACCATGGCCAAATGAGATGAGCCCCAAATCAGCCTGCCCGCTGTGGCACGCTGATATCCCCTCCGACCCGACCTCGGAAAGCACGGCAATCAGCCGTCAGCTACCCCACTCCCATGGACACGATCGAAAAAACACTGATGCCCACCTACTCCTCAGAACCTTCACCACCTAAGGGGTCTACGTGGCTCCGCTTTTCCAAAGCATTTTAGAATATCGATTTTGCATGATGGCGACCAGTCCGGTTGCACTAGCATATGCGTAATCTGCAATTGGAGACCAACAACGGTGAAAACAGAACAGGCCCGCGGGGCGGTAAAATTTTCCGAGACGCCTCTAACATTCAAGCTAATCTTAGCCCTGCCGCGGCGCAGACACCTCCGACGGACTGTCAGCCGATTCGACGATGGTCTGGCGAAGGGAGCCACGCTTTCGCGGATCCTCGAGGCTTGGGCTGAGGTAAAGGGATCAGGAGCGGCGCATGCAACGCGCACCGCCCGCTTCATCGAGTCTAGCAGTCACGTATCCGCTTTATAGGCCGGACATGTGAGCGCACCGTTCCCATGTGAAGCGACTGAAAAGAATGCGCTTCATCACACCTTTCACTCTCAGGAGAGACCGCCATGGATAACTCAGAACGATCGCTGTGCTACAACATTTCCGAGGAAGATGATCGCACCCGGGCCATGGCGGGGTGGATCGAGAATATGACCGGGGCACAAACGCTTACGGGCATGCCGTCCCGATCAACGCCAGATCCCCATGCTCTTTCGCCTTCGTCGCCAACGCGACCATACTCGCTCTCTTCCGAACCTCCAATTAAGGTGCTCGACAGATCGACATTTGCCAGAAAAGTAAGGGAATTTTACGGTGATGAAATCAAGCACATTTCCGTCAATCCACAAGAGTACTCGCCCTTCGTGTCCTCTAAAGCCCTGCGTACGGCTACCATCGCTCGACTCTACGGCGGCACCGACAATGATACGCCCAGCGCGCGATATTTCAGCTATGATCTGGGAGAACGAAGCGTTGGGCTTTTAAGAACAGAGGATGGATTTAGCATCGAAAACGAGCCGTGGCGGGAACTATTTCCCGGTCGAAAAAGAATCACGTCGATTGTAGACCTTCGCGTTACTCATCCGCTTGTCGAGAACGCAGGCGATATTCTGCTCGAACATCAACTTCAACTCGACGGCGAACAGCCGTTGATCATGTCACGTCCCGCTACGCCGGAGATGGGAACCCGTCTAGAGCAGATGGGTTTCGTTGATGTGGGTGAAAATCGCTGGGTGCTCGACCCTACGCAACATCCCGACAAGTGGACAAAGAATAGCAAGGGTGGATGGCAGCGCGCCGACAAACCTTGGAGTTATCTCTCTAAAACCGTGGAGTATCTTAGCGACGATGAAGCAGGTGTCGAGGAGCATTCGAGTGACGCCAGTGTCGAGACAGATTCATCCGATGATGACCCGTCTTGGTACTTCGAACACCTCAATTTGAACCGCGGCTAAAAGCTTGCCTCATCGTGAGGACTTTTTGCGCCGCCGGCTGAGAGCCTGTGAATGTTTGGTGGCGGAGGCGATTGGATTGTGATTCTGTTGGGTCGTTGATTTGCTTGGAGGATGATGGTGGGCGACGACCTGTTCGAAGGATTGCCGGTGCATGGAGCGCGGCGAAGTGCTCAGGTGGGGCGCGGGGCGGCGCGCATGCGTGAGCCGGTGCGCGATCAGGTCGAGTTGCGTGCCGTCGATATCGACAGCTTGATCGGCCAGGATCACGCGGTGCGGGTCATTTGGAGCTATGTCGAGGGGCTGGATCTGAGCACGCTCGAAGATCGGATCAAAGCGCGTGAGCACCGGCCAGGCCATCCACCGATTTCGCCACGGCTTTTGCTGGCGCTGTGGCTCTATGCCAGCAGCGACGGCGTCGGCAGCGCGCGGGCGCTGGAACGGCAGTGCGGGAGCCACGACGTCTATCGCTGGCTGTGCGGCGGTGTCTCGGTGAACTATCACACACTGTCGGATTTTCGGGTTGGTTGCGCCGATTTGCTCGACCGGCTGCTTGCCGAGCATCTGGCGGCGCTTGCCGGTGCCGGCCTCGTCACTCTCGATTGTCTGGCGCAGGATGGCGTGCGGGTCCGGGCAAGCGCGGGTGCGGCCTCGTTCGGCCGCAAAGCGACGCTTGATCGGCATCTTTCCATTGCCGAGGCGGTTGTGGATCAGCTCAAGCACGAGGTCGATGCGCGTTCGGATGCCAGCACTCGGCGCATCGAGGCGGCCAGGGAGCGGGCGGCGCGCGAGCGCGGCGAGCGGCTCAGAGCAGCCCAGGTCGCTCTTGACGAGATCGAGCGCCATCGCCAGGCGCGCGAAGAAAAGCGCGGCAATGGCAAAAAGCCGAAGGAGCCGCGCGCCTCCAGCACGGATGCACAGGCGCGGGTGATGAAGATGGCCGACGGCGGCTTCCGCCCGGGTTATAATGTGCAGGTTGCGAGCACGGCCGGTGAGCAGTTCGTGGTCGGGCTCGAGGTGACCAATGCCGGCTCCGATCGCGGCCTCATGCGGCCGATGCTGGAGCGGTTGCGCGCGCTAAGCGGCCATCTGCCGCGGCGCTATCTCGCCGATGGCGGCTTTGGCAGCGCTGAAGATATCGAGTGGGCGCACGGCGAAGGGGTTGAGGTCTTTTGTCCGCCCACTCAGTCCAAGCACGGAACCGATCCCTTCTTGCCGCGGCGCGGCGACGGTCCGGGTGTGTCGGCCTGGCGAGCCCGCATGGCAAGCGAGACCGGCAAGGCTCAGTACAAACCCCGCTCGATCTGCGAATGCATCCATGCCCGCTGGCGCAACTGGAATCTGCGACAATTGACGGTGCGCGGCATCGAAAAGGTCCAGGCCGTCGTGCTCTGCTACGCACTCACCAACAATATCTTGCAAGGCCATCGGCTCGCCAACGGCTAAGCCAAGGCCATCACCCAGCGCCCACACGCGACCATCCGAACGCAGCGCGCAATCGTCTGACGCTCGACTGCATCGGCCAGCCAAGACCGGCCAAAACCGCACCATCTCAAAAGCTTCACAAGCTCTGAGTTGATACGCCCTTGTATTACGGGAGGACGCAGGCGAAGATTAGAGACTGCAATAATTGCTGCGACTCTCTGCGACGGCCCGCCTCATGCTGCACTCCGATCCTGCCGCGATGCAGATTGGCGGGGCTGGCTTCTGGGTGGTCCGCAACGATATCGCCGTTGGGGGTATCTTCTGATAATGGCCGTCGGGTTCGAAAACCTTCTGGTTGAGCCCGTAAAAGATCACCCAGGTACTCCCCAGGCGCCTCATGAATAACGACACCGAAGCGCTTGAACTCGAATCGCTCGTATCCGGACCCGTCGCCAAGCCCAAGGCGACCGTCCGACACGATGTCGATGAATGATCAACGTGCGAGCTGACCGGAAACCGCACGGTCCGGTCGACATCATCGGGACGCGCCCATGGGCCCCATCGGCACGCGTCGGCGAATAGCGGCGAGATCCGTCTCGTCGGCGCGTTCCAGTTCTCGACCATCGGCGTGCGCACATAGCCGAGCTCTTATGGCCGTCAGGCCCACTCGACGCGACGCCAACTCGCATGCCAAACTTTTCGTGATCAAGATCAGGCCCCTTCCAGGCAGCGTAGCCGTTGCGTCTGGGATCGCCCAGCAACCCGCCCAGCGAGGCCACATTGAAGATCACAGGGCCGCGCGGCAACGCCGCACCGCACCGTTCCGCTTCCAGGAAGATCCACGGCAACGACAATGTCGCCGTTTGTCGCAAAGGCATCGACCAGAGCGCGGCCAATCCCGCCTGCAGCGCGTGTAATGACGGCGGGTGTCTGCTTGCTTCATGGATTAGCTTCTCCTGCTCCGGCGTATGCGATCTAACGCTAAAGGAGCCAGATGACAGCAAGTTAGCACCACGTCCCGGAAAAGAAGAGTTCGGCACCAGCTGAACGCGCCGCTATTCCGCCTCGGCTTTCATGCTCTTTGCCGCTTCCGAGCGTATAGACCGGGTCGTTAGAATGCGATGTTCCGATCGGCTGCCTGAAACCGAACCGCTCAATCTCTGGCGACGCCGCCTGCTGTGTCTGCTCCTCGAGCCAATCATAGACCACTGTGCGGTCGGCAATTCTCCACTCCCCTTCCCTTTTCTGAAAATGGTCGCAATATCGACCACATAGGAGAAACCTGGCAACGTATGATCCGGCCGCAGTCCGGCCCTCGTTGGAGCGCAGTGAAGTAGCTCTCGACAGCTGCTTCAGTCGGGCTGATAAACTCAATCAGAACGTTGGTGATCTGGTGGATGTTGCGCGGTTCGGTCTTGAAGACACCAAGCGTGAACTCAATGAATCCCTCGGCGGAGCCCGTATACGCTCCGTGAACGTCCTGCGCATCAGGCCAGAAGGAGCTGCGCAGCCCCGCCTCGTCCGCCCGTCTATCCCGCGGCAATACCGATAGGACAGTCGCGGATCGTTTCGCGATCATGCAATTCGACCCATTTTCGTGGTCCATGGCCCGTCGCAAGTCTGGTCTTGAGTTGAAAATGGCGTTCTATGCATCTGCGAACGGACATTCGCGCCGTCGGCGCTTGACTTGGTCTCGCAATGCCACTTCCCAGGGAACGTCTGTGAACTCAAACAGCGTGCGTAGGACAGCAACTCCCGCGCAATCAAGGACCATTGGTGCGTTGGATTTTGTCTGCAAGAACAGCCAGGGCCTCTCTGCGCTTGTGTGGAAGGTAGCTAACGGTCCATTCGGCGACAATGCGATCGACGAGTTCGCCAGAAAGAGCCCAATGTCGACTGGATCCCCGTTTGCGGCCGCCGGGGCTGCCGGTGCCTGTCTCGGCGAAGTCTCCTTCAAAGCCTGTGATCCGAACGATCCTGCCTGGCTCCCAATCGGGCTCGTCTGACCGAGCGGGAGCGGCTGATCGACGCGAGGGAGAAATCTGGGGCCAGGCGGCTCGCCTCTCGGCGTCACCCCACGTTAGGCTGGTTATGCCATCCGCGGGCATCAAATCGGGGTGAAAGAAAGTTCTAAGCCTGGTGTGGTCGAGCGGCCCGACCTGCCCTCCTCAACTCAAGCACTCGAGGCGAGCCGCCATTTTACCGGTGTAGGTCTATTGTCGAATGCCTGACAACCCTATGTCGGGTCGCAAATGGAGGGAACCGGACAAAAAACGCTAACCAATTGAAAACCTAAGCAATTTTCATTGGCATGGCCCTTGCTTCTTAAACCGCGACGTTAAGCAGCAACGGAGCCTTTAATGCCCCCACCAATGATTTCGCTCAAGAACCTGACCAGCACGACAACTATGAACCAACTGCTGGCCACAGCGAAGTCCACTGCTTGCGCCGCGTCATTGTGCGGTTCGTCCGCAAAGCCGCACCACGTCGAGCCGGCTGTCTGGGAGAAAATCACGGACCTTTCCTGCTATTTAGAAAAAGCGCACTACTATTTCGCGCGCATGCACGTCGTAGCCGCACCAGCTTGCAATATCCAGTGCAACTACTGCAATCGTAAATACTGCGCCAACGAAAGCCGGCCTACGCCTGACCAGGCGCTGCGAAAGGTCGTTGCGGTCGCCAATGAAGTCCCTCAGCTTTCCGTGCTCTTTATCGCCGGACCAAGCGATGCCTGTTATGACCGGAAGAAGACAAAGGCGACATTTGCACGCGGAGCCACAGAGGTCCCCGATATCAAGCTGTGTCTTTCAACCAACGGTCCGGCAGTGCCAGACCGTGTCGGCGAGCCTGCTGACATAAATGTTGATCACTTGACGATCACCATCAAAATGGTCGATCCGAGAGCCGGCGCGAAGATATCCGCGCCACTGCAGGGCCGAGCCGCAGCTCAGCAGAAGCCCGGATACAAGCAGACCCCGCGAGCACTCCAAGTCTCGATATTCGTCCAACATGCCTGGCACTCACGGGCGCAGCAGCGCTGAGCCCCTGGTCATCTCCCCGCGCAAAATCCCGTTTGCTCTCTTTGATGCTTCGGGAGCATCCCGATCACCGCTTCTTGTGTCAGTCTGCTCCCGTCTCCAACGCTGCGGCGACCTCCTTGCGCAGCCATTTATGCTGCGGGTCGTGATGGCACCGCTCGTGCCAGATGAGCATGACCTTGTACGGTGCCGGCTCGAGGGGTGGATCAACAACCCTAAGCGGCAGCATCGCGGAAACTTGGGTCGCAACGCGGCGCGGGACGAGCAATACCAAATCCGTCCCCGAAGCCACCACCGCTGCCGTGAGAACGCTGGAAAAAAGTATGGGACTACGATCCTCTCGCAAGTTGGGCAAGTGGTCGTAGATCGGGCCGAAATGGTCGGGGGAGTCCGTACTGATGGCAGCGTGACGCAAGGTCGCGAAGTTGTCGATCGTCCATTCCTGCGCCAGCGCGGGATGGTCGTGGCGCAACAAACACGCGAAGCGGTCTGTATAGAGACTGCGCCGAAAATAGCCAGGCAGTTGCACGTCAATATGCCCAACGGCCAAATCAATATCACCTTGCTCAAGCCCCCGCACGGCACGATCAAACGGCAAACAGGCGAGTGTGTCGAGATGAGGGGCACGCTCGCGTAACCACGGCAGGAGGCGCGGTAGTACAGCCAAAGCTTGATGATCGGGGATCGCCAGCGTTGCCCCCCTCCCCCATTCTTTTGAGATTACGCTGCGGCTTGTCACCATCTCTCGGATCGTACGCAGTGCCGACGGCAACCTTTGAGCCAAATGTTCGCCTTGCGGCGTTGGGATCAAACCCGTTGAAGACCGCACCAGGAGATCATCATTGAACAAGCCGCGCAGCCTTCCCAGTGCCCGGCTCATCGCCGGTTGACTCCGCCCGATGTGCTGGCCCGCGTGCGTCACGTTCCGGTATTCGAGCAGAGCCTCGAGCGCCACCAGGAGGTTGAGGTCTATTGATGCTAGGTTTATCTGGTGTCCAGTGAGGCGCTCTCCTCTCCAATCTTGCAACATCTTTCGCCTATAAGCGAGTTGATCCGTCACCTCTTTTTCTACATTGCGTTTCATGAAGTTCATTCCTCAACAATCAATTCCGGGTCCAACGTTTTCGAGTTCATCTCGGCGGTGGAGCGCGGGTGACAACCTCCATGGCATTGTGCCATCACGCGTCCAATGGGCGGCCAGATCTGTGTGACGATGGCGATCACATGGAACATCGGGGTGTCCCACAGGAATATAGAGCCCGTGTCGACCTCCCCGAGCCCGTTGCAACAGCCTCGCATCCGATACTGGGGTGCTTGGGTGAGAGAGGCGCACGCGCTCGAGCACAGCGTTGCAATAGGCCTCGGTTGCATAATACGCGATGCGGTCGATGTCGCTAAGCTGAACACCTGCAGATGCGAGGCAATATTGAATCGAACGAATTGGTAGCGTGTTGGAGTGCTTGATTCGGTTAGGCCGTTCCTCTTCGACTGCCGCTATCACTCGGCCGTCGCGAACGCGAACCGCAGCCCCATTGTGCAAAAAGCTGTTCGGTAGATCGAACGAATTTTCGTAGACTCTGCTTAGACGCCCACTCAGCCCTAGACACAGCATGTTGCTCTCCAGTTCGTTTCGAAAGGTAGGTCGCTCTGGCCCGACCGCCGGCTTTCGTAAGTTCAAAGCTTGTGTTTGACGTGTCAGATAGAGCTCACAGGCGAAGCCGATACTAATAGCGACCGGCTCGGCGACATTGCCGACAATCGATGCCGCGCAACCTTCTTGATGCTATAGTTGCGACGCCGCACGGAAACCCTGACCGAAGCATTTGCAGCAGAACTGCCACGTAACCTATCCACATTACTCAGTCCTTCATATTTCGGCCCGACAGCCGCAAGAAAATCACGAGGTTTGGTGTTCCTGCAAAAGGCGCAGATCATGTCCTTGCGGCTGCGAGCGCGCCTGCTCTGGCTTCTAGTCATTGTGAGGGATGCACTCACAGATTTAGTCGACCAGGCAACAGTGCTTCTTGTGAGAGCCCATTAGCACTGAAACGGCAGAAGCAACGGCCAAGATTTGGCCGATCACGTCCAACGTGATAACAATCGAGGCCAGGCAACTGACAGAGTGCTCCAACTCGTTTTCCAGCACAGTCTCTACCGAACCTGAGGACCCATTTTTAGAACTCCACACAATCGTTCTGCACAGCGCTCTTCAGCGTTTTTTCTAAGGGCAATTGTTTTGACCAGTAAAATTGTTTGTTTGGATGGAATGCGTGCAAAAAAAGGATGGGTGGATTCATAGCAAGGCGAGCGGCACTTTCAAACAGCGGCCGTGATGATCAACGTTTACGGCAAATCCGCCTCCGACGTCGGTGCCGACGACCGACCTCCGAAATCCTCGTGTATCGTCGTACCCGCAACACTCCTTCTCTACTCTGGTTTTCAGCCGATAAGCCTAGCCGCAGCTTCGCCAGTCGGCACGTCGATAAGCGTGATCGGGCTTGCTGCAAGGAAACGGCGTTGGTTGTTGGTCGGCGCTGCCGCATCCAGCACCGCAAAACGTGGTGCGTTGGATCGCGTCATGATCTGTCGGGCGTAGGTGCGCAGCATCTGGTCGTTGAAGCGGCAGCCGATGAAGAAGAGCCGAAGAGCCTCTGTTGGTGCGCCGCTCCTTCACCGCTTCGCTGACCCACCTGAGCGGCGGAACTCCTTCCGTCGCTGATGAGGCCGTTGATGGCCTGCTCGCCCGGCCTTCCGGTGGGTCGGCCGGCATCGAGAACAGGCGATTATTACGCGGCGGGCGCGGCGCGTGAGGTTTCGATGCGCTTCAGTCCATCGGTGATGGCCGCGAGCCCTTCCCGCAGCGTCTGCCCTATAGTGCCCGGACCGATGTCGATTGGAGGATTGTCAAGCATGGCTACAATGTCGCTGCCGTTGAGATAATCGAGCTTCTTCTGGACTGTGGTTCGGACACGCTCGGTCGCGCTCGACAGTGCCTCACCGTTGCGTTCGGTGATGGCGGAGAGCTGATCTGAAAGCTCTCCTCCGAACTGCAGGAAGATGTCGTCGACATACCTCCACGTTCCGCCGCGGGCTTCCACATCGACCATCTGGTTGATCTTGCTCTTTACCTCATCCCGCAGCGTCAAGGCAGTGTCGAGATGAGCCTGCCATATAGCTATGATACTTTCGACCGAGTTCTCGATGGATTTGGTCCGTTCGGGCTGGTCTGCGATGCCAAGAAGGACCAGAAGTTGATCATCGTTACCGGGCCGCGGGACCACCGCTGCGATCAGACGCTCCACAACCGCGCGCCTACGGGCTGCATCGCCTAGTTCCTTCGGCCATTGCGACGACACTATCTTCGCAATCCTCTCAGAATTCGCGTTCTCTAGCGGATAAGAAAGCTGTCGCTCCTGAGCCTTTGCCTTGATCAGACGGAACAAGGACTCTACTACCTCGTCTTGATCGAGAGCGCCCGTTGGAACTCTGTTCAGATCGATCCCATTCACCACGACCTCTTCGCGGCGGTCGCCGTTTGTCTCGCCCTGCCCCGCCCCATCGGGCATGTCATCCACATATTGAAGATTTCGCAGATTCTCAGGATAGGCCAGCATCAACAGAAGTCGGCCGGCGAAGTTGTGCAGCGTTGCCTCCTGCTCTTCCGGAGGCGTCGCAGCCAGCACACGTTGCAGCCAATCCGCGATCTTCGTGGTCAGATGGGACAACTCTGCGGTCTGTCCCGCGCCAATTTGCGCGCTGAGACTTACTGCGTGATTGGAAATGGTCGCGGCCGCGGCGGCAATGCCCTCCTTCACTTCCGGGAGAAGCTGCTCCAGGAGCTCAGCCCCGCCTTCACGCTTGCTTCTCTCTTCAGTTTCTTCAACACTCCCTGCAGAGTTCCCTTCCGCGCTATCGAGCGCCGTCATCGGCCGATTGAATTCTTCAGAGTCGTCGGGTGGAAGAAATTGGGAGTTCTCCTCGGCGTTCATCTCAAACTGCTGAATGTCTTCTTCAGTTAAGATTCCTGCTTCCTGCATGTCAGGCAACCTCATGCGGAAGTTCACGAAATACTTCTTCATCACCTTTTGGACCTGCGGGAACCCGGCCTTTCCACCATCAGCCAACTTGACGAGGATAACGCCGTTTTCGTTCATCCTGCCCGTGCCTCTCCGCAGAAGCGAAAAGTTCTCCTTACTACTATCCTCATCATCTTCAAAAGGCATGTTTTTCAAAGTTTGTGCCAATCCATTGAGCTTTTTCTTACTCACCAGGACAGCAGGCTTCCGCAGATCGCCAACCGTGCCAACCGCAAAGCAGAACTCCAAATCCGCTCTGTTCTTCGTCTGGTCGATCAACTGCAGAAATTTCTTCGCTCTTGTCCTATTGTGCTTCATTCCGGCCATTATATCTCTCCAGTTTCCTGTTCTAGATCAGTGTACGTCGGTTGATAGGGTGGGACAGGATCTGATCACCCAACTTCCCGAAGATCTGCCTGATGGAGGTGACCGCGCTCTCCAGCGGTCTAGTCGAGCGGGAAAGCGGCGCGCCGAGATCAAGCGACGATCGCCGCCAGTCGCAGCCGTGACCGCCTCCGATCCGGCCGGCAACCGACATGCCGAACTCTCCCGCCGCAGACCTGCGTGGGCGTCTCGTGACCCCATAGGGCTTTCCCAGCGCCAGTCGGATGCTATCCCGGCGTTCATAAGAAATCTGGACATCGGAATTCTGACAGCAGATTGCGGGACAACGGGCTCATCACGCTGTCAGGCTGGAGGTTAAAAACCGCCCAATGGCGACCGGACACCAGTCGTACCTGAATAAGGTCCCCTCCTCCCAATGGCTGCTTATCCGCCTCATTTAAGAGGCGAAACAGCGCCCAATGGCCGCTCTTGGAGAGGGTGGCGCCTTGAAAACCGATGAAAGCGACGGAAGCGCCGCCGACGCCGCCGGCCGTAGGCCAATGGAAATGCATGGCCGCGGCGGCCGTTCCTTGTCGATGTTCGAGGCGCTGGCCGTCGATGTCTACCACCACCTGGTCTGTCAACGGATCGGTCTCGGCGACGGTGAGCAGGAATCCAACTGACACCTGGCCGGCATCATCGAACATGGTGTCGCGGATCGTGGCTGCCCGTTGGAACTGGGCCAAGGTATTGCGGCCGATAGGGAAATCGAAACCGCTCGTTGGCCGAAACTGCCACGAACCTTTGGATTTGTCGACGAATGGGGAAAGGTTCTCGGCGAAGAAAGTGTCGATCTCCGCCTTGCGGCCGAACAGCCGGGCGAAATCGCTCAAAGGGATATCCCGGCGGGATCCGCTCGCGAAGGGATACCGTCCTTCGGTAGCCCGTCGGCACAAATCGCCGGGGCCGCCCGCCCAACCGCTCGCCAACCCGCGCCTCATGCCGCTGACGGTTAGGTCCGAGCTGTGGCGGCTGAGGCCGAGGATCCATTGCCGGATGGGTTCGGGCAGATCGGCCGCCCCCGCCTCGATCTGTTGGATGGCGACGCCCGCCTGCCCGTTGTGTTCCAAGATGTTCGAACCCGCCAGCCCCTGCGCCTGGCTGAGGGAGCGATACAGTTCGCCGAGATCCCGGAGAGCACTGTCGATCGGCGCCTGCGCGCCCGCTTGGCTGTTCGACGGCACTTCGACCAGCTGGTGCAGCCACCGGAAATGATCGCCCATATAGAGCTGGACGTGAGCTTCAGGCGTGTCCGCGGCCGGTTGAGACCGGAAGAGTGCCTCGAGCTCGCTTGGCAACACCTCGCCCTGGGGGACACTGTCACCTTTAGTCAAGCCGTCCTCGGGAGCCGGTGGTTGCTTGAGCTTTAGCTCCTGCGCCGCCGCGAAAAGGAACAGGCGCATTGGTGACGTCGGCGCGGACAGCGTGTTCAAGGTGCGCAGCGCGTCATCGATACCCCCAGACGGGCGGATGGACATATCGCCAATGAGCTGGTCCCAGTGCAACGCGAACTCCTGAGCGTAGAGATCCGCCGCCGAACGCCGCAGCTTCTGGCTCACATCACCGGCTGCAATCGGCGCGACTACCTGTGAGTCGAGAACCCAGCCTTCTGCAGCGACAGCGTCAGCCACTTGCGGCAGCAATCGCAGGAAGGTTCCGTAAAACCCCGCCCTCGTGTAGATGCCAGGAACCCCCTCGCTGAGCGGCTGTCCCGATTTGCGAGCCAAGACGCCCTGCGCCAGCGGCCCGGCATGGTCGGCCAGACGCCAGGTTGGCGCCCGCGAGGCTTCGGGACTGGTCGCGATGATGTCGAGGACGCGGCGCGCCATCGAGACGGTCTGGAGCTTCGCGCGGCTCCTCTCGATCAGTTCGCCATTAAGCTCACTATGGGGCAGCGGCCCTTCCATGAGTGCATCCAGGTGATCAGCGAGCGCGCTGCGCAGGCCGGCATCGGCTTCGGCCGGAAACATCACTCGCCAGTCGGCAGCCATCCAGTTTTTGACGACCGCGCGCTGGAGCGGACCCTGCTGACCCAGCATCAGGTAAACCTTTAACGCCTGGTAGACGAACTGATCATCGTCGTGCCGCTCGACCAATAAGGTTTCCAACCGGAACATCAGCCGCGGCAGCAGGATGGTGTTCACGGCGCGGCGGTACGCCGCGAGCGTCTGAACCTTGATTTTCTTACTCTGGTCGAGACCCGAACTTGATAGGCGGCCGCCCGCGCTGTCGCCGTTGGCATCACGCAGCCGCTGAAGCAGTGGCAGGATGGGTCGAAGATCGCCACTCTCAACCCGGTCGAGCTTCAGCTTTTCGGCCCCTCTAGCATAGCTGCCAGCCATTAGGCGAACGCTCTCGATCAGCTGAACATTCCGAATATAGCTGAACGTCCATAAGACGCTGGCGGTAACAATGACCGCCGCTATCATCGTGTAGGCGCCATACCGGATCCGCCGCTGGCGCCGATCGAAGCGGTGATTGGCATCGACGAGCCCAGCTTCGGCGAAAACGACTTCGCGCAGCAGCCGGCTGATGAAATAATTACGGCCCGGGCCACGAAGCGCTGTACAGGGCGGCTGAGCGATCTCGAAGGTCTGAGATCTGGCGTTCGCAACTCGATCGAAGGGCATGCCAATTTGCGTGCCGCTTAAGAAGTAGACGCCGCGGAGCATAAGCGGTTCCTGGAACGAATTCCCGCCAAAGGCTTCCTTCAAGAACTGTTGCGTCAGGTGCTTGAGGCTAGCGACCTGCTGTGGGAAGCCGAACATGAGCGCGCGACGCTGGAGGTTGCTTTCGTGCTGCATTCGTTCAAGCAGCCTTTCGTTTAGGCGGCCAACAAGCGCATCGTATGCTGCGGCAAACGCCATCGGATCGCCTTCGTCCTCCGACGCCTCTTGCGCATAGGTGAACCCCCACACCGCCTCCCGCCCCTCGCGACCCAGATCGTCGAAGAATTCAACAAATCCCGCCAGCAGATCGCTCTTAGTGAAAAGCACATAAATCGGCAGTTGCAGGCGAAGCTCCCTGTACACTTCGAGGAGCCGCTCACGGATACAGCGCGCGCGATCGGCGAGCACTTCCTCGGATGTAGAATTCAGCTCGCTGATTGCGATCGTGACTAAGACACCGTTCAGCGGCTGCCGTGGCCGGGAGCGTCTGAGCATATGAAGCAAGCCACGCCAAACCGCTTTGTCCCGGTCTGCATCACCCTCCTGTATCGTGTAGCGCCCAGCAGTGTCGACGAACACCGCGTCATCGGTGATCCACCAGTCGCAGTTTTCCGTACCCGCTAACCCACCGGCGGCTCTCAGACCGGACCTCGCCGCCATCGGAAAGCTGAGCCCGGAATTGACTATTGCTGTGGTCTTCCCCGAGTTGGGCGGACCGATCATCACATACCAGGGCCGCTGATAGAGCCACCGCCTGCTGATACCTCCTGCGTAGCGGCGCCCCTTGAGTGTGGTAAGGGTCTCGCGGAAACGATGACGAATCGCCTCCAGCTCTCTTTCAGCAAGCGTGCTGGCTTGCCCCACACTTCGGTCGGAAGGCCTTGGGTCTCCCTTCTTCTGCTCGGCCCCACCCGCGTCCAGCGCTCCCGACACTCGTGATTGGACGAGGTCTTCAAAATAGGCCTGAACCTTGTAAAGCTGGGACTGGATCAAGTAGATCACGGTGTATCCGACCGGAATCAGCATCGATGCCGCGATCTGGCTGCGAAGGCTGTCAAGCGGCGCAAATCCTCCGACCGAGATATGCGGTCCGAGCGTGAAGATTAAGGCACATACGATCGCCGCCCCGCCGACACGGAGCCATTGCCACCTAAGCGCTTTCTTGATTGACTGCATGGCTTGTCTTCATTGTGTCTTTGTGATGATGATTTGAATCCGACGGTTCCGCGCGCGGCCCTCGGGCGTGTGGTTCGAAGCGACCGGTTCTCCGCTCCCTCTGCCCTCTTCTCGCACGCGGCCTGGGTCATCCATCATGGATTTGATAATCTCGGCAGCTGCGCTCGCACGCGCGAGCGAAAGGGAATCGTTTGAAGGGAAGGCGAGTGATTGCACCGGAATGGCGTCGGTGTGCCCGGTCAGGAGGACCGATCCCGACTCACCGTTCAGAGAACGACCAATTCGTAAAAGAAGCGGCAGGAACATTTTCTTCACTTCCGGACTAGCAGAATCGAACATCCCGGAGGCGCGAATGATAACGACGATCTGCTGTGGGTCCTCGGACACAGTGACAAGCCCTTCGCGGATTTCGGGCTCGAGGAAGTTACGCAGTCGGTCGCTGCTCATAACAACCTTTGGTGGCAATGCGATTCTCGCCGATCTGACAACGCCGTTCGGCGGCAATGTCGCGATATCGTTGAAGACAGCGTCGGCGCGGGCATTTAATGCATGCAGGAGTCCGGTATAGATCGAGAGGAGTAATCCTGCCCCAAACGCTACGACGGCCCAGATTGGAACGATTGTGCGGCGTGGCTTCGGATTATTTGAGTTCCTCCGCCAGTGCGGGGATAGTTCGCGCTCGAAGTCACCACGGGCTGCTCGGATCAGGCGGTAGACGTCTTCGCACAGCACACTGAGCTCTGCGGCTCCTCCCGCAGTGACGCGGTAGCGGCCTTCGAAGCCCAACCTCATGCAGTAGTAGAGCAGCTCCAGCAGTTCTATATTGATGGCCGGTTCATTTTTCAATTGCGTCAGCAGATCGAAGAAGCGCTCGCCGCCCCAGGTATCGCTGAACAGCGATCCCACCAAGCTGCGCGTCGTCCAGACGCTGTTGCTGCCCCAGGCTGTGTTCAGAACGATGTCATCGATGGTCGCGCAGAGGGCGTATTTGCAGACCTTGATCGCTCGCGAGGGCAATCCGAGCGGCGTGATCCGACGCTCAAAAGCATCGATCTCCCGCAGCACCCTAAGGCGCAGTGCTTCAACGTCGATATGGCTAGCACTGCTCTTGAGCTGAGCGCTGAGACCCAGCAGCGCCGCCGCGGCCGCGACCAGTGGATTAAGTCGGTCGAGCGCAAGCATCTCCCAGGTAAGTTCGTCCGCCACTGGCGATGACGGCGAAGGGACAGCCAACTGCTCCTCGGCGTGAAGGAGGACGAGTGGCTGGGATTTTGGCATCGTTTCCTCAATCACCATCATCAACCCGCCCACTTCCCTTCGGAGCGGACGCTCTCATCGTGGGATCGGCGGGCGGGTCGACTACGCTCTCGCACTGGGCGCGCGAAGTCGGCGCCGAAGCTCCGGAGCAAATCGGTTTCGATGCTCGATACGACGTCATTGAAGACGCGCACGTACGCGCTCCGGTTTCGCGCCTTATGGTTGCGGTGCAAAAGGGAACGGGGCCGCCCCATCGCCTTCTCGATCCCTGCTAGGGACAAGCGTGCACGAACGCTGGACAGAGCCTTCTGCACAGCCGCGAATGACGCGTCATGCGTCCCACGGTCGGTGAAGGCTTGCTCAACGGCCAGGTCTCCGCGGAGGAACCCGCTGGAGTCATTGCACAGAACTGCGAGCAACGCCTCACCGACATCGGGAACGAGACTCAGGGTTTTTTCGTCGGAACTCTTATTTCTGAATAATTGTTCGCCAGCTCTCGCTCGGAGAGTATGCTGTGCAGCGCGGCGGAATACAGAAGCATTTTCCCTGCACGATCCAGCACGCTTACGATGCCGGCATTCCGGACATCTGCCAATGATAAGCCGCAGGCGGCAAGGAAAGCCGTGACCGCCGCTCGATGATTCTTGGCGAGATGATTGCTCCACCTTGGGTTGCGTCAAGATGGGGGCCCGATCTGGCACACTGTCTGCGTAGATATCCCACGGACTTCTCATCATGCCCGCCAGCGCGTCTAAACGAGTGCCTAAGAACGGCAATGGTAGGAACTCGCCGTCCCTCAGGTCCAGCAGCGCTTCTTCACCCCGGGTGCAATTGCCCGCCAGGAGCGACGAGGCCGTTTCGAGGGGGCCAAGAAGACTCAACTCCTCACTTGTCGCTGCAAGTTGTCCCTCCGGTTCGGCGGCACTCTCCGCAATGGATATCGAAGGCGACACCGCGACGACATCGGTCCTATAGGCGCCGATCTGAATAACATCGCTGGTTTTCCGGGCGACCGGCGCCTCTGACGGAAGCGGCACCGCCTCGTCATTTTGACATGTGTCGTCGCGGCCTCGGTCGATCAGTACGTATCGCCGTGCCATGCACTCGATTGAGCAGTGGGATTTCGAGACCATCTGTTGATCATCCGGCAGAACCAGGCTGTTGCCTGCTCGGCTGGTAGTCAGTCCACCAGCCGCGTCGCCCGGCACGAGATATTCCGGAAAACTACATCTATTGCTGTGTACACGTAGCGTGAGGGGCATTGGTGGGCTAACTCAAATGTGGGTTCTGTCCGGCTCGGATGGCCCAGAGAGCCATTTCGAGATTTGGGAAGTCGCCAGCAACGTGCAGCGCCAAGCCGGCGGATTGGGGCATCTCCTTCCAGAAGCGGCTATTTTGATCGATCTCGAAATAGCTGAATCCAACATGGAACGGGATCTGACGCGGCGCGACCGGTAGGGGATTGATGATAATGCCGGGCAGTGCGACATTGACGAGTTCCGTGATTTTCTCCGCCGGGCCGATCTTAATCTGAGACGGGAACTCGCGCCGGAGGCGCTCGACCTCAATATCAGCCCGAGCAGCCAGCACGAAGCTCGAGGTCGTAAAGAGAGAGCGGTCGGCCACCTCAGCCACATGGACACCGTATTTTTGCCGCTGCAGCGGTACGGGGACCGCAGTCTGCTCAATCACTGCACCCAGCGAAGCCCGGATCGACTGCATCACTGGCAAAAACGCCTCCGCGAGAGAGTCGTGCTTGTAAACACCAAGGGTCGGGGCACGTTTATCGACGCGGGCGAACGTGGCTAGTTCACCCGCCAACTGGAGCATGACAACATACAGCGATTCCGGATTTACAACGGCGGCCTTGGACAGGTGGCAGAAGTACGGCTCGTACCGATTGATCGCCTGCAGCAGAAGGAAGTCCGCGAGCTCTGCAACCCGGTTCGTTCCCGACTGAGAGACCCGAGTGGCCAGAGCTTCACCACGATGGTGAAGCAGGCCGGTGATCTCAGTGATGTAGTTCGAGAGGACCCGGGAGCTGGCGCAGTCGGGGGTTGGCGGCACGTGCGTTTCGTCCAGAATGATCTGTCGGTCGGCCCGGACCTCTATGATACGGGCGATTGGGATGCAAGTGTAGCCAGACCGGTCTGCCGCGTCCGGCAGCAATCGAAAATCCAGCCTCGCTACGTCGATGGAGGCGCTGCCTCGCTCGCCAGCGTTGGTGTCGACAACATCCTCAGTGGAGACTGCGAAGCGGATAGGTACGTCAATTCCCGCTTGCGCGTCGGTTTCAAGAGCGCCGGGTTGATAAAACGGTACCGCCAAGTGAATAAGCGAATCTCGAAAATCCGGCGGAACGTCGTAGGGAGTTGGCTGGTTGGCTTCGTCAGGAATACTGAAGGGCATCCCGTCCTCCAAGACGCCGCGAGCCGCTTCGATGGCGATCTTACCGAGACCAAGCAGCTCTCGATTGAGCCGCAGCTCGCTGATACCCCACCCGTACCCATGCAAAACCGCCGTCCTGCTGCGCACCAGCTGTTCGACGTGACGATCGGCCTGCTGAAAATGCTGCGGGCGGAGGAACAAGCCCTCCGACCAGACGACCCTATTATTCCACGACATTCAAGACTCGCCTCGCGTCCACCTGACAGAACGGCTTTCTCCGTAAAAGTAGCAGAGCTTCACTGCCCCCTTGCATGCACATCTGATATCCAACAATGCGCTGGTAGAAGGGCATCGCGTGTCGGGACAGCTCAGATATGCAAGCGCCGAAGCTCATCAGGATTGGTCATGAGCCCCCTTGCAGCGCGACAAGCAAGGGGTCTCATCTAGACTGTCGCTCAGTAGCCCGTTGCCCTCAGAGCCTTATTGGTCGTTCATGTTCACACTGACCTACAACGCGCCAATTCGCCTGTCCTGTCACTCGTACGGGATGAATCTCGCAAATGACCGCCCGGAAGCCTTGAGAGCCGGCGCCGCAAGTACGGGGCCAAAAGAGCAGCGCAACAGGCAAGGTGACACGTGATGCGCATTGCCTCGTCGAAAATGTTCCTGAATACGCTGAGGCAGTGCCGCCGCCAACATCGTCTTCACGCGCCGCCGCCCCTAGGTGTTTAGTCCCGGCATTTGATGGATGGGGTCGATGATGAATCGATCCGGCTCCAAAGTCCATTGTCTGCAGATGAACTCGTAAGGCGTAAGGCCCTTTAGCGTCTTGAGCCGGCGCCCGAAATTGTAGGCGTCGATAAAGTCAGCCAGATGCTTTTTCAATTGCGCATGATCGTCGTAGTGGAAGCGCTTGACGGTCGCCTCCTTGATCGTTCGGTTCATCCGTTCGACCTGTCCGTTGGTCCAGGGATGCTTCACCTTGGTCAGGCGATGCTCGATGCTGTGATCGTCGCAGACCCAATCGAAGATGTGCTGGAAGGCATTTCGATCACAAGCTCGGTTGGTGAACTGAATGCCATTGTCGGTCAAAACGGTGTGAATGGTGTAGGGCACTGCCGTGATCAGATTGCGCAAGAACTGAGCGGCATTCATCTTGCCGGCTTTGGTGTAGAGTTCCGCGAACGCGAACTTGGATGTTCGGTCAATTGCGACAAAGAGATAGAGCTTGCCCTCGGCCGTCTGCACCTCGTCAATATCGATGTGGAAGTAGCCGATCGGATAGCTTTTGAACTTCTTCTTCGGCTCCTTGTCGCCTCTGACCTCCGGCAGACGTGAAATGCCGTGGCGCTGCAAACACCTGTGCAACGACGAACGCGTCAGATATGAAATGGTCGGCTGAAGAGCGTAGAGGCAATCATCGAGCGGCAGCAACGTGTGCCGGCGGAAGGCGACGATAACGGCTCTTCTTCGAGGGAAAGGGTCGTCGAGTGCGGGTCCTTTGGGCCTGTAGGAAGGTCGACCAACGATGTCCGCTTCTTCCATTTCGCCACGGTTTTCTGGTTGATCCCGTATCGCTTCGAAAGCGTTCTCAGGCTCTCTTCACTATTTTGTATTGCTCGACGGATTGCCTCTGTCGTCGTGGCGCTCCCGTGTAGAACCTGGCCCATAGTGCTTCCCTCCATGCCAAGGAAAATATTGCACCATCAAATGCCGGGACTAAACACCTAAAGCGCCTTGACGACCAGCTTAGCGATTAGACAACCACCTCCTGGACACGATCCACGAACCGGTTGCAGTCCCGGTTCGCGCCAGGTGCGGGATAGCAGCCCTGGCGGCATGGATCATTCATGCGGCGAAGATAGGCATTTCCACATTTGGTGATGCCCAATAGCTAGCGAATGGGATATGCGCTGCGCCTCATGTTGGCGCGCGAGCACATGCTAGATGGCACGGTGGAGATCGACCGTTTTCATCTCGGTGAGCGACCGAGAATGGATCCGGACGGTCTACCGCCTGGACGGGGCCGAAAAGGCCTTTCGATACATGCAGGGCGCGCGACGGCGAAAGGGATCGAACCGCAACCTGCCTGATGGGCGGTGAGGCGTTCATGGCGATTGGCAAGAGCTTTGCTACGCATGAGAACGTAAAGCATTCGAGCCGCGAATTCGTCCAAGTCGCCGTCCACTCGGTGGGAGGTTTCAAGGCCCGGGTCCGCCGCACCATTGCCGGCGTCTTTCATCATATCAGCCCGCAGCATGCCTTGTCTTTCCACGAGATCGGCTTCCGCTGGTCACAGCGCATTGTTACGGGCCAGGCAGTGCGGATACTAGTCACGGCTGCCGCCGGCGCTGCGATTGCTGCAAGTCTTTCGCGCTATTACCGGCCGGCAATGCGCAGAAGTCCGGATGCCGGGATCATCGTTAAATCTCCCAGCCTTTTGTGATAAGGCCGCGTTGTTTAGCGGAAGCCAGCAAGGAGTTCGAAGACGAAGGCCGACCTCACTGGCGCCGCAATTGGCGACAGTGCCACTACCCAGGTATCGGTGGGCCAATCCCACCATAGAAGAGATCATGTCGATGTTTCGTCGTAACCGGCTTGCGCGGCACCGGCGGCCGTCAGCGTTGATAGCAATCCGTGCCGATCGCCACATCAAGCGCGGACCTCCGGTCTGGAGAACGGGTCGTCGCTGCATCTCTCGAAGGATCGCCGCTGTTGTTATGGGTTCACGCAGGAGCTGCGCCATAGCCGTTCACTAACCGGATGCGAGCATATCACCTGTGCATGCAACCCAATACCGGGACTGCGCTAGTTTGAATCGCGGGCTCTTCTCCGTGGTTTTCGAGGTTCTGCTGCAATGATGCGTTTACGCTACCAGTTATCAACGGCCTGGCCATGTCTTCGGGATCTGCCGGCCTCCCGTCACCTGAGCTCGATTCCGCAGAGCCGCCCCATGCCACAACAGCAAAAAACGGGACCCACGGTGATTAAGCGGCGTCCGAACGAGGCTCGGCAAGCTGGAGCGGTCGATGGTCGCAGTCGCGCCCCTTGCACTCTGGTTAAGTCGCTTGAGCCCCTGATAAATTCTGACCTTCCGTCAGCAGTCGGTGCTCGACAGCTGACCCCTTGTTTCCTGAAGGCCATATCCCAGGGGGGTGAGCATGGTTGACAGGGGGCCTCGGACTAAGGGGCAGTGCTCTTCGCGGCCGGATGAGGGCCGGCACCCAGCGGATCAAAAAGCGCAGTCTTCAGTGGCGCGTGTCGATCAAGTGGCCGACAACTTCAATTCGGACGACATCTGGCAAGAGAATTCTGTATTGCGTTACGTGGAAAGGCTAAGCGTCGACCAGCCAAGCCCGCCGACCGAGCTTCAAAGCCCTGAAGAACAAACCCCGCAAATGATGGCTGACATGACGGAACTGACGAGAGTTCCGGTCGTCCCGGCAGAGACCGCGTTCAACCTCACGAGGACAACAGATGAATACAATAATGCCGATCGCACTATTCACCTCGTCGAGGGCCAGCCGCTGGAGACTGGCCCTCAGCGCGGGGGGCTGCATGGCCTTGGGAATTTAGAAGCCTCAGCGGTTGCCGGGCCCACCGAGGTGCCGGGTGGAAGAGAGGAGCATTCGGCCATGTCCGAGGTGCCCGCGGAGCCCAGCGATCCGACCGGTGGCGGGCGCAAGAGGCGGACTACTGAGAAGGACGCAGATCCCAGGCCCAGCCGCAGGCAGACGTTATATGCTCAAAGGCCGCAGGCGTTGGCGCCTGATCTCAGCGCCGCGAATGCCGGCATAATCGTGGGGGCCTCAACGGGCGATCTCGTCAATCGAGCGGCGTTCCGGACGGTGTCGGCCCAGGACCAGGCGAGGCTGGACGAAATCGCCAGGCAGACACCGCGGCAGTCGAGGCAGAGCAAGGGGGCGTGGGCGGACGCGCTGAAGGCGGCCCATCCCGATCTCAGCGCCGCCGATGCCGCCGTAATCGTGGGCGTCGTAAAGCGGGTTATCGCCAGGAGGGCGGCGTATCGAACGGTGTCGGCCCAGGACCGGGCGAGGCTTGACGAGATCAAGGCGGCGACACCGCAGCTGCCGGGGCAGAGCAAGGGGGCGTGGGCGGACGCGCTGAAGGCGGCCCATCCCGATCTCAGCGCCGCCGATGCCGCCATAACCGTGGGCTCTTTTAAGGACGATATTGCAAGGAGGACGGCGTTCCGGACGGTGTCGGCCCAGGACCAGGCGAGGCTGGACGAAATCGCTAGGCAGACACCGCAGCTGCCGGGGCAGAGCAAGGGGGCGTGGGCGGACGCGCTGAAGGCGGCCCATCCCGATCTCAGCGCCGCCGATGCCGCCATAATCGTGGGTGCCGTAAAGCAGGATATTGCTAAAAGGGCCGCGTTCCAGACGGTGTCGGCCCAGGACCAGGCGAGACTGGACGAAATGGCGGCGGTGACACCGCGGCTGCCGGGGCAGAGCAAGGGGGCGTGGGCGGACGCGCTGAAGGCGGCCCATCCCGATCTCAGCGCCGCCGATGCCGCCATAATCGTGAATGCCGTAAAGCAGGATATTGCTAAAAGGACAGCGTTCCAGACGGTGTCGGCCCAGGACCACGCGAGGCTGGACGAAATCGCCAGGCAGACACCGCAGCTACCGGGGCAGAGCAAGGGGGCGTGGGCGGACGCACTGAAGGCGGCCCATCGCGATCTCAGCGCCGCCGATGCCGCCGCCATCGTGGGCGCCGTAAAGCGGGTTATCGCCAGGAGGGCGGCTTTCCAGACGGTGTCGGCCCAGGATCAGGCGAGGCTGGACGAAATCGCTAGGCAGACACCGCGGCTGCCGGGGCAGAGCAAGGGGGCGTGGGCGGACGCGCTGAAGGCGGCCCATCCCGATCTCAGCGCCGCCGATGCCGCCATAATTGTGGGTTCCGTAAAGCATAATATTGCTAAAAGGGCGGCGTTCCGGACGGTGTCGGCTCAGGACCAGGCGAGGCTGGACGAAATCGCTAGGCAGACACCGCAGCTGCCGGGGCAGAGCAAGGGGGCGTGGGCGGACGCGCTGAAGGCGGCCCATCCCGATCTCAGCGCCGCCGATGCCGCCACAATCGTGGGCGCCTTAAAGGACGATATCGCCGTGAGGGCAGCGTTCCGGACGGTGTCGGCCCAGGACCAGGCGAGGCTGGACGAAATCGCGGCGGTGACACCGCGGCAGGGGCGGAGCAATGCGGCCTGGGCGGACGCGCTGAAGGCGGCCCATCCCGATCTCAGCGCCGCCGATGCCGCCACCATCGTGGGCGCCGCAAAGGACGAAATCGCCAGGAGGGCGGCGTTCCGGACGGTGTCGGCCCAGGACCAGGCGAGGCTGGACGAACTCGCTAGGCAGACACCGCAGCTGCCGGGGCAGAGCAAGGCGGCCTGGGCGGACGCGCTGAAGGCGGCCCATCCCGATCTCAGCGCCGCCGATGCCGCCGTAATCGTGGGTGCCATAAAGCAGGATATTGCTAAAAGGGCGGCGTTCCGGACGGTGTCGGCCCAGGACCAGGCGAGGCTGGACGAAATCGCGGCGGCAACACCGCGGCAGGGGGGGAGCAATGCGGCCTGGGCCGATGCGCTGAAGGCGGCCCATCCCGATCTCAGCGCCGCCGATGCCGCCACCATCGTGGGCACCTTTAGGGACGATATCGTCAGGAGGGCGGCGTTCCGGACGGTGTCGGCCCAGGATCAGGCGAGGCTGGACGAGATCAAGGCGGCGACACCGCAGCTGCCGGGGCAGAGCAAGGGGGCGTGGGCGGACGCGCTGAAGGCGGCCCATCCCGATCTCAGCGCCGCCGATGCCGCCATAGTCGTGGGTGCCGTAAGGCGCGATATCGCCGTGAGGACGGCGTTCCAGACGGTGTCGGCCCAGGACCAGGCGAGGCTGGACGAAATCGCTAGGCAGACACCGCAGCTGCCGGGGCAGAGCAAGGGGGCGTGGGCAGACGCACTGAAGGCGGCCCATCCCGATCTCAGCGCCGCCGATGCCGCCATAATCGTGGGTGCCTCGAAGAAACGGATAGCCAGGAGGGCAGCGTTCAAGGTGATATAGGACGGCTCACGACTCATCACCACATTCCCTAGGAACTGCACCATCATGTGCGTTGGTTGTCCACCACGGGATTGCATGAGCATGTGAGAGCGCCGAATTTTTCTTCAGTCTGGAGGCCAATACCTGGCTCGAGATCGATATTTAGGGGCACGACGGCCGGCGCATTCCGGCTGACTAACACGCCGAGAGCGACCTCGTCTTCGACGGTCGGGATCGCAGAATGTCGGCTCGCATGCCGCTGCGACCATCAGCCCGCTCCTCGCAAGATTGGCGCCAAGGCCGCCGTCGAACGATGGCGAGGAGGCAAGTTTTTCCAAAACTTTCTTTAGCATAGAGGTAGAAGGATCGCTACAGCGGGGTTGCAGTGCGCGGGCGGCTAGGGTGACTAAGTGCGTGCACTCCACGACCGTCAAACGGGGTCGGTGTCCGTCAATTCGAAATCGTAGGGATCTGCACGAGAGACCGCGTGGTTGCCCTGCACGACTAATGGAAGCAGGGTCGACAGTCACGTTGGGATGCGGTAGGTGCGCGATAGAACGGGAGATTGGCGGCGGGACTCGATTCTTTTTAGAAGATCACGCAAAGCCGCATCACACCCATTGTCAAAAGTAAATACCGCGACGATGGTTATTAAACTTCGACTTCCGTCGAAAACGGCAATGGCGCTCACGAAGGATGCCGGCCGCTGCGAAACCCCGCCATCTCCGCACCCCACTCCTTCGCTCCAACTGGGAGCAAAATGAATGAGGCAACGTGCGAATCTCGGGGAGCATCGTTACATGCGGTCAATACGGATCTCATCCAGATTGTCGCCCTATATGCCTCGTGCGGCGGTCCGGCGGAGCGCAGGAGATATATGCCGTTGAAGTGCTCGAGCCGTTCTACCACTGACGCCGGGGTCGCTGCACGCGCGATGGACCCGCCGGCTGGCCGCTCGTTCGATGAGGGTCCGCGCGCCGACACCCCCAAGAGCGATCGCCGAGGACGCCATCCACCTTATGCAGCAACTGGCGCGGAGGCGGCCGCGCGAAGACTTTGTAGTTGGAGGCCTTCAGGCTCACGTTTCCAACGGTACTTCGCAGGTTGCCCTTTGCAACGACTGCCCGACGATGTCAATTCAATCTGGCTGAGCTTGTACCGTCAAGTTTATCCAGTTTGGGGTTCGCTCCAGCGGTGGGTTGCGCATCTGCGGCGGCATCGGCGGATTTAGGTGCGGAGACCATTCCGGCTGCGCAGCACTGCATCACGTCGCGGGTTGACGATCTGGGCGAACTCTGCAGGGTTAGTCAGCCGAGGCCAGAGTGCTTGGCTTGCCACGCTCCTCGATAACCCGATCCAGTCCACAGGCGACCGCAGGCCGGAGAGCGAAGTATCGGCGACGAGAGTCCGGCTTTCCTCACGACCATCAGAAGCCTGAACCCGCGCTATAGGTGAGTTGATCCGACACGAAGTCCAGCGACCAACGATCATTGGCAGCCAGCTGGATCAACACCAACGCTTGCCTTTCGCTTGTTTCCGGCCACGGCGCTTGCGCATCGTGAGCTTCTCCTCCCGATGGACCCGGAAGAGCTTCTTGTTGTTCACAAGGTGTCCCTCGCGCCTGAGCAGCACATAGCTGCGTCAAGATCCGAAGCGGCGGCATTCACGCCCCAAGCATTCACGACATATACGAATGTCGATTGTGCATGAGCAATCGCGTCTGCTCATTGCTAAACATTGAGAAACAGAGGCGCGACGATCTTTTATGTCGGGAAAACTGGGATTTGGGTCATGCTCGATGCGGATCATCTATTAAAACCGATCAGCGACGGCAACGCATGCGGGGATGCTCTCGATTACGATTTGAGCTTCCTGGAGCTGGAGATAGCGTCGCATGGCAAGCCGCACCAGCAGATAGGCGACTCCATCGCCACCGGGGAGGCTCCCGATTGGACAGAGGTGTGGCGGCTTGGCCTCGACCTTTCTGCCCGCACTAAGGATCTAAGAGTCGGCATCTTGCTCACACGATCCGCCCTCAGTCAGTTCGGCTTCTCTGGTCTAAGTCGGGGGCTTGAGCTGCTCGCGGCCTATGTCGAGCTCTACTGGTCAGAGCTACATCCGCGACCGGATCCAGAAGATGACGAAGATCAGACCGTTCGCCTCAACGCTCTAGCGAGCCTCTGCGATCTCTCCGGGCTCTTGGCAGAAATACGCCAAGTTCCACTCACCTCCTCCAGGCAATTCGGGACTTTTACGCTCCGCGATTGGGCTGGTGCGCTACGGTCCCAATCTACGGAAATTGATCGTTCGACCATCGAGCACGCCTTCATCGACACCGATCCACTGCAGCTCGAGCAGATCAGCACTGGTCTCCACGCCAGCCTGGCAGCCGCCACCCATCTAGACGCGAGTGTTCGGCAGCACGTCGCGAGTGACGAGGCCGTTCGATTCGACCCTCTGATAGTGCTACTCACCCAGGCCAAGGATCTGGTCGACGCCCATCGGAAAAGGGCCCAGCCTGCAGCCCCGGCATCTCCATTGCCAGACTCTAGCGAGGCCTCTTACCCCGAAGTGATCCGCAACCGCGATGACGTTGTCGAAATTCTTGGCCGCATTTGCCACTGGTACCAGGTGAATGAGCCCGCGAGCCCGCTGCCAGCCCTCCTGGAGCGCGCGCAGCGACTTGTCTCGAAGGACTTCATGGCTCTTATCAAAGAGTTGGCGCCAGAAGGGGTTGCCCAATACCGTTCGATTGCCGGTCTGGCGGTCGGCGAGGGCACGTGACGTGCGCAATCTTCCCTATCAGGAGAGTGGAACACATGACAAAGGCGAGTAGTCAAAAGTTCATCGCGCGGGTTCGTCCGCCTCGCGTACAGATCGAATACGACGTCGAGACCTATGGCTCTCAGAAGAAGGTTCAGCTTCCCTTCGTGGTCGGCGTGATGTCCGACCTCGCCGGCAATGCTGCCGAGCCGCTTGCCCCTGTCGCGGAGCGCAAGATGATGGAGATCGATATCGACAATTTCGATGATCGGCTCAGATCGCTGAGGCCCAGGGTGGTGATGCGGGTGCCGAACCTATTGACTGGAGAAGGCCAACTCGCTGTCGACTTGACGTTCGAGCGGCTCGAAGATTTCTCGCCGGCGGCCGTGGCGCGCAAGGTCGACAGCCTTAGCAGGCTGCTCGAGGCGCGAACGGAGCTCTCCAATCTGCTGGCCTATATGGACGGGAAGAACGGTGCCGAAGAGTTGCTCACCCACTTCCTCGCGGATTCGGCACTGCTAAGCGCCCTCGGCAATGGCATGGAGACTGAGAAGCCTGATGCAGTGGTTGCCGCTCCGCCATTGGCATCCCCAGACACAGAGGAGAACTGATCATGATGCCTGCAGATGCCACAGATGTACAGGTCGCCACCGTTGATCTCGGCGATTTCACCCGCATGCTTCGATTCGAGTTCAAGATCCGCTCGGACCACTCCCGTGACTTGGTGGAGAGTGCCGTCCGAACACTGGCCGAGCAGGCACTTCAAAACACGTCGCTGATCAGCGACGATGTCGTCACGACTATCCAAGCAATGATTGCTTCGATCGACCAGAAGCTTTCTGCACAACTCAACGAGATCCTCCATCACGAAAATTTCCAGCGCGTGGAATCAGCTTGGCGGGGCTTGCATCACCTTGCCAGCAACACCGAAACCGATGAAACGTTGAAGATTCGCGTTCTCCCAGTTTCAAAGGTGGAGATGTCCCGAACTCTGCGGAAATATAAGGGTGTCACCTGGGATCAGAGTCCGCTATTCAAAAAAATTTACGAAGACGAATACGGCCAAATCGGCGGTGAACCCTATGGCTGCCTGATTGCCGACTACTATTTCGACCATACCCCACCGGACGTTGAGTTGCTTTCGGGACTGGCGCAGATCGCGGCGGCGAGCCACTCACCGCTTATATCTGCCGTCTCACCACATCTGCTGCAGATGGATTCTTGGCGTGAGCTTGCGAACCCGCGTGACATCACAAAAATCTTCCTCACGCCCGAACATGCCCCTTGGCGAGCGTTCCGCGAGAGCGAGAACTCTCGATACGTGGCCCTGACCTTACCACGCACCCTTGGCCGGCTGCCCTACGGGGCCAAAACCAACCCGGTCGATGAATTCGCCTTCGAGGAGGACACAGACGGCGGCGACAGCGAGAAATACCTTTGGACGAACGCAGCCTACGCCATGGGCGTAAATATCACGCGCTCGTTCAAGCTCTATGGCTGGCTCTCCAGAATTCGTGGCGTCGAATCCGGCGGCCTGGTCGAGGGTCTGCCGGTACATACCTTCCGCAGCGACGACGGTGGCGTCGACCTAAAATGCCCCACTGAGATCGCGATCAGCGACCGCCGTGAGGCCGAACTGTCCAAAAACGGTCTTCTACCGCTGTTGCACCGCAAAAACACGGACCTCGGCGTATTTATTGGCGCTCAAACTATTAACAAGCCGGTCAAATACGAAGACCCCGACGCGTCAGCGAACGCCGAACTCAGTGCCCGGCTACCCTACATCTTCGCAACCTGCCGCTTCGCACATTATTTGAAGTGTATGGTCCGGGACAAGATTGGCACGTTCAAGGAGCGCCACGAGGTCGAGGAGTGGCTCAACCAATGGATTCAGGGCTATGTCCACCCCTCGCCCGAGCTTGGGAGCGAAGAGAGTAAGGCACAGCAGCCGCTCTCCTCAGCCGAGGTCAAGGTGGAAGAGGTCGAAGATAATCCCGGATATTACGTTGCGAGATTTTACATGCGGCCACACTACCAGCTCGAAGGCCTAACCATCTCTTTGAGACTGGTCTCGCGCCTGCCATCCGCCCGCAAGGACTGAGAAAACCCGCAGATGATTGTGCTCCGTTCTCGGCGCCAAACTCCAGAATAGCTGCCCTGGGCTGGCCGATGCAATCCAGGCCCAATCAGATCAACGAGAAAAGGAAAGTCCATCATGGCGTTCGACGCGGTTATAAAATTCACGCAAGCGTCCAAGGACGGCATTTTGCCCAAGGGCGAATCTATCATTCTAAAGGACGGTATCACCCTAGCGGACGAATGGAGCTTTTCACTCGAAAACAAGCTGAACATTGGGCCTCATACCGCCGGGGCGGGCGCGGGCAAGGCCGAATTCGAGGTCTTCACTATCAAGAAGCAGGTGGATACGTCATCGCCCTCTCTGTACGTTGCCTGTGGTCGCGGCGCCCACTTCAATAGCGTCGAACTGAAACTTTTCAAAGCGACGGGGAGCGGACAAGCTACATCAGAATCGAACCTGTTCTTGCACTGGAGTTTCAACATGCTGGTAGTCGAGAAGGTCGAGTGGTCCTATGCGGAAGACGCCCCCGAGGAGACGATCACATTCCGGTTCGGCGCCTGCAAGGTCATTTATTACAGGCAGGATGAAAAAGGCGCTCTTACCAAAGCTGGCGAGGGCATCTGGAACCAAATCGCGAACAGCACCGACTTTAATAGGCTCGTCGGCTGATGGGGCCATCGGCAACCCGGGAATATTCGGGGCTGCGCGCGAAAACGACGGATCGACTCGTCGCTATTGCACCTGGAGATTGTAACATGGGCAGAGATGTTAAGCGGGATCTCGTGCAACCATCCCTCCTGGACCGGCTTACGGACGATGAGCCGCGCAGCTCGTGTGAAGCGCAGGACAAGCGCAGCTTCTCTGTTCGCCAACTGGAAGAGGTGATTCTACGCGATGTTTCCTGGTTGTTGAACACCAATCAATTGGGTGCAACCGTAGATCTACAAGCGTACCCTCACGTAGCGGCCAGTGCACTTAATTATGGTGCCTGGCCTCTCAGCGGACAAATTCGCGAAGGCATGGATAAGAGCGCATTGCGCGAAGCGATAATCGAGAGCCTTCAGCGCTTTGAGCCGCGTCTCTTACCGGACACCCTGAAGGTCACGGTCCTGGACGATGGTCAGGGTTGCGGCACTTTTCGCTTTAGGATCGAAGCCGATCTGTGGGCGCAGCCATTGCCGGTGCGAATGGTGATGCGTACGGAGGTAGATTCCGAGCTCGAATCCGCCCGCGTTCATCTCGGTACAGTGATAAGCTGATGGATCCCCGGCTCCTGCGACTGTACAACGACGAACTTGCTTATATGCGCGAGATGGGGGCCGAGTTCGCCCGCGCATTCCCGAAGGTCGCCGCCCGGCTCGGGATGGAATCAGCGGAGGTCGCCGACCCCTACGTCGAGCGGCTTCTGGAAGGCTTCGCTTTCATGGCGGCGCGGGTGCAATTGAAGCTTCAGTCTCGCTTTCCGGAATTCACCCAGCACCTCCTGGAGATGGTCTATCCGCATTTTCTACCGCCGCTCCCCTCGATGACGATCGTCCGTTTCGAGCCCGACCAGGATGCCGGACGACTTGAAAATGGATACCTCGTGCCGCGGGGAACCAAGCTTTTGGGCCGTCTTGCTCCGGGCGCCGTCACACATTGCGAGTTCCGCACGGCCCATGATGTGCATCTCTGGCCAATTGTGGTGAGCGCTGCCGATTATTTTTCGACGCCGGGGCAGATCGCCGCACTGGATCTTCCGGCCCGGCAAGATGCGAAGGCTGCTTTGCGACTACGCCTTCGCACCACCAATGGCATGCCGTTCAATAAACTCGGACTAGAGGCTCTCACACTGCACCTAACAGGCCCCGGTGGCATCGGCGCCGCACTCGCCGAACAGCTTCTCGGTGACGCATGCAATATCATAGCCCGTCCGGTCGGCCGGCCTATCCCTTGGCAGGAAAAGATTCCGGTTCATGCGCTGCAGCAACGCGGTTTGGAGCCGAGCTGTGCTCTCCTGCCCGAGGTGCCACGCTCTTTCGACGGGTACCGTCTCCTACAGGAGTATTTCGCCCTCGCGGAGCGGACGTTGTTCGTCGAGGTTAGCGGGCTGGCAGACGCAGTAGCCCTGTCAACTGCCGAGACCCTTGAGATCGTCTTCGCACTCAGACGTGTCGAGCCACGGCTGGAACGACAGCTCGGACCCCAAAATATCGTTCTCTTCGCAACGCCCGCGATTAATCTCTTCGAACGCCAGGCAGATCTCGTCCACGTGAGCGACAAGAACACCGAGCATCATGTGATTGTTGACAGGATGAGGCCGCTCGACTTTGAGGTCCACTCGATCCTCGAGATGAGCGGAGACGGGGCGAAAAACGAAGCGGCTCCCGTGAGGTTCTACCCGTTCTATAGCATCAGCGCGCACGGTCAGGAGGAGCAGCATTCCAGATACTACGCGATCCGCCGGGAGCAGCGCCTCATGTCGGAGCACCAGCGTCTAAATGGCGCGCGGACTGGCTACATCGGCAGCGAAACGTTCGTTTCTCTAGTTGATCGCCAGGCGGCTCCTTATTCGGCGGAACTCCGGCATTTGTCTGTAAACTGCCTGTGCTCGAACCGGGATCTGGCGCTGCTGCTGCCGATCGGCCGGGACAAGACAGACTTCACCCTGGAAATCGGCGCTCCAGTTACCGCCACCCGGTGCGTATCGCCCCCGAGCCGACCGCGCCACTCCTTCGCCAATGGCGATATCACCTGGCGATTAATTAGCCATCTTTCACTGAACTACCTCTCGATCAGCAATTCCGATAGGAACGACCACCGGGGCGCAGAAGCGCTGCGTGAACTCCTCCGCCTCTACGTCGATCCAGTCAATGCCTTCGCCTCACGGCAGATCGACGGGATCCGGGAGATTCGGTCCAGGCCTGCGGTCAGGCGATTGTCCAGCGGTGGACAAGCCGCCGTAGCACGTGGGATTGAGGTTGGTATCATCCTGGACGAAGCGGCCTTCGAAGGCGTTGGCATCTTTCCGCTCGCCTCCGTGCTCAACCAGTTCTTCGCGAAATACGTATCCATCAACAGCTTCACCGAGATGGTCGTCTCGACGCTACAGCGCGGGGAGGTAATGCGATGGCCGACGATGGCCGGCCGCCGGGCGATCCTTTGATTTCGGGGGCACTCGGCGACTTCCTAAGCTCGCTCAGGGCCGAACCGCATGCCTGCGACTTCTTCCAGGCTCTGCGGCGGATCGATGCAATCTGCTCAGATCGGCCTCGGCTGGGAGAATCGAGCGGTCCCAGCCTGGATCGCGTGCGGATCGCCCAGCAGCCCTCCCTTGCATTTCCGCCTCGATCGATCGCGGGCGTGACTGCGCACGAGCAGAACGACCCCGTAATCTCCACCTACGCCTTCGGCTTGTTTGGACCCCACGGTCCCCTCCCATTGCATCTGACGGAGTACGCCCTTCTCCGGCAGCACAACGCCGCGGATGAGACGCTGATCCGATTTGCTGATACCTTTCATCATCGAATGGCCTCGTTCTTCTTCCGCGCATGGGCGGAGGGCGAACCGACCGTGAGCTATGACAGGCCACAAGAAGATCGATTTGCCCTTCAGCTCGGCGCGCTAGCCGGCTTCGGGATGACCTCCCTGCGCGCGCGGGATGCTATGCCTGATCTGGCCAAACTCCACTTCACCGGCCGTCTCGCCTCACACACCCGCAACGCCGAGGGGCTCGCTGCCATCCTCGCCAGCTTCGTCGAGGCGCCGGTTGATATCCGTGAATTTGTCCCAAAATGGGTGGATCTGCCCCGCATATCGCTCTGCCTCCTGGGCCGCGACCCGGCCACGGGCACGCTGAACAGCAACGCTATTGCAGGTGCGAGGGTCAGAGTGTGGCACCATCGGTTCCGACTCATTGTGGGTCCCCTCAGCCTGGCTCATTACGAATCGCTTCTGCCCGCAGCTCCCGGCCTTAAGTCGATAGCGGAGATCATCTGCAACTACCTTGGAGATGAACTTGACTGGGAGATTAACCTCGTTCTCCGTCAGGAGCAGGTCCCGGAAGTGCAGTTGGGTCGCTGCGGCAGACTCGGATGGTCCAGTTGGATGGGCAAGCGGAAAACGCGCCAGCACGCCGATGACTTGACGACTACCCCGACTGACCGGGGCCCACCGGCTCCCGCATGGCACTCTCCTGAAACGGACATCCATGATGCGGCGGGCCCGCTCGACCTTCTTTTCGGGCGGGGAGAAGATCTCCTTGGCGAGATCGATCTGGAACGGATGAATGGCCCACGTAACCTCGATACCAAGTGCGGCGGCACGGCGGGCGGCGGCTTGGAAGGCCCGTTATGACAAGCATCGGAAGCTCGACTCTCTTCAGTAAGCTCAACGCAAACTGCAATGGGACCGCCAAGGCCCTTTGCAAAATTCGCCGTGACGCCTCTTTGGAACGTTCTCGCCATTTTGACGCCCTTGAGGCTTCAGCAGCGGAGAGGCCGATCGAGCCGACGATCGCGGCGAAACTCGACCACCGTGGTTGTCCGCTCGGGCGCTGCGCCCTGGGCCTGGTTGAATCTTCCAGGAGACACGTCGTCGCTAGCACCGCCGGAATCCGCCGACTCATCGATGTTACAAGGCCGCATGGCGAGATTTGGGTGGGACTGAGCGTGGGTGAGTTCCAAGAGACCCACACGCTTTCTTCGCCCCGCCCTCCCCCGCTTGGCTCTGACGATGCGGGCCAGCAAGACATCTTGGCTGAGCAACGGTCGGCGATTTCGATGCACGAAATAAACGCTTTTCTGCATCTTCGCCGATGGCTTCGGCAGCATCCTACTCACGCCATCGGGCGCAACCGCGCCTTCTCATCAAATCTGCGGAACACACACCACCATGGTCGAGTCAAGAATCGAGAGTCTCTTAAGGCACAATCGTTTTGTTGCGGTCACTTCGGCCGCGTCCGAGTTGAATGAAATCTCTCTCCGACGGCTCAGTGGCACCGAGCGACTGGGGGAACCTTTCCTCTACGAGGTGAAGCTCGCCAGCCGCGATCCAGTTCAGAACTTTGCTACGATCCCCGGTCAAAGCCTGACAATCGGCCTTAAGCTCAAGGACTCGCAAACGCGCTTCTTCAACGGTGTTGTTACGCGCTTCCAATATCTCGGCCTCGACGATACCGAGCACCTCAACTACATGGCGCAGGTGCGGCCGTGGATTTCATTGCTCGAGCATCGCTCTAACAGTCGGGTCTTTCAGAACAAGACGAGCATCGAGATCATCACCACGATTTTTCGAGAACATAAAGGCAATTTCAAGAATCAGACCGCCCGACGGTTCCCACAGCGCCCATATTGCGTCCAGTACGATGAAACGGATCTGGCCTTCGTCAGCCGCCTCATGGAGCAGGACGGCATCTACTACTATTTTGAACATGCTGAGGACCAACATGACCTGGTGCTGGTCGACAACGCCGCGAGTCACATGGCCTGCACGCCTGAGATCGTAGAGACCCACCACAATCTCAGGCCTGCCCGAAGTCTTTACCAAGAAGATGTCATCCTGCATTGGGACGAGGTCGTATCGCTACAGCCGAACAAGGTCGTTCTCGGGGACTATGACCATGAGAAGCCGATGGCAGAACTGACGTCTGTCGCGCGTGTTCCTCCCGTGAGGACAGGCGGCATTCCGCCATGCAAGCTCACGGGAAGCGCCATCACCCGACCGCGGGAGAGCGTGGCGGTCAGAACGGGCGAGACCTCGTCGGCAAGCAGCGGCTGCACGGCAATGCGGGAGGTCTTCGAGTATCCAGGCCAGTATACAAAAAAAAGCGATGGCGATTTCTACGCCACCATCCGTGCCGAGGAACTCGCCTGCAACGCTTATCGCGCGCGGATCGAAAGCACTGCGCGCCAGATAACGACCGGGTCATTATTCAAGGCCGCAAATCCCTTCTACTACGGCCAGATCGGTTCCCGGCCGAAACCCACCGATCGCTTTCTGGCAGTCGGACAGGACTTCACTGTCATCGGTGAGGTGGGGGACGATCTCACTGCGGACACCGTGGGGGGGAAGGGCGAGCGGTTCCTCTATCACAGCAACGTGGAGATTATCCCCGCGACCACCCAGTACCGCCCGAGGCGCCGCACACCGGCGCGGTTGATTCACGGACCGCAGACGGCCGTCGTCGTGGGCCCCGAGGGCGAGTCGATCGCGACGGATAAGTACGGCCGTGTGAAGGTTCAGTTCTTCTGGGACCGAGAAGGCGGAAAGAACGAGAACAGCTCCTGCTGGATTCGGGTGGCCCAGAACTTCGCTGGTAAGGGTTTTGGCAACCTGGTCGTCCCACGGATCGGCCATGAGGTCGTGGTTGATTTCATCCACGGCAATCCCGACACGCCCCTGGTGACCGGCGTCGTATACAATGGCTCAAATCTGCCGCCTGAAACCCTGCCGACTGACAAAACGCGGTCGACCTTCCGGACGCATACCGATGGCGGCGCCGCTAATGCCTACAATGAACTGCGCTTTGAGGACAAGCAGGGCCGTGAGGAGGTCTATTTGAAGGCCCAGAAGAATCATACCGTCGAGGTCGGGAACATCTACAGCATCGACGTCAAGAGACACTTCCTCCTGACCTCGGGCGGCGCCGCGCCCGACTCCCCTGCCGCAGCGGCCTTAGGTAGCCGCGTCGAGGTAACACCCGACAAGATCCGCCTTGTAGTATCGGGCAGAACCGGCCCGCAGGCCATCGAAATCAGCGGCGATGGGATCGCCATTATCGGCACGATGATTGGCGTTATGGCAACGCCTCCGCGGCTCGGGTCTATCGTCTCCATGCCGCCGCCGACACCGGGTCCACCCACGCCGTCGATAATGAAGCTTATTGCGACACTCGGGCTGCCGCCTGTTACGCCAGAGTGACACGATGTCAAGGTGAACTGGTTCTCGGCCTCGGCTGTCCGGAAGTCGTTGCCTTTAAGTCGGCAGGGCCCTGCAGGCGTAGAGAAAAAGCGTAACGGCGTCGGCGTCGTAAGCTGACCTACCAAATCAACGTGACACTGCGAGATTGCCCGAAAATGAGGAAAGGTTATCGCGCGTGAGCGTTTGTTCCGGGAACTTGCGCCTCAGTTAGATGGAATTGCCACGCGAAATCGGCCGAAAGCGGCTCCAAATGCGTCTGGTTTAGGTCTCCACCAAGCGGGAACTAGTGTATAGCCCATCGATGGGGATGAAATACCTTTATCACTCGGCGTCACGAAATTGCGATCAGGGCGCGGGCGGCGCAAAAATCAGCGTTCTCGATCTTGGCGTTACAGCGCTGCTTTGCAGGGCGGGCTCTCGCCTCGAAGCGCTTCTGGCGGAGCGTGGCCGCCTCGAGCAGCAGTCGAAGCCTTTCACCATGCTCGAAGGTGTCTCGCTTCTATTTGCGTTTCGAGTTCCTGATAGGCGCTGGCCATGCCTGTCAGGCCGAGTTTGCGCAGCATGTCAATGGTGGGATTGTTCAACGTCGCGATAAAAATCATGCGCTGTCCAGCTCGAGGAAGGACGCTGGCCATGCCCCCGAAGCATAACGGGATACGAATTTGGCATTGGAAGGAAAGGTCGCGACGGAAGTAACATCAGCAGTGACGCAACGACCTAAGGAACGACGCAATGTACGGCAGAAGGCAGGGGCGTGTTGGCAATAGTTCCGAACAAGGCGGTGAAGACACCTTTAACTGGGTTGAAGGCTTGACTGGCTCCTCGTCCAGCGAAGCGGCACTGAAAGAAATTTTACTGGCCTGGGCGGAAGACGGGCAGCAGGAGCAGGACGAGGACCGGCACGAGGCAATGGCACGGATCGAGGCCTGGACGGAAACCCGCAATTTTCGTGCCCCCCTGAACTTAACATCGCTGTCCCTAACGGCACTGCCCCCCACCTTACCGGCCGGCCTCCAGCGGCTCAACGCCAATGACAACCGGTTGGGCAGGCTGCCCAACAACCTCCCGCCCGGTCTGCGAAAGCTCTCTGCCTGCGACAACCAGCTGACCACGCTGCCTGAGGTTCTTCCGGACATGCTCGAGACGCTCTACGTCGACGGCAACCGGCTGACCAGATTGCCGAACGAGCTTCCTTCCGGACTAAAGTATCTCTACGTCAACCACAACCGGCTGACCAGTTTGCCCGATAACCTGCCGCCTGAGCTCAGGGAGCTTCATGTCACCCGCAACGAAATCGCGCACCTGCCGGAGAATCTCCCCCTCGAATTGACGGATCTCCGCGCCGAACTCAATAATATAATTCGCCTGCCCGAGCGCCTTCCTGCAAAGCTCACGAGGCTCGAAGTCCCTCACAATGAACTGACTAGCCTACCCGAGGACCTCCCGGCCACCCTAAAGTGGCTCAGCACCGACAGTAATGAACTGACCCACCTGCCCCCTAACCTGCCGAGGGGGCTGGAGGAGCTTAGCGTTCGTGGAAACAACCTGAGAGGACTTGGCGACGGGCGAACTGCACTGCCGTACATTCTGTCGCAGCTTCCGCCTCATTGCAAAGTGTACCTGAATAACAATCCGCTGCCAGATCGACTGCGGGCGCACCTGAGCGCGCAAAGCGGGACGAGCCTTCCGCAGATCTTTTTGTGATGCTGCCTGACAAACGGGCCAAACTAGGTCCCTGCGTTTTGAGTAAAAGGCCTTTTGCCGAAGCCATGGCGGTGGGGTGCAGGCCAGGTATGACGCGTGCGGATCAAAAACAATGAGTTTGCAGGTTTATGCCGCTCGCCGGAATGTGTTGAGTTGTGGAAGCAACAGACGTCTCACTGAAGACTATGGCCGGAAAGCCCAGGCTCGGCACTTGTGTCCTTCGGGCGACCTTGCATGCGAGCCAGTTCGTACAAAGGATTACCCGCTATCGCGTACCAGGAGGTGCGACGCTTACGGCCTAGAGGCATTGCCGCCGGTTGGAACGTTCGGAAGCTGGACCCAGATTTCAACAGGCCTCAAGCGCATCCACCATTTCCACATGGTCCACCCCCAGCATCGCGTATTCGTTGATCTAACTACCCGAGACTCCAGCCTACGGGCCTATTTGCATTCGTCGGCGATCGACGACTCTGTCGCCTATTAGTTGAAATAGGGTTTCGTGGCGAGCCAGCAGAGGAACAGCCCATGGATGAGAAAAACAGCCCCATTGTTTGCATCTCGGGTGTAGACGAACGAAAGCTCGGCGCCGCTCTAATCGCGGTCCAATCGGCATTTAGTGTCGCGATTGCGGAACTATCGAAGCTTCACAAAGGGAACAGTCCTCAGTGGTTCGAAGACCTGGAGGAGGTGGTAATCGCTAACGCAAAAGGCACAGTCACCGAGGGCATCTCGCTGGATGTCGAGGTGGAAAGCCTCAAATTCGGCATCGACGTCCTTCGGGCGATCTTAGATGTCAGCCGCGTTGAGCTAGGCTTTGCAGCAAAGGAATAACCTTTCGCCCAAACGAGGTCTCGATGCTATTTGGCGCCGGAGATGTTCGATGCACACTCGAACCTTCGCATGAGTACCGCGCTCGTCGCCAAAGTCGCCCGCATCGTCACCAAATGGTACGGTCGTCGGACAAACCAGGAGGTCTTGCCGCAGATGATCGACGATACGACCTATGCATGGCGCACCGGCGTTTTTGAGGCAACGCGCGTTTTCCATGCGGAAGACCCGGGCGGACCAACCTTCATCGGGGGCAATTTGCGCAAGCCGGACTCCCATGGAAGACAATAACTTGTCGGACGCTGGGCGCACGAGACTGAGGGACTCAGCGTTGAAGATGCTGCCGACAAGCTCGGCATTAGCGATGCACCCTGTATAGCGGGCAGCGACCGCCTTGCCATGCTTGAAGATGCCCTGAGCCGACACGCCCACAGTTGATAAAGATGTTGACTCAGTACCGCCGGCCGCTCCTCACCTTCTACCTTGCTGAGCCGCCAGCCATTGCGGCTCGTGGCAAGGATTTTTCGGACTCTTCCCGAGAATATGCACAACGCGACGCAGCGCTTGTCGACCCGCTGTTTCGTGAAGTTCGCGCTCGCCAGGAAATGGTGCGTGCTGAGCCCTTTGTAAGAGTCACCCTTGCGCCGGCAGTCCGAGACCTCCCCGTTCATCTGGTTCGTCGTTTGGAATCGCAATCGATCGATGATCGACCTCCGCCCCTTCGTCGCAGGGATACACATCAAGTGGATTTGACCTGGACAGCGACCGCTCGCGCTGGAGCGCCGAATACCGGCGGCGCATTTCACCGGACGCAATCGACCCTGCCGTCCAAAGAGCGACCGGTTCCATGAAACCCGGGTCTTCATCGATCCGGATTCTTCGCGCCTTCCAACGCGCGATGACCCGCTCGGCTATGTCCCTGTGTGAATCCATTACCACTTCCCTGCCGCCTGCCGCCTACGTGGTTAGATACCAAGCTGGTGGGTTCTTCGCCAGTTCAAACCGTCCAATATGTCACGCCGGCCGCCCGCGATCCGTTTTCAGGAGCTTGTTAGCTGGAGCTACCGAGATCGCAGGACACACTTTCCAGCTCTCTCCCGACCTGATGGTCCCCGTCACCATCTTTTCCGTCCATGAATAAGGTAGGCCGCCCCCGATCAGTCCAGGCGATTTAAGTGCGAGTCCGCTTTTACGTCGCCTTGAGGTCCGTCAGCACCTTGTCAAAAGCATCCTTGACCGGCTTTGAGATTTCCTCCACCGCCCTGCTTGAGAGCACCCGGACTTCCTTGGCGTGCTGCAAACTTGTCTCAACCCGCTTGCGGAAAAAGGTCGACTGCTGTTCGAGGATCTGCGACGGCGAATTCGCGCCCAGCAAAGCTTGCAAATGTGAGAAGCCGGCCTCGGCGTCGGCTTGCAGTGCAGCGATCGTCTTCCACCACAATTCGTTGCCGAACAGACTTGTCGTTTCGAGGATCGGAGGCAGCATTTTCTGTGTCGCTTCAGCGCCGGACGCAAATTTCAAAAAAGCCTCTGTCACCTTCTTGTTCCCCTTTTCAACAGATGCGCCGAACTGATCTGGCACCTTGAGCGGCGATGACGCCGGGTTTTCGATCGTTTCAAAGGATCTTTCGGAAATCTTGGTCATTGCATTTTCCTTCTCTTTGAGTTGGTTGCAAGCTGTGACATCGGGATTGACCCCTTCCGCCGGCGGACTATGCATGGCCGCTTGGTAGAACGCGGATCCGATGACGAACGGTCAGGTGACCTCCGTTCCGTTCGTTTCATGAACCGGCATAATGCAGACTGCTTTCTGCCGCTGTAACCAGGGATCAGCAAACACCATGCCAACTGCTCCGACGCGCCAAGAAGATCATTTCGTTTATCGATGGGCGGGTTGAGGGCAGGTTGATGTGTATTTGACGGAGAGACCGGCGAACAAAACGTTCCAATCACGACAAACCTGACAAAAGTGGCGGATGCCCGACATTTGCGAGAAATGTAAAGCTGGATGATCCACGGCGCTCCGGTGCATAACTGGCGAGCGGGAAGGACACCGCTGCTGACCATCCGGTAGGCGGTAGCTCGACTCACCTTTAGAATGTCGGCGGCCTCGTCGAGGGTTCTCTCACCGCGTTCGGCCCGTTCACCTTCTCGATAGACGGAGATGCCGTGGATGTTGCGAAGACTGCAGACGTGGCTTCGCGTCCAGCTGGCGCCATGCCCTGTCCGCTTGCCGGATCGATTCAAGATCGCTGCGATCGACAAATCGGGCAACTGCCTCGCCAAGTTGCGAACGAGATCGACAACATCAGCCTTAACTGCCCAGCGGGTCTGGCCGATCTTGTTTTTCTTCACCGTCATCCGGGTGTGATCGCCACCCTGCCAATGAATGACGAGCGCCAATGTGTCGTCAACGGTATCGACAATGATTTCTTTGATCAGCAGCCGAATGATCTTTTCGCGTTAGACGCGTCGGGACCTGTCCCATGCCTTACTATAGATCGCTACCGAGCATCATCAATCTTGTACGGTCGTCGGCCGATAAAGCAGGCGTGTTACGGTCGGTCGAGAGCATCTCGAACTGGACCTCGAGATCACGCAATAGGATCAGCTTCTCATTCCAGCGCCGCTCCAGTTCGCCGGCGACCAACCGATTGCCCGGATCGACAGCATCATACTGGCGGCGCGCCCTGGCAGCCTCGTATTGTGCTTGCTTGATTAAGTTCTCGAGTTGCTGTTGATTGTCGCTATGACGCTGCGTGTGCGCCTCCATTGCCCGCAAGGCCGCCTCGATTCCCAGAGGTTGCAATCGCTCGAGCACCTCCTGCGCCACGGCCCGATCGACCCGCATGCCGCCGAACCCGATACAGTTGCCGACCGCCATGGCGCCGAACGTGCCGCGACAAACATATCGCTGCGTATTGCCGCCTTTCCCGGAGTATTGAATGTGCAATCGGCGACCGCAGCGACCGCAACGGAATAGTCAGGCAACAAAGCTTGGCGCGCAGTTCAACGAGTTTGGTTGCCGAAAGGCGCGGCGCAGCTACGATCTCGATCGAACTTGCCGCAGGATCAAACATCCATGCCGGAATTTGAAATGAACCACCGTGTGCCAGAATGAGCAGATAGTGAACGCCTTCGTGCTCATGGCTGCCGGTTACCAAGACGGTTTGGTCAACCAGTGGATGGAAGGGATAGGTGACTGACCGTGCCCCGTCGAAATAATCCATTTTGAAGTAAGCTCTGGCCCATTGAGAGGACCAGAGAATGAAGCGCAACCGTTTCACAGACGAACAGATCATCGGGATTCTGAAGGAGCACGAGACTGGCACGCCGGTCTTGGAGCTTTGCCGCAAACACGGTGTCAGCGATGCCAGCATCTATAAATGGAAAGCGAAGTTCGGCGGCATGGAAGTGTCGGAAGCCAAACGGCTGAAGACGCTGGAGGACGAAAACACAAAGCTGAAGCGGCTTCTGGCAGATGCCATGCTCGACAATGCCGCTTTGAAAGACCTTTTGGGAAAGAAGTGGTGACGCCCGCAGCAAAGCGGCGAGCTGTCGCGCATCTGGTTGATCAACATCAGATGAGCGAACGGCGGGCGTGTAAAGCCATCGGCTATTGTCGGATGACGATCCGTTACGAAACCAGGCGCGGTGACGACCATGACCTTCGCGATCGGATGAAGGCGCTGGCCCATGAACGCCGCCGCTTTGGCTATCGACGTCTTCATGTGCTGCTCAGACGTGAGGGACATCTTGTGAACCACAAGCGGCTCTTCCGGCTCTATCGAGAGGAAAAGCTGGCCGTGCGCAAGCGCGGCGGCCGCAAGCGAGCGATAGGCACACGAGCGCCGATGCTGATCCCGATGGCAGCCAATGATCGCTGGTCGTTGGACTTCGTGTCGGATCAGTTCACCGATGGGCGCAGGTTCCGAGTGCTGACCGTGGTCGATGATTGCACCAGGGAGTGCCTGGCGCTCGTCGCCGATACGTCCCTTTCCGGCCTGCGGGTTGCTCGTGAGTTGGACCGGATCATCGAGGGGCGAGGCAAACCGAAGATGATCGTCAGCGACAATGGCAGTGAGTTCACCAGCAACGCGATCCTGCAATGGACGGATCGGACCAAGGTGGAATGGCACTACATCGCGCCCGGCAAGCCGATCCAGAACGCCTTCATCGAAAGCTTCAATGGGCGGCTGCGAGACGAGTTCCTGAATGAAACGCTCTTCTCGTCACTGGCGTATGCTCGGTCAGCGCTTTCAAACTGGTGCAGCGATTACAACGATCATCGACCGCATTCCGGCCTCGGCTGGCTGACACCGGCCGAGTTCGCCCAGACCATCAACCCGCGACGTGATGCGGTGCTGCGCAGCCGGAATGGCTCCGCACCGCAACCCGCCGCTACCGCCGCAAATACAGCAACCCAAAACCGTCGGAGCGAACTCAAAACTGGATAAAACTTGGGGGCAAGGTCAGTCGGTCCTTACGAACGGGCGCCGATTCAATAAGTTCCGGCCTCCGTTATGGTGAGGCGCGCTTCGGCGATGTCGCGGACGCGCTGCACATGGCCTCGGGCGAGATGGTTCACTTCGACGATGAGATCGCGCAAGGCATATCTGCGACCGCAGTTAATCAGTAGCGGACAATTCTTCCCAGGCAGTTGGTACGGCTCGTCGTGTGCCTATGAGCAAACCCATGGATTGATTGTCATAGAAAGCAGGACTAGAACAACAGCGCTAATGCAGGAGCGCTCGGCATCCGAACGCAGAACAAGATCGCGGCGGAAGCCACGCAAGAGCGTCGTCTGCGAAGAGAAACCAAGCGGCTCGGCAGGTTGCGGCTAACCTCTGACCGAGTCGGCACCACGAAGGAGCCAACCCATCGGGGACAGATCCCCCTCAGCCGCTACATCAACGTGATTTGGAGTTTGGAATGGATCAATTTGCTACCGCCGACAACACCTCCGCAGCCGCTCGTCGCCGCGAAGCCAGGATTGCGAAGGGCTACAGCCTTGAGGACCTGGCCATCGCCACCGGACTTACGGTCGAGGAAATCGCAGCGGCCGAGGAACCCCTTCAGATCGTGCCTCAGCACCACCTCGAGCGCATTGAGCATGTGATCTCATAGCTTCCGTCGCCACCGGCACGCGGTCCCGGTTTAGGGGCCGCAGTCAACCACGGAGGGCGCGGAACGAAAGATCGATGCTCTATGGGACGTCCTAGGCGCATTGATGCTCCGCTTCACGCCGACAGAATGCGCAAACTACTTCAGGGCTGCTGGATATGACCCGGATTGAACAGGATTTGCTCTAGTCGATATTGCGTCCAATTGAAGTGTCATCCGCCATTTTAAGATAACTGCAGAATCACTTAAAGAGAACATGGCACCAATGATCGCACAAACAACCGGTCCGCTTCTGCCAACCGACGCAGTTCCGATTGTCGCGATGTTCTTCTACGATATGGCGCAACTATCTGCTCGGTGGCTTAGGTAAGCCACCGCCGTTCGCGGCTTGTGGCTACTCATCCTGCCGGGCTGCGCTGTCCGTCGCGTCACGCGCCGCACCCAATCGATCGCGATGCTGATGCCAATGCGGAAGCGCTTGGACGCCGCCCGGCACCACACCCCTCCTGTATCACCGCTTCTACAACTTCTCGCGGTTATTCGAAACAGGTCGCGCCATCCAGCTCAGCCTCCTGACCGGCCAGAAGGATGAATCTGATTTGCGTCATAGGGAATCCTTCTCACGGGTCTACCTAAAATCATCCCGCTCTAAGCTTACGCGCACAACTCGCGGTTCAGCATGAACTCGCAACATCTGTTTTCCGGTACGAGGGTCATACCTCGATGCGATCGTCAAGCAGCCCGATCTGTCAAAGCCGCGACTATCTCTTCCAATGCAAATCTTAGGCTATCACTCAGCTTTCGATCTTTTTGCCAAACGACGACGTAGTGATATGTTGCCCCTGGCTGAAATTCGCGGAATGCAACGTCGAATTCAGCATATTCGCTCGCAATAATCTCGTTCGTAATCGAGACGCCGATCCCTGCCATGACATAGCCAATGTCATTGCCATTGGCGTCATATTCCACGGCGATGTCAGGAGCGGTTCCCATATACCGAAGGGCATTGACGCTCATTTGGTGAGAGGCAAATTGCGGGTCGATGTCGATGATCGCCTCACCGGCAAGATCTTCGGCAGTAACAAGCTGCTGTGCCGCAAATCGATGGTTGACCGGGAAAAGACATACGTTGGTGGCTGAGCCGACCGGCATCCAATCAAGAATGCGCTCATCAAGAGGCAATCGGGAGATGCCAAGATCCGAGCGGCCGTTTAACACATGATCTGCAATTTGCTGATAGGTTCCTGTTTTCACCTGAACGGCGTAAGAGCGGCTTCTCTCCCGAAGCCTTTTGACCACTTTCGGCAAGGTCGCGAAGGAGAAAGCGCTTGGCGCCGCGATGCCGATCATTCGCGTATCGTTGCTCCGCAGGAAGTCGATTGACGGTCCGATCCGATCAAGTCCGGCAAACGCCGCGTCGATTGTGCGTAGAAATTCCCATGCCTTGACGGTGGGGATCAACCTGTTGTTTTCCCGGCGGAAGAGTGCGAAGCCGACAGTCTCCTCTAGCTGCTTGATGTTTTGGCTGACCGCCGGCTGGGTTATTCGCAACATCTGCGCTGCGAGCCTTTCCGAGCCGGCGCGCATAACCTCCCGCAATATTTGAAGGTGGCGGATCTTCACTCCGGAGTCGGTGATTTCCATGGCCGGGAATCTCAATCGTGGTCGAGCGACGCGCCTCATAAGTTGCGCTTATTAAAACTTCCTGAATCTTATAAATTGACGGCGGCAAGTCAAAGTATATTTTTGACATACGCCAAACTTATAGCGCTGGTTAAGCTAATAAATCCAATCTACCCTCGGTTAAATCTCGGCAAGCTCTTAGTATACGTCGGGAGAATACCTTTCCGATTTCGGTGCGCTCGCAAGAATATTGGAGACTTGCATTGTACGCATTTGTAGATCAATTTTTATCTGGATTGAAGAACACACTTTTAGTGTTTGCCTTGAGCTGCGCTTTCGGGACCCTATTAGGTTTGCTTATTGCCGTTCTCCGCAACTCGACCCGCAAGTCGGTTTCATCGTGCATGCGGGCCTACACGGGCATCATCCGGGGTGTTCCGGAACTTCTGATCATCCTCCTAACGTATTTCGGCGGAACCGCCCTTTTGAGCGCGATTGCCGGTGGTTACATCGAGATTAATGCATTTGCGGCCGGTGTCGCGGCACTGACCGTCGTGTTCAGTGGGTACGCCGCGGAAATATTCCGTGGTGCGATCAACGCGGTTGCACCAGGCCAACGAGAGGCTGCAGCGGCGCTCGGGCTTTCGAACGCGCAGATTTGGTTTCTGATCATCATTCCCCAGATGATCCCGATCGCTCTGCCGGCATTCTGTAACCTCTGCATCTCCTTGATAAAGGATACATCGCTGATTTCCGTCGTCGGGCTGACGGATGTCATGCGCGTCGCCTATATAGGCGCAGGCTCACTGCGCGCTCCACTCCCCTTCTATCTCGCAGCGTCTGCAATCTACCTCGCCCTCACAAGCCTGTCGCTTCTTTCGTTCCGGTTATTGGAGCGCCGCTATTCGCTCCCGGCGATGAAAGGTTGAGGCAATGAGCATGACCATCGCGCTTGAAGCGTTTCTCACCCTTCCCCGCGGCCTTCTTCTCACTCTGGTTCTGACATTCGCATCGCTTGCCGCAGGCTTCGCCGTCTCGGTCCCGCTCGCCTTCCTACGGGCATCATCAAATCCGTGGGCTTCCGCGCCCGTGCTGGCATATACCTATGCGTTCCGCGGCACGCCACTTCTGGTTCAGCTTTTCCTGATTTACTACGGGATTGGCCAGCTTCCCCTCGTCCGCCAAAGCTTTCTATGGGCCGTGATGCGAGAGCCATTCTGGTGCGCCTTCATTGCTTTCACCCTGAACAGCGCCGCCCATACGACAGAAGTTCTGCGCGGCGGGATCCAGGCGGTCCCGCGTGGGCAGATTGAAGCGGCCAAAGCCTTGGGCCTTTCCCGTTTCCACACTGCCCGTCTTATCGTGTTCCCTTTGACCCTCAGGATCGCTCTTCCCGCCTATGCAAATGAGGTGGTTGGAATGCTGAAGGCAAGCTCCCTTGCAAGCACCATCACGCTGCTTGAGGTGACCGGGCTCGCCCGACAGCTGGTGTCGGAGACATTCGCCCCATACGAGGTCTTCATTGCCGCGGGGGCTTTCTATCTGCTGCTTACCCTCTTGATCACGCAAGGTTTCCAGATGCTGGAGACGCGTTGGACGCCGACGGCAAACCGTCCACCGCCGGCGCAACCTGTACCTCGAAGAGCGAACGGAAAGCCGCCTCTCGCCTCGGCTGAAACTTGACGCCGGCCCACATCCCGGACGCCAACAATCAAACTCAGCAATGAAAGGAACATCGTCGTGAAACGAACACTTCTGCTTGCCCTGTCTCTTGTCGTCTGCGCCAACAACGCGGGAGCAATAGACAGGAAGACACTGAAAATCGCCTCTGAAGGTGCTTCGCCGCCCTGGAATGCCATCACCCCCGAAGGGGAGCTCGCCGGCTTTGACATCGACGTCGGCCGCGATCTTTGCCAGAGGATGAAGTTCGAATGCACTTTCGTGCCTCAGGACTGGGACGGAATCATACCGGCGCTCACAGTTGGGAAGTTCGATGCCATCCTGTCCGGCATGGCGATAACTGAGAAGCGGAAGAAATCGATCGCTTTTTCCAAGCCCTACGCCGGAGGTTTCAACCAACTCGTCATGCGCAAAGATCTCAATCTTCCGCCGACGGATACGTCGGCCGAGCTCGATCTCACAACCATCGACCCTGAAAAGCAGGCAAAGATCGAGGAGCTTCGAGCCGCTCTCAACGGCAGAACTCTAGGCGTATTGCGATCATCGAATTCGGAAGCGGTGCTCAATGAACTGTTCGGAAAGGTCGCGACGATCAGGAGCTACGATTCCCAGGACAACATGCATCTCGATCTCGTAGCTGAGCGCATCGATGGCGGCCTTGCCGACTATTTCACCTGGAAAGCCTTCCTCGACAGCACGGATGGCGGGATTGCAACGCTCTACGGCCCGCAGCTCTCCGGTGGCCTGTGGGGCCCGGGTGTCGGCGTCGGGCTTCGGCAAGACGACGGCGAATTGGTTGCGGCATTCGATAGCGCCATCGAGGCCGCCACGACCGACGGAACCCTGAAGCGGCTGAGCGAGCAATGGTTCAAGATCGATGTTTCGCCGCAGACATCGCACTAGACACTGGCTCTACGACACGCATTCCCCCGAAGCCATAGCGCGTGAGCAGTCGGCAGTCCCAAAGATCGAAGGTAGACCACATGTCCGCACCCTTTTCCATTGCTGTCACCGGCCAGTCGCTCATCCGTCATGATCTTCGAGCGATCGGCGATCCACGGCTCGCTGAGATCGCCGAGATCCTCAAAGCAAGCGATGTTGCCTTCACCAATCTCGAGACGACTATCTATGGTCGTCATGGTGGATGGCCGCTCAAAGGCAGCTATTTCGGCGCTGCAACGCCGGATGTCTTGGCCGCGTTGAAGGAGCTTGGTTTCAATAGCCTGGCTCTGGCAAACAACCATGCTTTCGATCTTGGACCGCCGGGGATCCTCTCGACGCTGGAGGAGGTTGCGGCACACAATTTCCTGCATGCCGGCATCGGCCACAACAAGCATCACGCTTCCACGGCACAGAAAATGACGTTCGGATCCCGAAATGTTGCGCTGATTGCCATGGACGCTGGGCCAGGCCCGTCTTTCATGTACGCCGAGGACGCAACTGAGGGCAGGATAGCAAGGCCCGGCATCAATAGGCTGAAGGTCTCCAGGGTATTCGACCTGGAAACGGGAACATTCAACCTGCTTCGCTCCATTCAAGAGCGTCTTCTAAGTTCGCCCTTGGAGCGCGCGAACTATGCCCAGCCGGAGAATCCGCCTGATCTTCATGGCCAAGACGAAATTGATTTCTATGGAACCGTGTTTCGCAGATCAGATGAGACGGCTCGCCGCATCGTCGTGGACCGGCACAGCGCCTGGGCTCACCTTTCGGCGATCGCGGAAGAAGCGGGCCGCGACACACTCGTCATCGTGTATTTGCATCATCACCATTGGGAGCCGAACTGGCAGCAAGTCCCCGCCTGGGTGCGAGAATTTGCGCACGATTGCGTGAACGCGGGCGCAGGCCTCTTTGTCAGCCATGGCGCTCCGGTCCTTCAAGCGGTCGAGATATATCGGAATACGCCAATTTTCTACGGCCTTGGCAACTTCCTCTTCCATACGGAAAAGGACGAACAGGAATGGAGCCCGCCGGAGGTGTGGAGAAGCGTCATCGCGACCTGCAATTTTGAATCTAGCGGACGGCTGGAGAATATCCGCTTGCGCCCGATTGTGATCGGGGGAACCGAGGCATTATCCAATCCTGCACGCGATCGCCTCCCCTTCCCTGTGCTTGCCGATGGCAGAACGGCGGCAGATATCCTTGACGATCTTGCCGACCGCAGTACCGGTTTTGGCACTGTGCTTGACCGAGAGAAGAACGTCGGCCAGATCGTTTTTTAGATGCGGAATAAACCTGCAGTGCGCGACGAGAACTTTACGAACCGCTGGCCAATTTGCGGCCGCGCTCTTGTTGGTCTTTTCATGGGGAAACGTCCTTGTGTTCTCCCATCTCTTCATCGACAATCGAGCTGACGAGGGCAACGACCCGGCTGCGCACACGCGGAGAAAGGAGCAAAACGTCGTCTATCAGACGCCGTCCCTCCGCCGTGGAAATGTAGGCAATCTTCTCATCGATCTCTGTTATGATTTGCTGGCCCTGAGTGGTTTCGGGATCTGGAAGACCTTCGAAAAACCTCGAAACAGGGATCTTGAGGCAATTGGCAAGCTCGTAGAGCATCGAAGCGCTGACGCGGTTCTTACCGCTTTCATATTTTTGTACCTGCTGCAAACTGACCCCGATGCCGGCGCCGAGATCCCCTAGGGATACATTCGACTGCATTCGGCGGATACGGATTTGCTGTCCGACATGCCGATCAACTGGATGCACCAACTCGCCCGCTAAATTCGACTGTTCGGCTTGCGCAGGCCTCGAAGTCCGGACCTGTGCTGCTGCATAGCGCTTCATGGTGGACACCCCGATGGAGAGTTTCACGCGGTGCGCCCCCGCGGAATAACTCGCTCAACCCACTGATCGGGGAGTTAGAACACCGTGCTAGACGGCCCTGTGGCCTTTAGTTCCGAGGAACCTGGACATACGCCACAGGCTCCTCGACCGAAGGTCAAGGAGTGTGGTGCCGAATCGGCCGACACCAACCGCTAACAGGGGGTTCTACTCCCCAAGGCAGCGCGTACTGCCTCGCTGCCAAAGTTAGTTGAAATCCGCCCGCCGCGCAACCGAATTCTTTACAAGATTCAATAGCTTCGCTTTACGCGCGGACACTTGTCTCAAAAGCGAGAGGTCACGCTTCGGGCGGTAAAGTGGTCAGAAAACCAAAGGAGGTGCGATCAGCGGAACGCCGATTGCGAGGATTGTCTGCCCACTCTCCCGGAGGAATAGGCTACCGCAAGCTCCGCCCATAGGGGGTCCTGGGTGAAGCTGGAAAGGGGCCCGCAAGCGTCGATAATGCTCATCTTGCCGAACTGCCCGAGAAGCGTTTCAATTCCCCCACGGCTAAAAGCATTCAACAGCGAAAATGGCTCGCACGGCGAGGAGATGATGCGATGGCCCCAAACCCCCGGCCGTTCGTCCTTTGACAGTGCGTTGAGAAGCTGTGTGTCACGATGGTTGTTCCTCAACGCCTCGCAGAATGCCCAGCGCATCAACGGATAATAGATCGTATGCCGACTTCCCCCCAGGACACGCACGCCAGGCAGGATCGACGTAACGATGAACATCAGCAGAAGGTTCGGAACGATCCGGCCAGTTCTCAGGGCCTCCACAAGACTTGGCGGCGAGAATTCAACACAGACATCATCTGTCTCCTTCGACCGGAGGACCCTGCCATCCAGCCAAAGTGGAAAAAGCCGCCCTTCAATGCAGCCCCAGAAAAAATGCGTCGAGTTTTTCAGCCAGCCTCGCCAAGCCGTGTCAGCGAGTTGATCGATGAAATGGATGAGGCGCATCGCGAATGCTCGGTCCTCGATCAACGAGGCTCGCAGCCAGGACCGGCCATCGGAAAGGTGGTCCGCGACCAGATCGGCAACGTCGCTATCATCAAGCTGAAGAAAGTCCACCTGGCTCTCAGAATACCGCTTCCAGAGGCAAAGATTTGCCGCTTTGATCGCCTCTGCCGCCGACTGGAATTCGCCAAGAGGCAAAAGGTCTCGCAAGTAGGAAATTGCCTCCGAGTCATCACCGGGCCTGTCGACGTTTTGAAGATGGAATCTGTAGCAGCCGTTTCTGCCAAGAATGCTGTAGGGGATCATTTTGCTGCGCGACAGGCCGAAGACATTGACTGCATCGCCATCGACGTGGAGCCAGGCCGGACCCTTGCGACCGCGTTCTACGAACTTCACTGTCGAGCAAGCGTAGGAGATATAGGATGTCCTGCCATGCGCGCGAAGTCCCATCAGGGAGAACAGATGGGTGTAAAATGCGTCAGGCTCGATCAACAGGTGGAGGTGGGGGCCACACTGCAGCACCGGAGCGACTTCGATTTCGGTTTGAAAGCGCGTCACGGCCCCTGCTGAATAACCCTGACGTTGCGCGACGGCCGCCACGCGTGACCGCAATAGAGACATTGCCTGGCTTCGCGCGACGCACCCCGATTGATCCGATCCAACCGAGAAAGCCGCCTTTGCGTAGTCGTTCAGCGATGCCTGCTCAAACTGACGCAACCAAGGGAATAATTCAAAAATGAGGGCCAACACCTCACCTTTTGAAACCAGGTCGCTATTGGGCGACGTCTCCATCCTCAGACGAACCGGCTTTCCGCCGGCGCTCCCCGATCCATGTTAAAGTAAAAGAAGAGCGCGACGGTCACCATCAGCGCCCCGAAGAGGCCGAAAATCCCCGAAGGTGGAATTGCGTCTCCGATCGTCCCGATGATGCCATACGCAAGAAGCCCTATCGAAACACAGATCGTGTGGATCTGGCTTCGCGCCCGCCCCAACATGTCAATTGAAACGGTCGATTGAACCCGTACATCGATCAGGATCCGCGTGACATTGTAGCAGAAGCCAAGCAACACCAGTTGAACGAGCCCGGACAAAAAGCTCTGGAAAACAGGAAAACCCAACAGAACAATGCCAGCGAGCGCCGACTGGAAGAGGATGCTTTGTCGTCGCGAACGCGCCCTTCTGAGAAGAAGGGTTGAACAGCCCGCAATCGAACCGAGGGCCCAACCTGCCTCGAGATAACCGAACTCTAGCGCCGACCCCTTGAGTTCGCGGGTGACATATGCGGCGCCCAATACACTCACGAGCATGCCCATCGCATAGGTCAACGCATACATGACGGCGATGGTCTTCAGTGGGTGAACGACGAAGGTCGTCGGCAACAGATCCATCCGACGAATGCTCTTTGCCTGCAAATCCGATGGAGAACGAGAAGGCGGCTGGCGGCCGAGCAGTGCCGGCAGCCCCAACAGTGATAGGGCGAAAAAGGCGCCAGGCAAGACCGACGTCAGATTCATCCCGATGGCGTTTAAGCTGTAACCGGTGACGATGGCGGCGATGAGATTGCCCGCCTGCATCGCAATATAAGACGCCGAATTGAATGAAGTGAGGTTCTTAGGACGCACGATGTCTGGAATGATGGCCTGCAGCGCAGTCGAATAGGTTCTGTCGATGAACGCGAAGATGGTCCACGACAGGCAAAGAACACCAAGTGGGTCACCGAACGAGAGACCAATGCCCGTTGAAAATATGAGGATCAACCTGGATAAATCGCAAGCGATACAGACGAAGCGACGATCAAATCGATCAACTAGAACCCCACCAACATTGCTGGTGAGCAACTCAGCGGCACTGCCGAGCGCCAAAAGGATGGCGAGAGCGCTCGTGCTCTTGCTGACATCTGTCGCAACCCATGCCGCCAGCACAAAGTAGACATTGCGGCCGGTGGCCGACGCCAGAACACAGAAGAGATAGATGCCGCGAGAGGCATAATACCCTATGCCGCTGCTTTCTGTCGCGCCCACTTCATCCACACTCCCTACTGGCAGGTTCATGGGGACATGCTATTCTTCTGAACAGCTGGCGGCTTTCATGAATTTGATATTATCTCTCGTCCAGAACCAGCTACTCTTTCCAGAGCGCCCGGTACTCGGCAGGGGAAAATCCCGTCTCTCGGCGAAATCTGGTCGAGAGGTGGCTCCCGCTGGAGTAGCCACAGGCGATGGCGATCTCGGTCACACTGATCGCAGTCGTGCGGAGAAGGTCGGTCACGCGTTCAAGGCGGCGCTGGTTATAGAAGCCATAGGGCGTCGAGCCTTGCGACTGCTTGAAAGCGCGGGAAAAATGCTCGTAGGTCAATCCCGCCTCTTCAGCCAGAGCGCGCACGCTCGGAGGTCGATCGATGTGAGCTTCAATTCGCCCTATCACCCGCTTGAGAACCGTAGGAGACAATCCTCCTCGAGACAATCTGCCAGATGTGCCGGAGCGGCGCTGCAGAAGTCCGAAGATAGCCGCTAGGTGCCCTTCAACGATAAGACTCCCTACGGAATCGTCGTGTGAAAGTTCCCCGGCGATCTGCCGCGCCAAGCATTGGATTGGCAGATCTCTAAATCCAAGCTCCGGACGTAAGGTGCCTACGCGCGGGAGCTTGGTCGTGAGGTTGGAAAAAAAATCCTGCGTCACGGTTATCATAAGATAACAACCCTCAGCATCGCCTTCATCCCAACCGCTCCAATGGCAACCGGGCGGAATGTAAACAAGCGAGCCGTCTGGACGCGGACTGAACTCGACTCTTCGTCCGTCCACAAAATTTTCGCCGGATGCCGCCGTACCCCTTATGTTGAGGAAGATCAGGTGGTCATCCGCGACAACGTCGATAACCTGTCGCCCGAGACTGCGCCGGCGAATGACATCTGCGCGGGCATGGCTCCAATGGCCTTGCTGGTGAAGGGTGATCTCCCCTTGTGACTTCTTCATCCTCTCGGGGTGAATTGATGGAATGATCCCCACTCGACAGCTGCTCCCTTGAAAAACCGGCGTGGTAGCGACCCTACCTCACCCCAAGTTGTCAACAAGCCAGGCTTTAACCTCAGGTCGAATTTCATGTCAATTTCATGAAAACCAATCAAAATCGTGGATGCGAAAACATGATGTTCGCGATCATCTTCTGCCGACATCATCGCTGACGGCACAATCTTTTCGGGATGCGCGATTTCCTCCTGAATCCCAAAAACGCGATGGTGCGAGAGAAAGGCAGGCTTTCGCATGCGTGAATTTGCCGACTTCATTGAGGAGTGCGACCGCGCCCCTCGTCTTAACGAGCTTACTGAGTTTTTTTCGACGACCGCATCCGGTGGGGCCGGAATGCCTATCCGTCCGCCTGAGCTCGATCGCCGCTTGTTCCCAGTGGACATGACGTTCAGGCGCTTTTCAGCCCTTCATCCGCTGCGCCAAGGTCCGTTTGATAAGCACTACTTGAGCAGCATACCCTACCGGCTCGAAGAAGAGTGCCGTTTAGGCAGCGCGATCCTCAAATACGCGCGGGCCAGAAAGGGTCAACTGCAGCTCTACACGCTAGGTACAGCCGAAGGGACGATGGCTCGTGTGATCGGCGAACTTGGTAATGGCAGGATAGAAACACTGTCCTGCAGTCCCAACGTCGAGAACCTCAGAAGCTTCTATGCCTATGGCGTTCCTCCTCACGCCATGTTTTTTCACGGACCATTTCATCATTTGACATCGCAAAGGGTCCAAGAAGACGTGGAGCTCCGAAAGTTTGGCAGCGGTTTCGATATCATCCTCGAGGACACGACTTTCCAGATGTATTCGCCAAATCGCTTCGATCAGATCCGTTTCGTCTCGCAGCATCTCAAGACCAACGGGCTCTTCATGTTCGTCGAGAAGTTCAGGCATGAAGACGACGAGGAATATCGGCGGCGGGAACGCCAGAAGGACCATAGCTTCAAAGCTCGCTTCTTCAGCGCGTCAGATATTCGCGCGAAGGAAGACACGGTGCTGACGCGAATGGATCGAAACGAAGTCACCCTTTCGGAGATGAGCGCAACACTACGCCGGTTCTTTGGACACTCATTCGTCACCTGGAACAGCGGCAATTTCTACACCCTTGTCTCCAGCAACAGTCAGCAGAATCTCGACCTGTTCCTATCGAAGCTGTCCCCACCCGCGATTCCGGCAGAATATGTCTATGCGGACCTTCCTTACCGCCTTTACCCGGAATCCGAAGCAAGGCGGCTATCGGGGCGATCCTGGACCCTTTAGCGGCTCCTCATCTTCACCGTCGCGTGAGCGCAACTGCGTCACGTCTTCACGAGCCTCAACTGGAACAACGTTCGTGTCAGCAGAAAGCGCTCCATCACGTTGAGCAGCCCTCAGCGCTTTGCCATCTCGAAAAAGCCTTTTTTCTCCAAACAGGCAGGAACAGCATGAAGAAATCGATTGGCGAAGTCCGTCACTTCGTTGAGCTGAGCCCGCCGGGCAACGCGCATCTGGTCCTGCCACGAGCGCCATCATTCGCGGGTGAGGAAGATGTTCCAAAGTGCGTACACGTCGCCGAAGCGTGTGTCGCTATCTCGCGCACGCAGCACGTTGCCGACAAGATCTGCACGCAAATCGAGGACTTCTACCAATCCCTCGTCTCCGTGGGACCTGACAGGTTTCTAGCTTTCGAAGGTGGAGGCGCGATCATAAGGCCGACTAGTGAAAGCTTGTTCTTCAGGGTCTCAGCGCGAGACCACGTCACCTTCTGTGGCATCCGCGCGCTGTTGGAAGCAGGCTTGTTTCTGGCCACGTCCGTGTCCGAGGGGGCTATAGAGTGGCGTCACGCAGACGACACGCGATCTGGTGAGACCTGCAATCGCCTCCACAACGACCGCTGCGGAAGCGACGAACAATAGCTTCGTCCAACTTCGCCACCCAAAGGAAAATCGATCTCGGGACAATCAGGTCGTAATGCTTTTCCAATCTACCAACCATTTCGTCACCCCGCTTTTCTTCGAGTCTCAGAGGTTGATGCCGCGAGCGCGGCTAGCAGCCCTTTGGCGCCGCTCCGCTATGATCTGCTCACTGCTCTGCAGACGGACAGTCTGCTGCAGGACCTTCAACCGCTCCTGCATCGCCGCGAAAGCTCGGCGCTGCGGTGGCGGCACGCGGTTGACAAGATCCTTGTCACCTCGGACGAGGGCATTGCGACCAAAGCGCTCGTCGAGCGCCCGGCTGACGGCCGCAAACTCCCGGCCAATGCCCGGATCGAGGGACGCGGCGGAGACGCCGAGCCTTCTGCTGTCCTTCCTCGCCTCGGCCGTCAGGCGCACCAGCGCCTCTTCCGCAGCTTTCGAAAGAGCTGGAATGGCAACCGCCATGCGCCGCCGTTCGTCCGTGATAGCCTGGTGTTCGGAATCGAGGGCATTGAGGTAGGCCGCACCGAGCGCGCGCAGACGCGCTGCAGCTTCCGGCACGGTCCGCGTCGCCTCTTTCCGCTCTCGGCCAGAGGCCAGCATCCGGTCTACGAGACGGTCGGAACCGCGCAAGGCCGCGTAGGCCGCCGGGTCATTGGCCACAGCGGCAGCGATGCGATCGGCGGCAAAACCTTTCCCGAGCAAATCTTCGACCTTATCGACGAAGTCGGCGGGATCGGGCCATATCATTCGTGCCGCCACGGCCAGCGCGGCGCGCTGCTGGCGATAGAGAGGCGAAGCAAGAGAACGAGATCGCGCCTCGTCGTCGACGGGAACCTTGAACTCGGTGACGGCGGCAAACATGGGCGCCATGGTGACATTCTCCTTTCCTGGCTCTTTCCTCAAATCGGCGCTCGCGCCGGCGACGACTTTCGAACGATCCCGACGCTCGGCGAGGTGCTGCTCCTCGGCAAAGCGCCGCACGGCTTTGAACAAGCGGGTCAGCTTTCCGCGCCGTTCATCCGTGAGGTCCTCCGGCATGCGCTCGGCGATATTGCGTTCAGCGATCGCATCCGCCTTCGCGCTAAATGCGCTCCAGCCAAAGCGGTCCGTCAAAGCTTCGCTCACCGCCTTGATCTCCTGCACCACCGACCGATCTTTGGCGGCGAGCGCGAAGGCCGTCTTATAAGCATCGTCCCCGCCCTGGCGGCGCACCGCCTCGATTTCCATAAGACGCGCCATGGCGCGTTCGGAGAGCGCCGGGATCGACAATGACATATGCGCGCGGCGCTTCTGCTCGCGCAGTTCGAACCGTTCGGCGTTCCTGCGGAACTCGGTCGCATGGGCGCGGGCCATCGGAAGCAGTTCCTTCACGGCCGCCACAGCGAGATTGCGCTCTTCACGCGCCGCGCGTCCGTCGACGATCAGCTCGGAGCCACGCAGCCGGCCAAGCCGATCAGGGGCTGCGGCAAGATCGTCGGCGAGCCTGCGAGGTTCGACCCCGATATCCGACGCCAGTGCATTCAGCGAGACGAGCGCTGCATCCGGATCCCTGTAGATCGTCTCCAGCAGCGGCCGCAGGATCGCCTCCCGCTCGATCCAAGCCGGCGACGCAAGCTGCGCCAGCCGCGCATCCTCCTCGGCGCTGCTGCCGAAGAACGTGGCCGGCGGCATCAGATAGCGTGTTTCATCAGCGCTTGCGCCCGAGACGGAGTGGGATGCAGTTCGCGCGTCACTGGATGTCGCTTCGACCATCGTTTGGCTCCGTTCTTCATTGTAGGCGACCCGCCGTTCCCGCTCGATGGCAAAGCCGAGCGCCACGCTTGCCCTCTCCCAGAGCTTTTCCACCTGCTCCCGTTTCGCGGCAATCCACGCCCAGCGCTGGGTAAGGTTTTCCTCCAGCTCGGCTGCGGCAAGGGAGAGATGATTGAGCCCGCGGCGCCGGGCGAAGTCTTGCGCCTGGGCGCGATAGCCGGCCTCTCTTTCAAAATCGAGCGTCGTCGTCTTGGCACCGGAGCGCGACAAGCGTTCGACAAGCTGCTTGAACACATCCGGCCGATGACTTTCCCGCGCGATGCGCTCCTGTCGCGCTCTCGCGTTCTCGACCTGTTGCGCCGTCCAGACGTTGCGATCGACCTCCCTCTCCTCGTAACGCTTGTGACCTGTCGCCTCGTCGACAACGGCAATCCGGACCTTGACCCGCTCGACGCCATCCTTTCTGAGCGTCACCGTGTCGGCTTCCTGGATGCCGGCCTCCTCGAGTGCCTTCGGCAGGCTCACGCCCCAAAGCCGATGGACGGTTCCGTCGTCCGCCCTGACGTCGGCATAAGGGCTGTCGTCGGCATCCTCGTCATCAGGCCGGAATTTGGCTTCGCCGGTTTCGACAAGCTCGCCGGTCACACCCGCGGCATGATCGACACGCGGCTTGCGTCCCCATTCAGGTTTTGCCGCAAAATCTTCTTTGGCCGCATAAAGATCGACGCGGTCGCGATGCCTCGTCATCGACACATAGGTCAGATGCTGGTCCATCATGCCGGTTGCCAGCACGAAGGTGCGATCGACGGTAGCGCCCTGCGATTTGTGGATCGTTGCGGCATAGCCGTGGTCGACATTGCGATAGCTGTCCTCGCTGAAGACGACCTTGCTGCCATTGTCCAGACGCACCGACAGCAGAACCTCGCCTCGCTCGTCGCCAGTGGAAACGACCGTGCCGAGCATGCCGTTCTTCGTATATTGCGGGCCGAGACGCTGGGCGCGCGGCTCGATGAAACGCGCATTTTCGAGGAAGATGATGCGGTCGCCGGCGGCAAACTCCCGTGCGCCCCGCTCGGTTCGGAAAGTGCGGCTCTCGCCAAGCGCGCCCTCACCCGTCATCACCGATCGCAGCGCTTCGTTCAGACGTTTGACGTCCGCGTTGGTATGGGCGAGCACGAGCAGCTCATCGCCGCGAAGACTACCGTCCCTGCCCTCGGAAACAGATCGACCGATCGCCTCTCTGCGCGCACCGCTCCAATCGGCAACGATGCGATCGACGATCTCCTGGCGCGTTTCCGCCTCGACCAGATGGTCATGCCGGGCATAGGCATCGAGCCCCTTCTCGACCTCCCCGCGGGCAAACAGATGCGAGGCACCGCGTGCCCAGGCCTCACGCTGGCGGCGCACGCCCGCAAGCTCGGCAAAACCGATCCGTTCGGTAATTGCCCGGAAGGCAGCACCGGCCTGGATCGGCTGCAGCTGCATCGCATCGCCGACCAGCACGACCTTTACCTCAGCCTCCTCGGCAATCTTCAGCACACGGGCCATCTGCTGCGAGGCCACCATGCCGGCCTCGTCGATCACCAGCACATCACCGCGATGGAGCGTATCGCGCCCATTGGCCCAGGCCAGTTCCCAGGAGGCAAGCGTCCGCGACTTGATGCCGGAACTGTCTTGCAGCCCTTCCGCGGCCTTGCCGGCAAGGGCTGCACCGATCACCCGGTGTCCCTCGCTCTCCCAGGCAAGACGTGCGGCAGCAAGCAGCGTCGATTTGCCGGCGCCGGCAAGGCCTACAATAGCGGCAATGCCACCATCACCGGTGACATGACGGACAGCATCGACCTGCTCTGCATCGAGCCGAAACGGATTCTTTGGATCGCCGCTCTCCACGCGTTCGATCGCCACCGTCACATTCCGCTCGGAAACACCGAAGCCGCGGCGCTCCGACAAAACCCGCGCCGACTGCGCCATGTCGTATTCGATGCGCAGCATCTCCCGCGTCGTAAACATCGCGGGCTCCGACACCTTTCCTGTCTCTGCCTCGATCTCCTGCGGCCTCAGTATGACCAGCTGGTCCGACGCCATCAGCCTGGCGCGGATGTTGGCAAAATCGGTGGGATCGTCGACATAACGATGCAGCGCCCTGGCGATGTCGCGCTCGTCGAAGGTAGAGCGTTCATTGCCGAGCTGCTTCAGCAAAAGCTCGGGCTCGGCCAGCAGCCGATCGGCCATCTCCTGGCGGCGGGCAAGATCGGAGGGGGCGAAGTGGAACTCCCTGCCCTTTCGCGCGAGCGCCGCCTTCTCCGGCCCGAGATGTTTTTGCGCAATACCGTCGAGGCCCTGTTCGGCATACGAGCGACCATCGAGGCGGATGTCATGTCCGGCCAGCGCCAGATGCCGGTTGGCAGCTTCCGCCCAGGCGATCTTCCACGCCTTCATCGTTTCCTTGTCGCCCGCCCAGACCTTATAGACGATCTTGCCGTTCGGACGATCGGGCGTGACGACACGCAGCGGCTTGCCATCCTCTCCCAGAACGGCGACTTTCTTCGGCCCGAACCCCTCCTCCGTCAGCGGCCGAAGCGTCGTCATCAGATGGATGTGCGGGTTACCGTCCTTGTCGTGATAGACCCAATCGGCGACCATTCCTTTCGAGGTGAGATTGTCGCGGACAAATTCGCGCACCAGCGCGATGTTCTCGGCGCGCGTCAGTTCTTCCGGCAATGCAATAATCAGCTCACGGGCGAGCTGCGCATCAGCCCGCGTCTCGAAGGCATCGACGGCATTCCAAAGCGCCTCGCTGGCGCCGGCGACCGAATGGCCGTCGATCGCATTGTGCAGCCAGGCGGGGATCTGTTCCGGCAGCGCCAGTTCCTCATGCGTCAGTTCACCCGCTCCGCCGCGATAGCTGAACGACGTTCCCGCCTGCTCGTCCATCATCCGGGCCCGGTGACGATAGGCAGCCGCCGAGACGATGCTGCGTCCCGCTCCCCTGCTGATCACCTGCGCTCTGACGAACATGATCGCCACTGGCGTCTCCAGACTGGCCCAAGCACGTCGCGACAGCGACGTATATTGCGCCCTCAAACCGATCGGACCGTAGGGCCGATGCCGTTTTTCCGGTTGCACGCTAACGCATTTTACTATTTTATTCTAGTTAGTATAATGGCATCGGTGCGATTATCTGAAAACGGAAAGGAACTGGCGGTGGCTGTAAAATCATCGATTTCCGATCTCGACGCCCAGATCGAAAAGCTGCGCGAACGCAAACGATTGTTGATAGTTAAATCGGCCGAGCGGTTTGCCCGCGCCGCGACCAGAACCGGGCTTGCGGAGATGGAGATCGCCGACGAGGAGGTCGATCGGATCATCGAGGAGATCGCCGCGCGATTTCGAAAGGGGGAAAGGAAAGGCGCCGCTGGCCCCGCTCCTCAAGCGCGTCGATCTGGAGATAGCGGCGCTGGAGCGCAGGGGCAGGTGCCAAATGACGGCTGAGCGCAAGCGCGACGCGCGCGAGAAGTTCCTGCTCGGCGGAATCGTCGTCAAAGCCGGGCTGTCGAAAGCCGATCGGGCATTCCTGCTCGGCGGCCTCATAGAACTGGCAAAGCTCGTCCCAGGCTCCATCGAGCATCGGCGGCTGCGCAATATCGGCGAAGAGGCTTTCAAGGCCCCCTCGCTGAGGAACGGTTCATTGCATCTCGAGGAGAAGGTGAGATGGGCCTAAGAGGGAAACCGCATCCGAGCCTGTTACTGGTTTTGGTGCCGATCGCCGTCACCACGATCACAATCTACATTGTTGGCTGGCGGTGGCCGGGACTCGCCGCCGGCATGTCGGGAAGGATGGAATATTGGTTCCTGCGAGCAGCACCTGTGCCGCCTCTACTGTTCGGACCTCTTGCCGGGCTTCTGACCGTGTGGGCCTTGCCGCTGCATTGGCGAAGGCCGGTCGCCATGGCAAGTCTTTTGTGTTTTCTCGGCGTTGCCGCCTTCTATGCGCTGCGCGAATTCGGCCGGCTTGCACCGACTGTGCAGGCCCGGGTCGTTCCGTGGGATCGAGCGCTGTCCTATCTTGATATGGTCGCAGTCATCGCCGCCGTCGCCGGCTTCATGGCAGTAGCGGTGTCCGCCCGCATCTCCGTCGTCGTGCCAGATGAAATCAAGCGTGCCCGGCGGGGAATATTCGGAGATGCCGATTGGCTGCCGATGGCGGCAGCAGGAAAATTGTTTCCGCCGGATGGGGAAATCGTCGTCGGCGAGCGCTATCGGGTCGACAAGGAAATCGTCCGTGCGCTTCCCTTCGATGCAAACGATCGTAGCACCTGGGGACAGGGCGGGAAGGCGCCATTGCTCACCTACAGACAGGACTTCGATTCCACCCATATGCTGTTTTTCGCGGGATCGGGCGGATACAAGACCACCAGCAACGTCGTCCCGACGGCGCTGCGCTATAGCGGGCCGTTGATCTGCCTCGATCCCTCCACCGAGGTCGCACCAATGGTGGCCGAACACCGAGCCCGCGCCCTCAAGCGCGAGGTCATGGTGCTCGATCCGACGAACCCGATCATGGGCTTCAACGTGCTCGACGGGATCGAAGCATCCAAGCAAAAGGAAGAGGACATCGTCGGCATTGCCCATATGCTGCTGTCGGAAAGCCTTCGCTTCGAAAGCTCGACGGGATCCTACTTCCAGAACCAGGCGCACAACCTCCTGACCGGTCTGCTCGCCCATGTGATGCTCTCGCCCGAATATGACGGCCGGCGAAGCTTGCGCAGTCTCCGCCAGATCGTTTCCGAACCGGAGCCCTCGGTGCTCGCTATGCTGCGCGACATTCAGGAGCATTCCGGTTCGGCCTTCATCCGCGAAACGCTCGGCGTCTTCACCAACATGACCGAGCAGACGTTTTCGGGCGTCTATTCCACAGCATCGAAGGATACCCAGTGGCTGTCGCTCGACAGCTATGCCGCGCTCGTCTGCGGCAATGCCTTCAAATCGAGTGATATCGTTTCGGGCAAGAAGGACGTCTTCCTCAACATCTCCGCATCGATCCTGCGCTCCTATCCGGGCATCGCTCGTGTGATCATCGGCTCGCTCATCAACGCCATGGTGCAGGCCGACGGCGCCTTCCAGCGCCGGGCGCTGTTCATGCTCGATGAGGTCGATCTTCTTGGCTACATGCGCGTGCTCGAGGAGGCGCGCGACCGCGGCCGCAAGTACGGCATCTCGATGATGTTGATGTACCAATCGGTCGGGCAGTTGGAGCGGCATTTCGGGAAGGATGGCGCGACGTCATGGATCGATGGCTGCGCGTTCGCCTCTTACGCAGCGATCAAGGCGCTCGACACGGCGCGCAACGTCTCTGCGCAATGTGGCGAGATGACGGTGGAGGTGAAGGGCAGTTCCCGCAACATCGGCTGGGACACGAAGAACAATGCATCCAGGAGATCCGAGAACGTCAACTTCCAGCGCCGGCCGCTGATCATGCCGCACGAGATCACCCAGTCGATGAGGAAGGACGAGCAGATCATCATCGTCCAGGGGCATAGTCCGATCCGCTGCGGCCGGGCGATCTACTTCCGGCGAAAGGAGATGGATCAGGCAGCTAAGGTCAATCGTTTCGTCAAACCGGTGCTATGATCGTGGTTTTATGAGCGGCCCACCTCGTCCTCGCCGGCATAGGCGTCGACGGCGTTTTCGAGTTCGGCAAAAAGCTCATCGGGCATCGTTTCGATAGTGCCGACGGTGCGTCGGTCTGCCTGCCTGATCAGTTGCTGATAATCTTCGATATTGAGGAGAACCAGCCGGGGTTTGTTCCGCTGGGTGATCGTCACCGGATGACGCAGCGCCTCGGCGATGATGTCGCCGGATTTACGTGAGAGGTCACTGGTTGAATACGTCCCGCTTGGCTTCGGCATTGGGCTTCCTTGCTATCGCTGGAATTTACAGCATTTACAACATTACTGCGATTGTTGTGAAACTTCGCAGCCGTCCTTCCTCTGCTCACTTGAGGGCCATCGGCAACTGAGAGGCAACCTCGTCTGTCGCCTCTCAGTATGTGAGATGGTGCTGCTACCACCATGACCAAACGGCGCGCCCCGCATAGACCGGGATGCGAGTTGCCAACGTGATATCCTTGATGATCGGCGCCAGCGAGCCGAGTTCGTCCGCAATCAGCGCAACGAGCTCAGGATAGTTGATATCGACGCCAGTGTCGTCGGCAGCCCAAGCGCTCATCCAATCGCCGCCGTTGACGCGGAATTCATGCGTGTCGTAATCAAATTCGAGTTCGTCCAGCAGATTGATAGTGAAGCGCCCGAAAATCTCGATCTCGCCCTCCAGCTGATATTCGGCGAATTCATCCTCCCCGATGAGAACACTTCTTTCCAATTCCATGATGACGCGGATCCGATCGATTGCCGCGTCGAGCCCCTCAACCAGGCGATCGTGAAGCTCTCGTGAAAAATCGCTGTCGCAGCCGAAGCGGTTTGCCAGGACGACGAGCCGGAAGCCGGCAAGCTTGGTGTAGAGCATGAGGTTCTGATCGGTTGTCATAATGTGATCTCCTTCATCTTGATGACGGAGATCGGCCACTCTGTTGCAAAGAGGGGTCAAGGACCGCGGAACGCGGCTCGCAAGCGGGGGAACCGATTTTTCCAGAGCGCAGTGAAACGCAGCAGCGGAAAAATTGGGGGAGACGCGCCGTCCTTGACGCCGGATTTGCTGGAGTAAAATTGGACGTCAGAGAGAGAAGAGACCCGCGGACCCGAAGGGGACGCGACCGTTTCCGGCGTGAGCCGGCAGCAGGTATCGAGGATAGAACCCCGCCCTGCGGCTGGGCAATTCGCTCACGTCATTCCGCGAGAGGGGGCGTGACCGGAGGCGCAGACGGTGTTCGGGCTCCGTGAGCGGAGCGAATAGCACCCGGCCGGCGATTGGCCGGCTCGCCCAAATTTATGATCTTCGGCTTCGACGATCATCACAAAAATGAATCGGTGTGGGCCGACCGATTCATAAGTGTCGTTAGACGCAAAGGCTGGAAGAGGCGACTCTCCGTCATGCTCACTCAACCCTATCAGCTCTACATCGAACGCACGGACGCGACGAAAAACATGGCGCGCTTCTACGCGCTCGCAATCGAACCGACGTTGTTCGGCACACCTTGCCTGACGCGGCGATGGGGACGCATCGGAACGATCGGACAAGCCATGGTGCATCACTTCGACAGAGAGGAGGATGCAGTCCGTATGTTCCTCGAACTTCTCCGATCAAAACGTGCGCGCGGCTATAGGCCGAACACAAATGCCGGGCGGGAACCCATGGTCCGGGCTGTCCGCGGAAGTCTTCCTGGTCCTTGCCGGTAATTATCGGCGTGAAGCGTAGCTTCGGGTCGACGCGCCGGTCGATCCGGCGCGCCGGCCCAGGCGAGGAGGCACACGCCGCCCTCAGAAGGGTGGCGCGGCGTCGATGGCGCCCTCCTGCTCGGCGATCGCTACCCTCAGTTCGGCCCGAGCGATCTCCAGCTCCGCTTCGATCTGGCGGCGCTCAGCCGGATCGGCGTTCCTGAGCTCGGCCCGCAGTTCCTCAACCTGAATTTCGAGTGCAATCGTCATCGTCGTCATCTCCTGAAATGTGAAAGATGACGCCCGGGGTCGTGAGGATCGGGCCGGGTCAAGGATCGCGTCAGCGACCGGCGGAGCCGGCGAGCGGAGGAACCGATTTTCTGACGGTGCCCTTCAGGGCGTCGGCTGAAAATTGGAGGGGCCGCGAAGTCCTTGAGGCGGCACGAGCCTCACGGCAGACTTCAAGTATCTGATCAGACAGTGTCCTTGGTCTCGTGTGGCACGACAGGAGGATTGAAAGCGGGCTCGATGCCCGCTTTCAATCCCGCTATTGCGCGCAAAACCTGAGATACGGCGAAGCCGGCCCCGATTGCTCGGGGCCGCTCGCTTTGTTCTTCAGTTCGGGCTGTTCCAGAGGATCACCTTCTTGCTAGGATCGCCGCCGGGTGCCGGTGCGAGATTGCCGAAGATCACACCGATCTCGGGAGCCTCAAGCTTCACTGAGAGGTATTCCTCGCCGGTCTGCCGCGCGATGCGGTTCCAGGCGGCGCCGATCTCGAAGCCCGTCTTGCGGTGGATGACGCGGTAGTCGGGCGCTTCTTCGCTTGCCTTGCTGGCATTTGGGACGATGGCGATCGGGGCGTTGACCCGGATCGTGGCGAAGACGCCTTCGAGGATGCCGTCGGTCTTCTGCGTGAGCGTTGCGATCGTGGTGGCCATGGTTGTTGTCTCTTCGGTTGCTCGGGACCATTCCCGATGGCGCACGAAGAGACGGCCGACCTGCTGCGGTCAGCTCGCCTGAAAATTTTGCAAAATTCTATTTTCCACCAGGACAAGCGAACCGAAATCGAATTTTGCAAAAATTTCGGGCGAGTCTTACCCCTTCAGGGGTTGGCCGCAAAAGCAGGCGGTCGTCTATATGAGCGACATAAAACGGGAATGGTTCGGGGCAATCGAAGGCTGCGACAAACCATCATGGCCCCCCGGTCCAAGCACTGGGGGATATTGGCCGCGCACTCCACGGACGCTTCGCCCGCATGTCGATCAACATAATCCCTCGCCCGCTCCCGGCTGCGGCAGGCTGTGAGCACCTCGATAGCATTTCTGCCGATCGGCGAGGTCGCCGCGGCACCGCATTGCCGTCTGCAGACCGTGCTCCAATCCCGGGTGAAGCTGTTCACGCGGGTGTCGAATGAGTGATCTTCCCCAAACGTGCCCGCTCCCAAGCACCTGAGCCGCCGATGGGTCGCCAGGTACATCGCCATTGGCAAACACGCAACCGGAACGATCTGAGCCGGCTTCATCCGCGGAGCCAAGCTCGGTGAGATCACAAGGCAACAGGATCGGAGCAAGTCACAAACGGAATGCCATAAAGCGCGGCATTTTGATCGTCCGAAACCAAATACGCTCCCCCCGCCACGGCTTGCGCCATGAGCAGATGATCGAAAGGATCGCGGTGATGAAGTGGAAGAGCAGCGAGAGCGATAAGATGCGCGTCCGAGATATCCAGCCGGTCGAAACCTTGATCCGGCAAAATCGCAACAATCTCTTCGATATCGGCATCAAGTTTGCCGATGCGCAGCTTCACAGTGATTTCCCAAAGCGAGACAGCACTGACGAGGACATCATTCTAGGGATCGCCGATAAGGCGACGCGCATGGTTCCCTAGCTTCTCGTCGTCGTTCAGCCACCACAGCAAGGCATGTGTATCGAACAGCAGCCTCACGTCCCGTCTTCCATGGACTTCAAAACATCCGCCGGCAGACCATCGAAGTCATCGGCAACTTTGATCTTTCCGCGCAGCGCGCCTGGTTTCCGCATGACGACGCCGGCTGACGGCGGGCCGATTTCGGCGACAACCTTGTGATGCGACGTCAGGACGAACCGCTGGCCGTCTTCGACCTGCTTGAGGAAAGACGTCAGGTTGCCGCGAAATTCCCGCACGCCGACACGGCGGGGAGATGGTATTTGCTGCCGAGATTGGGTCATGGCGAAGCTCCGTTTCAACGGCAAATGTGTACACAATTTTTACGAAATGCAAGCATCTCCTTCAGCCGTATGGACAGATGGCTTACGCGCCATCTCCCGCCGCTTGCCAAACGGAGATGCCAAGTCGGCGGGCCTTGTCGGCCAGATTGCCGGTAATGCCGGAGCCGGGGAACATGACGACGCCAGCCGGCATGACCGAGAGCATGTCGTCATTGCGGCGGGAAGCCAGGGGAAGAAACCTGAGCGACCCGCTGAAGGCCCGCCCGCCGCATGGTAAGGGTCGCCTCTCGGCAGGCCCGCGGGCGGGCGCCTACCCGTGCGGCGACCGGCAGAGACCGGCCATCCTGTAGGCCCTCACGCCCTCACCTTCCCCGTCCGGCTCGATCATGCGGGCAGAAAGGCCAGAGCGTTTTCCAGAACGAGCTGCGCCCTGAGATTAGCGATGAGCCGTTCCGGGCTGAGCCGGCGCAGATCCTCGTTGAAGTCGCCGAGCTCCGGGGCAAGCACTAGCGGCAGGATCCCCAGCGCCTGGGCGCGGCAGCTCAATCCCTCGATACGTGCCGGCCGGCCGCATCGGCGTCAGCTGCGATGTAGAGACGCCGGCAGCCATCGGGCAGTCCGAAGGCGGCAAGGTGATTGGCGGTTCAGCGCCGGCCGGCTCGAAGGGCTGGGTAGCCCGCGATTAGAACTCACTTTATGCTGGCGCAGCCTCTACATTTTGACGGGCTGACGTCTAATCAACGCACCGTTGACTTCTAATTATCATGATCGTTAATTTTAATTTTTGGAGGCTGGAATGCACGTATCTTCTTTCCTGCCTATGGCGTTGAAATCGGCCCCAGCGGCCGTAACATTTATATACTAACTAATTTGCGCTAGTAAAGTCCGCGAAGCTCATGCTACGCCTTCCTTTTACGGCTCGATCAGCCTTTGGTCAGGCAAGGGAGGAACGACGTGCGACAGTTTTTGATCGGCAACCAGGCGTTCGACGACAGTTCTCCAGAGTTTCTGCCGCAGCTCGAACGCGCTTACGAACAGAAGCTCAGGCCATTTTGCCCGTGTCGGCAACCGCCGGTGCCGATGTACATTGCCCGGATGGATGGCCAATTCCTGATCAAACGCATGCCGCTCTCAGGCCGGCAGCATGATCCCGGCTGCTCGTCTTACGACCCGCCGTATGAGCTATCCGGCCTCGGGCCGTTGATCGGCAACGCCATCCAAATCGACGCGGCGACCGGTGCGGCAACGCTGAAACTCGATTTTTCGCTGTCGAAACGAGGGGGCCGATCGACGTCGACATCGCCTTCGGAGCCGTCGGAGACTGTGCGAAGCGAGCCCAAGAAGCTCTCGCTCAGGGCGATGCTCCATTATCTCTGGGACATGGGGGAGCTGACGGAATGGACCTCGCTATGGGCCGGGAAACGCGGCTGGGGGCGCGTGCGCAGCAGTCTGGTGAACGCGGCAAAGCAGATGATCGTCCGCGGTGGCCCTCTCAGCGATATCTTGTTTGTCCCGGAAGTGTTTCATCAGGACGACAAAGAGGGGATTTCAGCGCGGCGTGCGGCTATGTTGGCCGGTGCCCAGTTAACCGGTCCCGGTCCGCGGAAACTGATGATGACCGTCGGAGAGGTAAAGGAATTTTCCTCAGCGCGCGATGGCCAGAAGATGCTGGTGCGCCACCTGCCTTTCCCCTTCATGCTCGATGAGGGTGCGTGGAAACGGTTGAATGCCCGATATGAAACCGAACTGGAACTGTGGCGATCCAACGAGGGGTTTCATCTCATCGTCATCGCCACCTTCGGCATTTCGGGAGCGGGGATAGCTTCGGTCGAGGAAGTGGCGCTGATGGTGGTCAACGAGAACTGGATCCCGTTCGAAACCATTCATGAACAGCGTCTCCTGGAGCGGCTCTCAAGCCTGAAGCGAAGGAGCGTGAAAGGACTCCGGTTCGATCTTTCGCGCAACCAACCGATTGCCTCCGTGACCTTACCGGAGGCAAGGCCAGCGCCGATCGCCATGTTCATTGTTCCGACAACGGCCGACGAAGACTATGAGGTTGCACTGAATGAGATGATCGCCGCGAGAGCCGAGATGACGCCGTGGATCTGGCGTGTGGCCGACGGCGAAATGCCGCGGCCGCCATGATCCACACCAGCCTCCTTGGTCAGCGACGTAGGCGCCCCAAAAGGAAGGAATCGCGGGCGATCCCGACTGCGTGTAGCTATATCCCGGTCAAATAGGCCCAGAGAACCCTCTGCCATTTCTGCATAGCTGCACTGCACAAAAAATGTTTTACCAAGCGGTCAAAATATGAGCATATTGCCTCCAGTTGATGCAGTCGATGGATTTCCTCCCAGTGCCATCGCATCAGCTGTTCCCCTCTGAAGGTTATTGACCTTCGCACCTTAAAGGGCCCTGGTTTTCCAGCGGCCCTATTTTTCTGCATAGTTGGTGAGGCGGTCCCTTTGCATTGCACGATCACATCGAAAGCGGAGCGCTTGCCGTTGGCGGTAACCCACGCTTCAAGTTGGCGGCTCGAGCTCGTTCGCCGCGCGCTCCTATGGCACCCAGAAATCGGAGATGGAAAGCGGAGGATATTTCAGTTATCGCAGTTATGAGCGACTTGCCCTATATACATGGTCAGAGGTGTTCGCCATGACCAGCCATGTTCTTCAATTTACCAAATTGTCGGATCGCGACCGCAAGGCCGTCGCGCCTATGCCAAATCTGGCGGAGGGCGACCAACTGGAACTACGGATTCGCCGTGAAGGTGGACAACTTCAAACCCTTTCTCTCCCAGCCTCGGCTCTCGCACCTGTCGAAGCACTCCTCGATCATCTGTTGCGCGGCAAGCGTGTTGCCGTGCTCACGGAAGATCAGGAATTGAGCCCGACCGACGCCTCCACCATCCTCGGCATCTCACGTCCTCTCGTGGTGCTGCGCATGGATCGCGGCGATCTGCCCTTCCGCTATGTCGGCAAGCACCGCCGAGCAAAGTTGAAGGATGTTCTCGCGCTCAAGGCCAAGCTCGATGCTCGCCAGAAAAGCCTCGACGCGCTGGCCGAGGACACAGAGGATCTGATCGTCAATCATGGCCTCTAAGCCGCCTGTCGCGGTCTATGATGCCTGCGTCCTCTACCCTTTCCATTTGCGTAATGTCTTGGTCCAGTATGCTTTCGACGGTCTCGTCGACGCACGCTGGACCGACGACATCCACGCCGAGTGGATTCGCAATCTGGCCATCGGCTCACCCGAGATACCCTTCTCCCGTCTGGAAGCGACCCGTGATCGGATCAAGGAAGTTTTGCCCGATGCCGATGTCGGCAACCACCGAATTCTCATCCCCGACCTCTCGCTACCGGATCCGGATGATCGTCATGTTTTAGCTGCAGCCATCGCCGGAAAGGCTTCTGTGATTGTCACGTGGAATCTCAAGGATTTCCCAGCCGCGGACCTTCGGCCTCATGGGGTGGCCTGCGCATCGCCAGACAATTTCCTCGTGGGCCTCCATTCCACCTTTTCGAGCGCATTGATCGACAGCATCAGGCGCCCGGTTGAATTTACGGAAGACGGTGCCGGCGGTTCACGAATTCATTGATGCACTGGACCATCAGGGGCTCCGCGCGTTTTCAGTGGTCCTGCGTGAGAAGGCCGCACAATTGGACTGACGGTCGAGACCGACAGAATTGTTAGAGGCCCGGACGCAACCCGTTAAGCTCGATCCGACGAAGAGCGGCCGAGGTCAGTCGCGGCGTCTCGATAGTAGATCTCGCTCACCCGAAACCGGCCGTCGATCCGCTTGCATTGGATGATGATGTCGACCGCGATCGTCAACATCTCGCGGATGTCGTGCCGTTCGAGGTCCCCACCACCCTCCGACTCCTTGACCAGCAAAGTCAGCTGCTCAAAGGCGAGGCGGGCCGAGTCGGCATGGACCGTGGTGATGGAGCCAGGATGGCCGGAGTTGACATTGCGGATGTAGTAGAATGCCGTCCCGTCCCGCAGTTCCTGCAGCAAAATGCGGTCGGGCCGCATGCGCAGGCAGGATTCGAGCAGGTCCTTCGCGCCGACCTTGGCGAGCCCCTGCCCGCCTTTGGAATAGAAGAGCCGAACATGATTGGGCTGCGGGACGACCAGCTCCGGTGTGTCCTCGATGGAAATAATCCGCTCATTTTGCGGAATGTGGCGGATCAGCGCTTTCGATAGAGTTGTTTTTCCCGACCCGGTTGCGCCGGAGATGATGATGTTCTTTCTGGCGAACACCGCCTCCCGGAGAAACGCCTTGTAGGCGCCGATGCGATAGTATTCCAACAGCCTGTGGTCTGATCGTCGCCCGTCGTCTTGGGCCGGCAAGACATCGGCGAACAATCCTCCATGATCGAGATCCTCCAGGGTCAGCGACACGGAGGACGGCTTGCGGATGGTAATGCTGACGGTTCCCTTCGTCGTTGCCGGCGGGATGACGATCTGGATCCGCTCATCATCCGGCAGGGTCGCCGACAGGATCGGCCGCGTCTCGTCGATCGATTGATCGGAGAAGCTCGCGACGGCGCGGGCGAGACGCATCAGCCGGTCGAACGAAAGTTCGGGCATCTCATAGGTCTGCCATCCGTCCCTACCCTCCGTGACGACCTGTCCCGGCCGGTTGACGATGACCTCATAGAGCGTCTTGTCGCGTAGGAAGCGTGATAGTGGCGAAAGCAGTTCGCGCACGACGCCGGAGTCGGCAGCTTCAGTCATTGTCGAACCTATTTTGTCACGAGCTTCGAGGAGGGGCTGAAATCCCCGAGGACAGCACGGTCATAGACACGATTGCGGGGCTCGGTCACACGAAGCCGGTAGACGCTTGAGAAATCGAGGTCGCGTGCGACGAAGATCGAAACGAGCTCGCCCTGATGTTTCATCAGGGTCGGGGGAATGTTGATTGACTGCTCGACGGCGATCGCCGCTGCCTGCTGACCGGCGCTGGTGGTATTTTGCGCTTCGACGTCGCTGTCCTGCAGCCGGCTGCTGGCATAGGAACTGGCATCACCGACGATCGACAAGAGCATTGCGCTGCCGAACCGCTCCCACCAATGGGTGTCCACATAGCCGTCGATGCCCGCCCGGCCAAGCGCATCGGTTGCCGGCGATGCCAGAGTGATGATCACGCCTTTCGGCGTCTTCGCCCGGTTCCAGAGGACAAACAGGCGCTTTTGCCCGCGGCGAATGCCGCCGCGATATTCGCCGACGACCTGCGTACCTTTTTCCATCAGCACCACGCGGCCGTTATCTGAGAGAACGTCCCGGTTGATGACGCAGCTCGTGAACCCCGGCTGATCGGAGGAGAGAGCCGTTTCCAGAACGCATGGGATAGATGTCCCCATCGCGACGATAAAATCGCGGTTGCCAAGCGTGCCGGCGCGCGATCCCTGCAACGGCGTCGGCGTCAGCAAGCGGTTGAAGCGCTGATCTTCGTTTTCGCCCTGCGATCCGAGGGCTGCTTGATTGTTGCCGAGCGACACATAGCTCGAAGCCTGATCCGCCGCCGCATTCTGATCCTGGCGCCGTTTCGCCGGCGATTTCTCGCCGCCATAGGCAATGACCGGCGCACGGCGGCCAGCATCGAGCAGCTTGTCATCGTCGGTCGGCGCCTGCTCGGCGGCGACAGGCGTCGGGAGCTGGACCTGCGGCGGCGGCGCCACCGGCTGTGGCTCCTTCGCCGGTTCGAAATCCGATGTCTGCCGGATGACGACCCGCTCCTGCTGGGCACCGTCTGACGGTTTGTCCTGCCCTCGCATTGACCAGAGAGCAAAGGCGACAAAGACGACGATCGCCAAGGCGACAGCGCCGCGTTTGAGGATCGGGTTATTGTCGAGCCGGCCACCGGCCGACGTCTCGGCGCGCTCGCCCGGGATCTGGGTCATCTCTTCCTCGGCCATGTCACCTCCTATTGCGCCGCGCCGGGCGGCACTTTGACGACGCGCTCGACCGATGGTGACGTCGTGTTGGTCTCGGGATTGATGCCGACGCGATCGTAGGCTTCGTTGAAGACGCAAAGCACGTCGCCGCCCCGGCGCAGTATGAACTTGCGGCTGATCGCGTGAACGAGGACGAGATTGCCGTCGACGGACTTCGGAACCAGGCTTTCGCTGCCGTCGGAGTTTTCCATATAGATCGCCGGCATTTCCTGGTTGCCGGCAAAGGCGAAGGTGGTGACCTTGCCGTTGTCATAGACCGCTTGCGGTTCGAGCGCCTGGGATCCCTGCACCGAATAACGCCAGTTGCGCGGTCCATAGGTTTCGTGAAGGGCAAGCACGCGATCGGCCTCGCCGGCCTGTGCCGCCTGCGCGCGCGCAGCTGCTTCCTGGCGGCGCCGCTCCGCCTCATCAGCGGGATAGCGGTATTTCACATAGAAATAGGTGTTCTGACCGGCTTCGACGCTGCCGTCACGGACGGTGAGTTCCATCTGATAGCTGCGGGTCGATCCGTCCCGTCGCGTCGTCACCACCGAGATATTCGTCACCGGCTGGTTTTCCCTGGGCTTCAGGAACAGGATGTTGCCGGCCGGCGCCACTTCCCAGGCGACGCTGTTGCCGAGAGCGACATGGGCGATTTCCTCCTCGGCTGCGAACTCGATCTGCACCAAAGACCGGAGCGTGCCGACGACTTTGGTGATGTCATAGGGTTGGTAATCGACGAAGCGGATGCGGCTGTCCTGCGCGGCGCCGCGTGGCGTTTCGAGGGCAAGCGCCGCCGAGGAAAAGCCGACAGCCAGAATGAGCGGAAGGAGAAAGTGCGGTCTCAATTGATGGCCTCCGGATCGGCGCGATATTCGCTGACGACGAAGCCGAGCGGATTGATCAGCCGATCGGTCGAGGACATCGGAGCGTTGGCATAGGAGAAGGTCAGGGTCGCAACCCAGTGCGTGGTGCGCACCTCGTCACCACGGGTCACGGTTCTCATATAGCGGACTGACGCCACATTGGCGTTGATCAGCGAGATGGAAACGATGTTGATCCGCGAGGTGGCGCTGCGGCCATAGATGTTCTGCGGGGATTCCGGATTGCTGCCGCGATAGACCGCTGCAAACCGCGTCTGTTCCGGCTGTGTCGACAGCAAGGCGACGCTGCGGAAATTCTCCTCGCCCTCGCTCCAGACATAACCTTCGCGGGCGCGGACATATTTGGCGGCAAAATACTTTGTGACCGCCTCGTCGTAGGTGCCGGCGGTCGATGTCAGCGCCGAGACCACATCGACGATGCCGGTGGAATTATCGACCCGCACGACGAAAGGTTCGACGGTTTTCAGAGGCGTGAGGCCGGCGACCGCAAATATCGAGACGCCGGCAAGGACGCTGGCGCAAACCGCGACGAACCAGGCAATGCGGGCGGAGCGTTCAACTTGGATCATCCGGTCCTGATCGAACCGGCGGGCCTTATCGAAGTAACTTTTGAGGCTGTCCGTAGTCACCATGTCACCTGCCCTCGCATGGATGGTAGGAGCCAGCGACATCGAAATGGCCGAAGGCGGCCGACATCGCCGGGGGCGGCTCCTGCACATAGGCGCCGGCGTGACTGGTCGGCTCCGTGGCAACAGCACCGGTGGTCGGCTGCTTTGTTGCCCCACTATCCGGTCTTGCCACTGCCACATCGGCCGGTTCAACGGCCGGCGGGAATAGCCATCACATTTGGGCAGCGGGTGGGAAATCGAACCGCAGCCTACGAGACCGGCGGTCAGCAAAAACGACAAAACGATACGAAGCATCGAAAAAACCTGTTCAATTGTCTGAAGCGTTGGTGACCGTCATTCGGTCCGGCCTGGCGTCAGGCGGCGGCCGACGGAACGCGCGCCGCGGCCGACCGCTCTTACTGTGTGGGATGTCGCCCAGGCGAGCGTGCTTTCGTGCGCATCGCGGGCGGCGCCGTAGCCGTAGGTGAGCGACGCCCCGCCCGCCGCAAGAGCCGAAGCAATGCCGGGCAGTTGGTAGAAGACGTAGAGGGCGGCAACGCAAATAGCGCAGAGCGCGATCGGCCGCATCAGCACGTCGCTATAGTTTTCGATCGCCGTAAACGTCGTATCGATGCAGGTGATCAGCAGCGAGCCGATGGCAACGACCAGGACCTGAAGGATGACGAAATTGACGAGCTGGCCGATCCAGGATTCCGTGAACCGGCGGGTCGACTGGAACATGGCGAGCGCGATGAAGATCGGACCTATTGCCAGCACGATGGCAAGCGCCAGCCGGGCATAGAGCGAAACTATATAACCGATCGCCGCGACAAGAAAGCTTGCGCCGATAACCAGTAGGCCGCCCACGCCGGTGACGATATCGATAGGCCAGGAGCCCCGCGACCATATCTCTTTGGCGCATTTCTGGCCCTTATCGAGCAGGCTGTCGAAGGTCGACGCGCTCGGCGCCGTGCCCGAATTCAGCGCCTGCGAGATTTCGCGCGGCAGCGCATCGAAGAAGATATTGGTGACGTAGGTCTGATAGTCGCCGGCGTTCCTCACCAGCATGACGATGATGGCGAGCTTCATCGCCCGGAAGGCGAATTCGAGGATCGGTTCCTGCACGGAGCCGCGCAGAACGAGATAGCCGTAGAGCACGACATAGAGGGTGAGTGCCGCCGTCAGCGGGCCGCTGACCCAGCTGGCGATATTTGAGGTGCCGGAGGAAATGAAGTTTTCCAGCGGTGTCTTGAACTGTCCGTCGACGAAGCTGAAGACCTGATACATCGTCAGCCTCCCAACGATTTGCCCATCCGCTCCAGCCGCAGCTTGCCGTCGGCTGCCTCGGCGTTGCGGCAATTGGGCGTATCGCGGAGTTCTCCGGGATTGTTACGGCATTCGCCGATAATCCTAGCGAGCAGACCATCGTCCGTCATGAGCTCATCGACGGTGTAAATCTTATCCGCCTGTGGGGAGCAGGCCGCCAGTAAAAGCATGGCTGCGCTAGAAAGAAGCCACTTCATTTCAGCGCCGCTCCCATCGTGTCCATTCGCTTGCGCCAGTCCTCAGCCTTGCGTTGGTCATCGACCTGCACCTGAGCCTGCTGGACCATCTGCAGGCCCTGCATGCGCAGGACGTCGGTTTGCAAGAAGGCGGTCTCGGCCTGGAGGCGGGCCTGCAGATCGGCGATGTCCTTGGCGTCGGCAGCACTTGAGATTTTCTGGCGAAGCTCATCGATGCCGTCGATGCGCTTGGTCGCCGCATCGTAGATCTGCTGGCCGAGGCTCATCTGCCCGGCGTTCTGGTTCTGGATGCGCGACAGCTCCTGGGCATAGAAATCGTCGGCATCTGTGCGATAGCTGGAATTATCCTGGCGGAATTTCGAGGCGGAACTGCCGAAGACACCGCTGCCGGAACCTTTGAGCAGCCCCTCGATCGCGTTGAAGTCCTGTGGAAGCGCCTCGCGGATCGACGGATCGTTCAACAGGTTGGCGACGTCGGCCATGTTGGTGATCTTGTTCAGCGAGCCGTAGAGCTGCTGGGCTTGTTGGAGCTGCTGGTTCAAGGCGTCGAGCTGGGACTTCAGCTGTGTGATGCTCTCGATTTGCTTGGCGATCGATGTCTGATCGATGACGGGGATGCCCTGCGCCCATGCTAGCATCGCCGACGCCAAAAGAGCGGCCGATACAAACAATGGCCGCATCGTTCCTGTTCGGATCATGCTGTCTTCCTCCTCTGATGAAACACGGCAAGCCAGTCCTCCCGTCCCTCGCCGATCTCCAAACGGATAGCATCGGCAAGCTCGACATTGGCGGTCCGGCCGGAGAGGATGGCAAGTTCGTCATCGAAGCCGTTGAGGTTCAGCTCGGCGACAACGCTGTTGTGCCCCTGCTTGACGATGAACCGGCGGCTCTCGACGGAGAGTTCGCGCGAGACGAGCTCGAATTCGCGCTCCGTCAGCTTGAAGCCGTCGACATAGTCGGCGCGGTCGCCGCGCGGGTTCGGAAGAAAGATCTGTGTGGGGCACTGCTCGATGATTGTGTGGGCGATCGGAGATACGATTGCGTCGCGCGGGCTCTGTGTCGCAAACAGCATAAGACCGTTCTGCTTGCGGATCGTCTTGAGCTTGTTCTGGGCGAGATCACGAAAACCATCGTCCTGCAGCGCCTTCCAGAACTCGTCGATGACCATGATGATGCGCCGACCGTCGATCAGCTGCTCGATCCGATAGAACAGGTACGCCATCAACGGCGTGCGGATCTCCTCGTTGTCAAGGAAATCGGTCATGTCGTAGCCGATGAACCTGGCGCCGATGCCAATATCGTCGGCTTCGTTGTCGAAGACCCAACCAAGCGGCCCGCCCTTCTCCCATCGCCTGAGACGTGCGGCAATGCCCTCGGGATCGGTGTTGTTGAGGAAGGTGCGCAGGGCGCCGATGGAGCGACGCTCCACCGGCAGGTCCGCCACCCCGTCGACCGCCGAGGCGATATCGCGCAACTCGGTGATCGATAGTTCGCCAGATCCGGACCGGACCAGCTTGGCGATCCAACCGGTGAGGAATATTTTGTTTTCCGCAGTGAATTCCAGTGCTTTCAACGGCGCGCAGCCGGTGGCGACACCATTCCTCAGCGGCAGATAAGTACCGCCGGCCGCGCGTACGAAGAGATCCGCGCCGCGGTCCTTGTCGAAAAAGACCATATGCGGATCGTGCTTTTCGAGCTGCGACAGCATGAAGTTCAACAGCACCGTCTTGCCCGCACCCGACGGGCCGCAGACGAAAGTGTTGCCGAGGTCGCCGTGGTGAAAGTTGAAATAGAAGGGTGAGCCGGACGCGGTCTTGAGCATGGCGACGGCCGGTCCCCACTCGTTGCCGTCCTTCTGACCTGTCGGATAGGAATGATAGGGAGCAAGGGCTGCGAAGTTGCGCGACGTGATCGCTCCCGAGCGCGCGCGATAGCGGAAATTGCCCGGCAATTGCGCCCACCAGGCAGCCTCGAGCCCGAGATCCTCGCGGGCGACGACGGCGCCGCCGCTGGTGAGGTAGGTGCGCGCCTTGGCCATGTGATCGGTCAGCTCCTTGACCGAGGGCGCGAAGACGGCAAGTGCAAGGTGATGCTCTCCGAGGACGAAGCGATTGGATTCGAGATCGTCCATCGCCTCGCCGAGTTCCTCGATCTGCGAAGCCGCCTTGTCGCCGGCGCTGACCATCTGGTTCTGCTTGCGGCCCATGATTGTGCGGGCATCGGCCTTTGAGGTGAAAGCGAAGGACTGCGTCAGGATGAGCTCGAAAGGTGCGGTCAAGATAGCGTCGAGCATGCCGCTGCGCGTCGTCGCCGGATATTCCTTGAAGCCGAACATGCCGGCATAGCGGCTGTCGGCCTCGTGACGGATTTCAATGGTCTCGCGCCCGAAAATGACCCGGTCGGAATAGATCGCCGAGGAAATTCGTCCCTCCGTCAACGGGATCGGTTCCCGCCGGCCGCCGACGATCTGGTGGAGCACTTCGCTCGGCTCGGAGAACAGAATGCCGTCCTGCTCGTGAAGGGTGAGCAGCCGCGGCTCGAAGCGCTGAAGGCCGGCGACGACATCAGCCACGCGGTCACGCAGATGCTTCAGGGCCTGCCCGTCGAGCTCGGTTTCGGATCGGCGGGCCTTGCGCAGCCGGGAGAGAAGCTTGGCCGCCTTTTCGGCAGGATCCCGGCCGGGATGCCAGACAAGGGTGAGGTAAAGATCGTTGCGAAACAGATCTTCCCTCACCATGCGCTCGCGGTATCGCGCGTTCAGACCGTCGGAGAAGGGATTGGCGAAGCGTCCCTCGGGATAAGCATTGTCGCGGCGGCGCACCACATGCGTCCAGAGCGCCAGCCGCTCGTCAGCGATATTGCGATAGAGCGTGTTCAGGCTGCGGTGCAGGCCGTTGAGGTCCCTGACGTCTGATGTCTCGAAGGAAACGCCGTCGAGAGCGATCATCGTCATCAACGCTCGGGATTCGAGCGCAATGGTCGTCTCGTCGACATGCCTGACATAGGGGATGAAGGTTTCGGGCCCGAGCTCGCGCGACCGGAGCGTTGCAATGTTAGACAAAGCTGAGATCCCTTTCGTCATAACGTCGGATGAGCGCCAGGGGCGAGAGCGTGGCCCCGCCCCAATAGGCGGCATTGCGGGAGCGGCCGCGGGTTTCGATCCACGCAATGAGGATCCGAAACATGTTGTGGTCGTGCTTGACGAGCGCGCGAAACAGGACATGGAAAACGATACCGACCAGCGCGTAGGCGATTGATCCCGCAGTGATATAAAGGATGGTCGTCAGCATGATGTTGACGCCCATCGCCTCCATCGTCACGCCAGCGATCATTGCCGGGCGCGTGCAGGCGAGAAACAACGTGTCGTCTTCGAGACTCGGAATGCTCGCCATAGCGCTCAATTCCCCACGATGGTATTGACCAGCTCGGTGGCGCCGAAAATGCCGCCGATCCCGATGATCCAGAAGCCGGCCCGCCTCAAATCCATGTAGCCAAACATCCAGGCAATGCAGATGATGATGACGGCGATAACGGCCAGCAGACGGGCGATATTGCCGGTCAGCATGTCGACAATATTCTGCAGCACGGTTTCGATGCCGGCGGCCTGGGCGAAGGCTGGCTCGACCAGGCAGATGACAATGGCGGCCGCCATGAGCGTGGATGCGGCAAGGGGGCGAAGTCTGGCTTTGAAGATCATTCACTTTGCTCCGATCGATCATTTTGGAAAACGAGAACCGAGGATTGCCGCCTTGAGCTGAACACGTCCCAGGATGGGGCCTCGACGGCTTGGGAGGGTTGTAAAGGTGGTTCGGGAAGTGCTGGTACCACCTCATCCTGTGGCTGTCCGCCCGACCCGGCCTGGTCAGCGCGTTCGCCAATGGTGAGCGAGGCAAGCGTTGGCGATAACTGCTTTGCTTCCTGGCGTACCTGCTCGTCATATTTGGCCATGGCGCCGAGGGATGGATCATCGCGGCCATAATAGGACTGGAGCATCACCCTTTCGGCCTGAGCCGGATCCCCCGCGCGTAATGCGGCGCGGTAGTATCCGTCGAGAAGCGTGGCCGTGGCCTTGAGGTTCCGGCAGGGATCGAAGGCGTCGGCGACGGATAGCTTTAGTTTCTGAAGGTGCTCGATGCCAAGGCCGCCAAGGCCGATCTGGATATCCTGGCGATCGGCAATCAGGGACGTGGCAACCTCGATCGCCTCCGCCTTCGATACGGGTTGAGCGGCCAGCGGCGGGCCCGTGTTGATGCGGATGGCGAAGGGCTGAAACCGGCTCTCGAGGCTGACAATGCCGGCCAGCGTCTCGACCTGAACCATCGGCGCACAGGTTTGCGCGATTTCGACGAATGCAACACCCATCGGTCAATACCAAACGCGCTGTTTACCGGCGCCGTCGATGGTGACATCGACATAGTGCGGCTGCGATCGCACATTCGGACGACTTATCGGATAGCCCATGCACTGGCGGTGCCCGTCCACGCGCTGCCAATGTGGCGACAGGACCGAATTGTCGCGGGAAGTATAGTCGTTCCCATCCCAGCAGAGGCTGTTGCTCACCGGCTGCGGCGATGTCGACACGCAGGTTGCTTGCCGACCGCCGCGACCGCTATCAGTCGTGAGCTTGTACCCCGCATCGCAATAATAGGGTTCATAGCCCGGCCGCGAACTCTGAAAACCGACGCCGCTACAGGTCGGGAATAAGTGCCCCTCGGCAAGCTCCCGCCACAGCTTCTGGATCGGCGGCCGGCATTCGGCATATTGCGTCGGCCCGCCGGGATTGGAAAGGCATAGGATAACCTGGCATCCCCAATCCTCGGCCCGCGCGTTACTGCCGAAAATAAGATAGGGTGGCGCAACGAAGCAGACCGTAAGCAGTGAATTCAGGAGAAGGCTTTTCATGAACAGGATCCTTCGAGACGATGGCGCCCTATTGCGTTTCGGGAGACTCAATCTGCCTGCCCGCGTTTATACTGTCGTATATAACATAGTTAAATGACATGACAAGCGCGATTAAAACGCAATGGCACAACCTTGCCTTCTCGGGACTCATTCTCCATGAGATCCTCGACCATCCGCTGGAGGACGAGACCCCGCAGGCGAGGCTGAAGCAGATCGGCATGATGACGATCCTCTATACGATGACCCAGGCCCATCAGAAGCTAACCCTCTCTAATATAATTGAGATTACCGAACTGACACGCAGCGGCGTGAAGGAGACGGTCGACCTTTTGGTCAAGCGGGGAATGCTTTTGGAGACGATGGGGAAGAACTCCATGGGCCGGGGAACGGCGCGGCAATTCGAGATCTCGCAGGACCTCCTGAGCAAGCTGAGTTCTTTCCGCACCAGCCAGGATGCGGGGTTAAACTGACTGATTTTCGATGATTGATGAGGCGAGATGGCGAATCACTCACAACTCCCGATCGCATGGCTGCCGGCAGCCATCAGGGACGATCGGGCAACCCGCCCGCAGGCGGGTTCAATCAAACAATGAAGAGTATCGGAGAAATCAGCATAGCGGCGCCGTCAGGCGGATTTCGGGAATTCTCGCCACGCTAAGGGCGGAACAAGGGCAGCCGCAGGAGCCTCAGCATAGCGGCCGTCAAGGGAGGCGGGACCGACTGCCCCCGCCCGTGCGTTCCCTATCTCCGTCGCCGCTCAGCATATGGAGCGCGTTGCGCACCGGCGAACTCGGCTGGAACATGACCTACCGGTGAGGGCGCCGATGGTTGGCTCTCCAGTGTCTATCCGGCATTACGCGCCAAGCGAAAACAGATTTCATGAACGGGTCCAACGCGTTTGGACGGAGAGATCGCTAATCCCAGGCAGGATCTGACGAAACAGGAAAGACGTTGTTTGCAGCTTTTATCCGACGGCGATAGTGACGGTGCTATCCATAGGAGACTGAAACTTATCCATTCAAACCGTCCGCCTCCATCTTTCCAATGCGCGCCAGCGGCTGCAGGCACCCGCTCGTGTTGAGGCCGCGGCCAAAGCTGTCAGCGCAAATTTATCAAAGCAATATTTTTTGCTAGTTCCAAATAGATCATCCGACGACCCGCTGTCATCAACGCTTCTCTCGATGCTACGCACGACGACTCGTTCGCGCGGGACATCGTTCTCGTTCGCCCTCGGCGGACGATGGCTTCCGCCATCGCGATGCTAAGGGAGGATCTGCCGGAGGAGGTTGCAAGCCTGCACAGTCGCGTGATTTTCAGCATCGACGGTCGAGGGGATGCGCTGGTTCTCACCACGGGCCGCATGACGACGCCGTCGGAATACTTCGCGCGTCACTTCAATATGCCGGTGAACACGCCCCACTAGCTGCGCGAGGTCAATGCCTGACGATTTTAGACGCTGGTTCGCGGGATAGGAGCTTGCGGCCGTCGGGTCGCGGCAGTGGGCGGCGTCCGGGTGGCTAAGAAGGAGACGGCTCACGCCGCCTCCTCCTCGTTGAGGTCCGGCTGCAAGTCATGCAGATAGTCGACCGCGCGCTGGGCATGAGCTGCCGCTGAAAAGATGGCACGCTTGTCGCTGCCGAGAACCTTGAGCCAGTCATCGAGATAGCTTGCATGGTCGGGGCGTGGTTCGAGCTCGGGGACGATACCAAGATCGGCGCAGAGAAAGCAGCTGCCGAGTTCGGCAATGAGCTCTTCGCGGGCGCGTTCGCTCCTGTCTTTCGCATAACGGCTGAGATCCCGATCGAGCCTTCGCGGTGCAGCGGTCCAGTGCGTCATCTCGTGACTGAGAACGGCGACATAGGATGCATCGTCCCGGAAGGCGTCGAAGCACGGCATCTGGATGTAGTCACGGGCAGCAGCATAATAGGCCGCCGATCCTCCATGGCGGATCAGGGCGCCGGTATTGGCAAAGAAGCGGCCGGCAGCACCGATGCGGCTCATCCAATCCTGGTCAGGCGCGATGGAATGGGCAAGGCCATCAAGGCCGGTGATCTGGTCGGTGTTGAACACGGTGTAGGTTTTGAGGAAGGGGATGTCGCGTTCGATTTCGGCGCCTGTCTCCGTCGTCTCGGCGCGGATGAAAGAGCTGGCGAAGACGACGGTCGTGCCGGTTTCGCCCCTGCGGACGGCGCCGCCGAGCTCGATTGCCTGGCGAAACGTCATCCACCTTGGTGATGCAAAGCCGCGGGCGATGGCTTCAGACCAGAGGAGCAGAGCATTGATGCCGGTGTAGGGTTGGCCATTGTGGCGCAGTGGCCGGCTGACCTCGGCTGTCCAGCCTCCCGTCGTCCATGGCTTGGTCCATGGACGGACGCCCTGTTCGAGATCGGCGATGATCTTGGTGGTGATGCGGCTGTAGATATCGGATCGTTGATTGGATTGCTGCCTGTTCATCTCTGAACCTCCGTTCGAGGTCGCGGCCATCGCGACCTGCTACGGCGGTCCAAAAGCCAGGCTGCAAGTGCGGCCAGCACCCGCAGGGCCGCAACGAAGTGAAGGACGGCAAAGCCGTTGCGGGCAGCGCGAGCCTGGCAGGACCAAAAGCCGGGGCAGGACGGGATGCAGCAACACCACGGCGAGACAGGTTTGAAACCCAGGCAGAAATGAAAAATCCAGTCTATTACGCAAGGCGGGAGCGTCCGGGATGAATCGATGGACCCGAAGCGTGGCATCGACCTTGCGCGGCCGTTCCTCGTCGACGCAATGGAGAAGGTTAGCAACGAGAGTGCCATTTCGTCGAGGAAGCCAAGACCGCCGAGACCAAACTCGTAGTCTTCGCGCGCATGCAATTCGACCCGCACCTCAGCCCCTACTTCGTCGCCAACCAGGACAAGATGCGGGTAGAGTTCGAGGATCCGTATATCCTCATCCACGAAAAGAAGCTATCGAACCTGCAGTCCTTGCTGCCGGTAAGTTGAGGACTGATGGAGCATTCGAATCGGCCGACCGCCTTCAGCAAATAGGCAGAACCATTACGAAATCACGGCGCAATCGCTGGCGTTTTTTTCCGCCACCCGTTCAAATGGCCGAAAGTTTCGAGTTGATCGAATTGAAGCTCCCGTGTTCGGGAAGTGGTGGGATCCGGGAACGTTTGGCAAGATTCAACGAACCACTGGCCGCCACGCCCAGAGAGGGTCATAGGGAATACGATGACAAGCGCGGACGCTCAGTCGTTCAGTCAGGTTGCGAGCACGTATCAGCTTGGGATCGGTATGACTCACATAGCGCCTCCAACTGATTTACGGCACTAGCCAAATCGTGAAGTTCCGATTTCAGCGATTGGATGATGTCGAAATGTCCGGAGCCATTCGAATTCGCAGTTGAACTTTTCAAATCCGCAGAATTTCTATTCGGATGGGGAAATGGGATGAGCTTTTGCACGGTTATGCTTTTGACGATATTGACGCAGAATAGTAGATTGTACTGGGCAAGTCTTTGCAATGGCAATCGAAAGCGAAAACACGTCAACGTATGTTTCGTCGCGCAATTCGGTACAGGGCCTGCATATTTCGGAACATCAAAGCACCTGAAGTTTTAAGTAGTTCCTATTGGTCCGCGTTTTATCCAATCGCCCAGAGTATTTGGGCTTCCGTTGGATGAGTGCGGTATAAACAGCGCCGCAGGTGGCGTGGATCCTGCGCGCTGTTAGCCGTAGGCTTCACGCGGTTCGGGTCCCAACAGATGCGGGAGGCAAGCGCATGAGTGCCACCCCTTCCTCTGCGGGCATCGGCGTAAGATGGGAATCACCGCGAGAGAACTCGGGCACTGCGTTTGCAGCGAGAAGTTCGGACTTCGGGATGGGCTTGCTATAGTAGAACCCCTGTGCCACAGCGCAGCCGCTTTCAGCCAAGAATTTTTCTTGATCGACCGTCTCCACGCCCTCAGCGACTACATTTTGCCCTAGGCAGCGCGCAATTGAGAGAATTGCCTTGACCAGTTCTCTACTTCGCTTGTCGGATCGATTGATGAATGACCGGTCAATTTTGAGGGTATCAATGGGAAAGTTAGCCAAATAGCTCAGAGATGAGTAGCCGGTGCCGAAATCATCGATCGCTATGGAAATTCCGCTCGCATGCAATTGAGAGAGTGTCGTCGAAACGCCCTCGCAGTTATGGAGCAGGAGACTCTCAGTTATTTCAACCTCGATCCACTCCGCACGACAACCGGTTTCCTGCAATACGTCCGCCACCGTTTGCGACAAACGCGGGCATTGAAACTGCTTAGGAGACAAATTTATCGCAATCTTGTGCGGGGGCAGTCCATCTGCATTCATGACGGCAGCCGTGCAACACGCCTCATGCAGCACCCATCGTCCAAGATCGATGATCAATCCCGTTTCCTCGGCGACACCTATGAATTCTCCCGGAGGGATCATTCCCATCTTCGGATGATGCCATCGTAGCAGTGCTTCTGAACCGATCACCTTTCCGTTGTCCAATAGGACCTTTGGCTGATAATGGAGTTCAAGTTGCTCATGTTTCAAAGCTAGGCGTAGGTCTGATTCTAGCGCTAGGCGCTTTTCAGCCCCAATCGTGAGATCCTTTGAGTAGAAGCGGAAGTTGCCACGCCCCGAGCGCTTCGCCAAATACATCGCAGAATCCGCATATTTCACCAAATCGTCGGGAGCGTCGCCGTCATTTGGAAATACCGATATCCCGATGCTGCAGGATACAAAGATCTCCCTGTCGGAAAGCATGAAGCGTTCGCCGAATGCGGCAAGCATTCTGCTGGCAATTTGAGCCAAATCGTCATTGTCCTGAACATTGGGCAGCAAGACTGCAAATTCATCTCCACCGAGTCTCGCCACGGTGTCGCTGGCACGGACGCCTTTTTTCATGCGTGTCGCCACCTGCCGCAGCAACTCGTCACCGACGGGATGTCCCATAGTGTCATTGATCGCTTTGAAATGGTCCATGTCGATCAGCATCACCCCGGCTCGCTGGCCCGCCGAAGCCGCGTCCCCGATCATCTCGCGTAGCCGTTCATTGAAAAGTGTCCGGTTAGGCAGGCCGGTCAGAGAATCGTAGAATGCCATCTGATGGATTTTCTTACGGGACGTGTCCAGTTCGGTGATATCGCGGGCGACGCCGAGGATCCCCATCAGCTTTCCCCCCGTGAATACCGGAACCTTACGAGTCTCCAAAAGCGTTGATCGACCGTCCTCGTGAGCGGTAAACCGTTCCTCATTGATGAGAATACGGCCGGCTTGCATGGCCTCCTCATCCTTGTCACGAAAAAACTGGGCGAGTTCGGGAGTAAACAGGTCATAATCCGTTTTCCCGACGATTTCCGCTTCTGCCTTGCCGACCAATTCTTCGAAGGCATGATTGCACAACAGATATTTGCCTGTTACGTCTTTCAGCCATACCATATCCGGAATGGTCTGCAGGACACTTAGGAGGCGAGCCCGAGCTTCAATAGTCGTGCCCTCGGCGTGCTTTCGTTCGGTAATATCGCGAGATAACACCAGAAAAGTGACGGTTGAGTGATTGCTGCTTGGTCGCCTTGCGACCGACAGTTCAAACCAACGGGATTCGCCGTTTGGTAGGGCTATACGGACACAACGACCGTAGGAGGCGCCGGTTTCATCGGCTTCTTCAAGAGCCAGCATAGCGATGTCGGCCTGATCTGGAGGGAGCACATCGCGGACAAGCTTGCCGAGCAGCACTTCTTTTCGCTGCGCCAGGATCTCCTGATTCCTTGCCCAGACCTGCAGGTAGCGACCGTCCGCATTTACCTCGAACAGAACGTCAGGAATGGCGGCAATAATTCCCTCTGCGAATTCAAGAGCCTCTTTGAGATCATGCTCCGCACGTTTTCGCTCTGTGATGTCCAACATCGCGCCAACCAAGCCGATCCTGTTACCAGCGATATCAGTGATTGCGGTCTTGCTGAGTAAAAGATCAACGACACCACCATTCTCGGTGGTGGCCTTTGCTTCATATTGCTGAACACCGCCATTTGCAAAAAGCGCCTCGTCCAACGCGGCATACGTCTCGGCTATGGGTGCGGGCACCAAATCGAAAACGGTTTTTCCGATAATATCTCCCTTTGAGCGGCCGGAGAAGCTTTCGAAGGCCCTGTTGCAACCAAGGTGTATCCCATCTCTGTTTTTGAAGAAGACGGGTAACGGGATCGCGTCGAGTACGACGGCACTGGACATCTCTTCGGCGTTGAATGGCAAGTCGACGTTTGTCGCAGGATGCCGGGGATTCGCCCGGAAAGCCTTCTCAAACGGTTGCTTCAGACTTGCGACATCTGCGTCGTGACCGTGCGATGGCCGGACAACGGAGGCTTCCGAAAATGGCGGGGCCGTGCCCGTGGCAAGCGGAGGGCTGGCATTGACCGCGTTGCGGAAGGCTCCACGCCCCTGGTCGATTTGAGCATCAGTCAACATCTGCACTTCCACAGGCTGTTCGGGGCGGGATGTGCGTTCCGATTGACGTACGTGTTTCATGTGCCTGTCCTGCTTTGTCACGTGGCTGAGCAATCATGCGTCAAGCCAGCATTTTGTTAGGACCGCACAAGTCATTTGGCGGAGTACCATGCCGCTACCCCACCGGGATATCGCTCTCATTCAGAATCATCAAAGACGTGTATTTGCATGTGGTCGGCGACGCCGCCCATATCATTTAGAACGCTTGCCAATCATCATTCGAAGGCGCGAGCACCAGGTTACCACGGCGCATCGGATAGTCTCCGCGGTCAACCATTGTCTGACCGGGCGGGAAGCTCTTCCCAAGTTCGCCCGTGACCTTCTGTGGCTTCCCGCTCTCGTCTTTGAAGTGGAAATGTTTCAACAGTGCGGCTAGGCTTTGGCTCTCTTGAGCGAGGTGCGATCCTGCAGTATTCATCTCCGCGACCATGCTCGCATTTTCTTGAGTGGCATGGTCCATATGGTTAACCGCGCCGTTGATCTCGCGCAGGCCCGACGATTGTTCCTGGGAGGCCGTTGCGATTGCGTCCATATGAAGATTTACATCCTGCACAAGCTCTTCAATCGTTCTCAGGCCCGATCCGGTTTCACTCACGAGCTTTACGCCTTCGTCGACGGCAAGAGCTGAATTGCCGATGAGATCCTTGATTTCTTTTGCCGCTGTCGCTGAGCGCTGTGCAAGCTCCCTGACCTCCTGGGCAACAACCGCAAAGCCTTTTCCCGCGTCGCCAGCACGCGCTGCTTCGACGCCGGCGTTCAGCGCCAGGAGGTTCGTTTGGAAGGCGATCGCGTCGATGACGCTGATGATCTGGGAAATCTGCTTGGAGGAGTTTTCAATGCGATTCATGGCGCCGATAGCATCGCGTACAACCCGACCGGACATTTCCGCATGATCTCGCATCTGTTGGACGGCTCCGCGCGCCTCAGCCGTCCTCTTCGTGGTCGATGCAACGTTGACGGTTATCTCCTCCAACGCCGCTGCAGTTTCCTCGAGCGAAGCCGCCTGCTGCTCCGTGCGTCTTGAAAGATTTTCAGATGCGGCCGAGACGCCCGAGCTGCCATTCGTGACCGTTTCGACTGAATGGCCGACGGTAACAAGCACGTCCCGGAGCTGACGAATGGAAGCGTTGAAATCCCTGCGCAAACTTTCAAACTGTGGCGCTAACGGCTCCTCAATCTCATAAATCAAGTCTCCATCCGCCATCCGCTTCAACCCGGTTGCCAATGCCGTCGTCGCTCGGATGAGGCGCTCTTCTGCTTCTTTTTCCGCCCTTACCTGAATATCCAGCTTCTCTTGGTCAGAACGAATGCGCTCAGCTTCCGCGGATGTCTCCAGGTTACTTTTCTGTATGGCCGCGCCGCGGAAAAACTCAAGGCAACGCGCCATGTCCCCGATCTCGTCGCGTCGGATCGTCAAGGGCACCGGCGCCGACGTATCGCCTTCTGCGAGTGCCTTCATTCGGCTTGTCAGAGTCCGAATGGAGCTTGAAATTCTCTGAACGACCGAAATGCACAAAATGAGTACCGTAGACATGATCAGAAGCGTGGCGCCGGAGTAGCCGATAAAGGCATTGCGAAGATCGGCGTAACGCTGAAATGCCATCTCGTCCAACTCGTCGCCGGTGCGCATAATGAGTGCGGTCAACAAAGCAGCCCGCTGTTGGGTGATTTCATTCCATCGATCCAACGTCTCGGGGGGGAAGGAAACGCCCGGCTGGTTTGCATACATCTGATCGCGAACGCCCGCGATGAACTTGCCTGCGGCGCTGGCCTCGAAGTCGTCATAAGATTTGACGAGATCGGCGGGGAGAAATTCCTGCATCGCAGGCACATAAAGCTGCTTTAGATTTTTTGACTGTAAGAGGGACGAAAATAGATCGACGGACATGGCTGAATTTTTGACGTAGGCTCGGCCGGGCCTGATCTCCAGCAAACTAGCTTCCGTGATCTGCATGAGCGCGTGAAAACCGGTAATTTGGCGTGCTAAATCCAAATCATTGACAGTCGCCCCAGTGCGACGGACGAGCTCCAAGCCCGCAAGGGCAGCTGGGCGCAAAGCAACAGCTCCCTCCGCCTCGCTAGCCGTTCCGTCATCGACGCGCCGGCGGAAGCTATCGATATTGTCCCGCCTTTCACGAATGATCTGTACCGCCCGTTCTATGGCCGGATCGTCGAATGCCTTTTTCCAAGAGTCGTAAGCGGAAAAGACCGCTGTAAAAGCCCTGTCCGATGCAGCTTGCTTTGCCCGACGCACGTCGGCGCCTGCAAACGCTTCCGCCGCTATAGCTTGGGCGAGGAATCCGCCTTCCCGCCCAAGTCGCTGCGTTGTTTGTGCGCTGCGGAAGGTAGAGTATTCTCGGTAATATCCCAGTGATGTTGATACTCCGATGATTACGAACGCCGTCAACGGGATAATTGCCAAAATCATTAAAAGTAGAGATAGCGGCAGTCTCGACATATGTTCCTCATAGACGACTATAAATTACACCGGCTTCCATTAGCGACGCGGTCCAGAACATTGCGACATTGACCGCTATGTGTGAGATGACCTCGGCATAATTACTATAAGATTAACCCCTGTAGTGGTCTTGAACTGCGTTGCGCAGATCGGAACATCGTCGCGTTCAGGGGATCATCTGCAAGACAGATCTTGGGCCGAGGCAGTCGGCTTTTCTGGAGAGTGCTGTTGCTACAAGCCTTGAGGACGGTCGAGCGTGCCGGCTGATCGTAGCTCGGTCGGCGCAATCTGCTTATGATATACGCAATGTTTCCGAGGGAAGTACCCCATAGCGCTTGCGATAGTCCGCAGAAAATCTGCCTCTATGCACGAAGCCCCATTTCAGAGCGACCTGCGTGACCGAGAGGCCAGGTTCGCCTGTCATCAGTTCCTGATGCACTAATTCCAACCGTAGGTGCTGCAGGAATGCCAGAGGGGTCGTATTCCGAAAGTTGCGAAAACCGCTTTGAAGAGTGCGTCGGCTTACGCCACAAGCCGTTGCGATTTCCTCAAGAGATAGCGGCCGAGTAATATTGGCACGCATATAGTCGACCGCCCGCTTAACGGCCTTGGGTAAGGGTGATTCAGCAACGCGGCATAACTCAGATGAGTAGCGATGCTGCGCAGCTTCGATCAAAAGCTCCATCGTCGTTTCAGTGAGGTGATGAAGTGCTATCGGTGATTGAAGGAGGGTTCCGTCTCGTAATCCAGCATACAGCACTGGTACCAGTTGAACCAAAAGGGAGCCGAACCCGACCGATAGGTCGATTTCTGGCGAAAAATCGAGGCTGCCTCTTATTGGCGTATTGAGCCGACATCCCAAACGGCGCGTCAGCTCATCATGGGCGATCCTAAGCCCCAAATGTTTCCTGGGCCCAATGAATTGGGTCGTACTCGCCGACATACTGTTCACGAAAACGCCCCGCGTTCCCTCTGACGGGATTTGTCTGCCGTCAACGGTAACGACCGATCGCCCATGTAGTGGAAGCATGATGATGTTTGCCTCCGCCGGTCCCCGGTGCTGGACCGTTAGGTCGCCCTCGTAGTGCGCGGCAATAACTGCAATCGGACCATTGGTAATCGCATGTACATCGTAGGCGATCGTCTTATCGCCATGTACATGCGCTTCAGATTGCGGGGAAAGCCTCGAAAGCGCTGCCGCGAGTTCCTCGCTGCAGGTACCTTTGAGCGAGAAATGGTCAATCTTAGAGGGGGACACTCTCAACTCTCCACATCATCACTTCCTTCCCGAAACGGTATTCAAGCATGAGGCCCGCCTATCGCTAACGACAGGCGGACAGGGCAATTGACTTGTCGCGGCCAGTCCTCGCCGTGAATTCGACGCAGTCGAAGTCGCCTAAGTTGATAGTGCGAAGATCAATCATTGTTATATATGGAACTCCGACAGAATTGTTACCTGCTGCCAACCATCGCTTCGCAACCGATTCCCAAATGTCTGGCCTTTGATGGTCTCCATTCACGGCCCAGCAGACTCGGGCGTGCTCGCGCTAGCGACTAAACCTCATCCTTTAAGGTTTCTTTTTGCGTGATCAAACGTGCGGAGTGATGGCCGGAAACAAAGATCCATAGCCAGCTTAGTCCAACTGCCAATCTGCTCCTCGTACCTATCAGGAAGTAGATATGGGCAAGCCCCCAAATCCACCATGCAATTCCGCCCTTGAGCCGGATCTTCCCGAAGTCGATAACAGCCGAATTCGGCCCGATGGTAGCCAGGTTTCCCAGATGCCTATATCTGAACGCACTTGGAGTGGGTGTACCCAGACGTCGTGCTTCAATTACCGAAGCGACATATTTGCCTTGCTGTTTGGCGGCGGGAGCCACTCCGGGGACGGGTGTTCCATCAGCGGCCTTCACGGAGGCAGTATCTCCAATAATAAAAATCTCGGGCTTACCGCCAACAGTCAGATCTGGCTGCACGACCGCCCTACCCGCCCTGTCCTTTTCAGCACCGACCCAGGCGGCGGCGTTCGACGCTTGCACCCCCGCAGCCCAGATGACGGTCCGGCTTGAAACGAACTCATCTCCGATCGCGATGCCGTTCTCGTTGCATGCCGTCACGGGAATGCCTGTTCTCACTTCGACGCCCATCTTGATTAGCGACTGCTCGGCATATCTCGAAAGTGCTTCCGGGAACACGGGTAGGACACGTGGACCTGCCTCGATGAGAAGGATGCGCGCCGATCTGGTGTCGATGCTACGGAACTCCTCAACAAGGGTTCGTTGGGCCAGTTGCGCTATAATCCCAGCCATCTCCACGCCTGTCGGGCCTGCTCCGATTATGCTGAACGTGAGCATTGCCTTCCGCCGTTCGGGATCAGCCTCCAATTCGGCCTTCTCAAACGCGAGAAGAAGCCGCCGCCGGATGGTCGTCGCGTCTTCGAGTGCCTTTAGCCCGGGCGCAAACGGCTCCCACTCGTCCCGGCCAAAATAGGCGTGCCTTGCACCTGTCGCGAGAACGAGCGTGTCATAGGGAATAGCATTCCCATCCTTGAGCGATACTACGCGTGCCTCGGTATCAACGCCAACAACCTCGCCCAGCAGCGTCGATACATCCTTTCGTCCTCTGAACAATGCTCTGATGGGCCAAGCTATCTCCGAGGTTGCCAATACAGTCGTGGCAACTTGGTAGAGGAGCGGTTGAAAGAGGTGATGGTTGCGCCTGTCGACGATCGTTATGGAAGTGTCGGGACACTTGAGGTCCTTCGCTAACTGGAGTCCGGCAAAGCCACCGCCGACTACGACAACTCGATGCGTATCCATTTCGTCTCCCTCAAACCTGCGCGCTCGGGGCGCGCGCCTCGTAGAAATGGCCATTGCGCCCGATCAGTCGCTGATACGGGTATTTACATTAATCGACGGTGGACTCACCAACAGTGGAATAAGAGGCTCCAGCACCCGCTTGACATTAGGATGTTCGCCATGGCCAACGACAGCCGCCTCATTCTGCCAGCCGTCTAAGATGATGAAAGTGTTCGGATCGTCCGACCGCTGGTAGAGGTCGTAGTAGAGACAACCAGACTCTTCGCGGGCGGGTCCAATGAATTCCTGAAGGAGTTCTTTTACGCGGTTTCGATTTTGGGACGTGGTTTTGAATTCCACGACAAGGTGCTGTTCCTCTGACTTCTTCGATGTCATTTGCGCTGGCTCCTAGTTGAAAACGACGACCGGCTTGATCACTCGCCCGGCTTCGGCGTCCGCGATCGCTTCGTTGATCTTCTCGAAGGGATACTTGGTGATCAATTTTTGGAAGGGGAAAAGCCCAGCCTGATTAAGATCCATCATCTGCGGAATGAACAGCTGTGGAATCTGATCACCAAGGATCGCACCCTGGATCTTGCGATTGAACACCATTAGATCGAGGGGGATGGGAATGTCGTTACCGAGCGCGTCGAGGCCGAGCAAGACAACGTGCCCGCCGGCACGGGTGCACTTGATCGAGTTCAGAATAACCGGAATGATGCCAACTGCGTCGATCGCGAAGTCGGCACCGCCGCCCGTCAGCGCATGGATCTGGTTGACTACGTCGGGATCTTTGCCGTTGATCGCATGTGTGGCACCAAGCCCCATGGCCATGTCTAGCCTCTGCTGATTCAGATCTATGATGATAATCTTGCTGCACCGACGAACTTTGGCGGCCATCACGGCGGCCATGCCGACAGCACCTGCGCCGAAAACGGCTATCGTCGACCCTATTTCCGGCTTCATCGCGTTTATCACTGTTCCTGCACCCGTTGCCATGCCGCACCCGAGTGGCGCAGCGTCGGTAAGGTCGAGGTCTGTTTTCGGCAAAAGCGCTGCATTGTTTTCAGTCGCAAGGATATGCGTCGCAAAGGACGACTGGCCCACGAAATTGCTGCCAATGCCAACTTCATCGCAGAGCAATGCCTTCTTACCATTCGGACGAAGCCCCGTAAGATTGTACTGGGTATAGTTTTGGCAGTTCATTGGGTGAGAACGGCGGCAGTCGGCGCAGAATCCGCATGAGCTCTGGCTCAGTGCGACGTGATCACCCACTTTGAGGCTCTGAACTTCCGGTCCGACCGCCTCGACGACGCCGACGCCTTCGTGCCCCGGGATCACCGGTGCCGGCGGGCCAAAAATACCGTCGCGAAGCAGCAAGTCCGTGTGGCAGATCCCGCTCGCAACCGTGCGAACCAGGATCTCGTTGCCTTCGGGGTCAGCCAGTTCGAGTTCACGGAATTCCAGCGGGCTCTTTGGCTTCACGGCGACAGCCGCAGTGATCTTCACCATTATATTCTCCTGCGTTCTCCCGCAATTGCTACGGGAATGACTTGATCGGTCCGACGGACTAGACGCGACCCGCGCGCGCACCGTAGATGATTGCGGCAAATGCAATGATCACGCCCTGGACGATAAGCTTGCCCGGCTCCTGGATGCCGAAGACGGTCAGCATCGCGAACAGGAAGCTGAAGGCAACGACGGCAACGAACGGCCCGGCGACGCCGCCCCGGTCGACGCCGAACGTCACACCGCCGAGGATCGTGGCGGCGAGCGCATTCATGAAGGTGTCGAAGCCTGGCTTGATGGTGCCGACCGCCAACGCGGATACCTGGACCAGGGCCGCGATGCCTGTCAGGGCGCCCGCGAGCGTGTGCGAGACAAAAATCGTACGTGCCAACGGAATTCCTGTAGTTTCCGCCGCCCTCGGATTGTCGCCGACGGCCCTGAAGTAACGCCCGACGATGAGAAAGCGAAATGCGATAGAAATCAGGGCGGCGATGACGATCCACAGGACCACGGAATAGGAAAGGCCGTGGATATTGCCGCTCGTAAGTATTCGAAGCCAGCTTGGCGTTGAACCGGGCGCGCGGCCGGCGCTCATGTATTGGACGATCCCAATCAGAATGGCCGAAACACTTAGTGTGGAGATAACGGCAGAAGCGCGCACGTATGCTACGAGTATTCCGTTTACACCCCCCACAGCTAGCCCAATCACAACAGGCATGAGGACGGTCATTAGCGGTGGATAGTTGTTGAGCTGGCCCGAGCTGGCCAGATAAATCGCGAAGGCGAAAATACCGCTGACAGAGAGATCGATGGATCGCACCCGCATGACAAGCGACTGGGCGAGCACCGCGATCCCGAGCGGCGCTGACTGCTTGAGGATTACAAACCAGTAGTTGGGATTTATGAGCGTGGCGCTCACTGCTGGAGCAACCGCAACCAGGATTGCGAGCACATAGTATGCGGGCGGTAGCCCGAGTATCCACGAAATGGCGCTCTTACCCCTCAATGAGCGAGATGGTGCTTCAGTTTTCGAGTCTGATGTGGTCATCGAGAAGTCCATCTCTTTCAAAGTCCGATTGTTTTGCGTCGCTGCGAAACGACGAGTACGAGAAGCAACACACCCTTGACGACCGACTGAAGAAATGCAGAGACGTTGGCCAGATTCATCACATTATTCACTGTCCCGAGGATCGCCGCGCCAACGACGGTTCCCACAATGCTTCCGATGCCCCCGGCGAGGTGGACCCCACCCAATGCTGCAGCCGTTACAGACTCAATCCCGAATGAAGCGCCGCCCTTAGGATCACCCGATGCAAGGCGACCTGCAAGAAACATCCCCGCAGCGCATGCGAATAGAGCGGAAAGAACATACGCTTTGATGATGGTGCGCTCGACGGGAACACCGTTCATCCGTGCGTTGAAGTCATTGCCGCCGGAAGCGAAGAGGTAGAGGCCGAAGGGACGACGATAGAGAATCCAGGATGCGAAGAGCGATGCCGTGATCAACCAAAACAATGAGTTAGGTACGGGGCCGATGGATCCGGCTACCGAGCCGGAAAGCCACTCCGGAACGCGCCCACCTGGGATTGGCAAAATGATCAACGCGATACCTTGGCCGATGCCCATTGTTGTCAGCGTCATGATGATTGGATGTACATTGAGGCGCGCGACACCGTAACCGTTCGCTACTCCGAACCCCATCGCCACCGCGATGCAGATAAGCACGCGGGTTATCTCAGGAAGATCAAGCGTCATGATCGTCGTCGTTAGACTGATGACGGACCCAACCGACACGTCGAGGCCGCCAGTGAGAATGACGAACGTCTGACCGAGAGCCGAGATGACGAGCACCGTCGATTGCGCCAGGAGATTAGACAAATTCTCCGGATCCATGAAGTCCGGCAATAATATTACCGAGGCGACAACCATCACCAGGAGCGTTCCAATGGAAAGCCCGATCGCTCCCGCGCGATAAGGGAGCTTCAGGCGACTGGCAAATGAATTCATAAGTTATCCTCCTCAATGCACCGCAGCACGGGGATCCGGTGACGCACTCGCCCCCAGCGCAGTCTCGAGGATTCTTTCCTCGGTCGCCCCCTCTGCGGACATCTGCCCGACGATCTTCCTGTCATGAACGACCAAAATGCTGTCGCAGAGCCCTATAAGCTCAGCGTGCTCGCGCGACGAAACCACGACCGCACCGCCACGATCACTGAAGTCCCGCAGCAATCTGTAAATCTCTGCCTTTGCACCGACGTCGACGCCGCGCGTGGGCTCCTCAATAACGAGGATGTCCACTCCGGAGAGCAACCAGCGGCCCAGCAGCACCTTCTGCTGATTCCCGCCCGAGAGTTTACCTACGGGCGCATTGGGATCGGCGGCCGCAACTCGTAGCGACTTGATCACCTCGCGGACCCTCGACACCGATCGCCACGCAACGCTTGCCATATTCCGATTGAGCTGTTTTCCCAGCGCGATGTTGTCGTAGATAGGCAGGCGCAGGAACAGCCCTTCCTGCTTCCTGTCTTCAGGGATAAAACCGATTCCTGATGCGACCGCGCGAGCGAACCCTGACCCTACATTCACCACGTGCATGCTGTTGTCGAGGCCGGCACGCCACACGGCGATGGCCTTTGGCGATTCAACGCCCACAATGGCACGCATTATCTCTCGCTGGCCCTGTCCTTCGAGCCCTGCCAGCCCGATGATTTCACCTTTTCTGACAACGAAAGTGACTGTCGAGCTGCTGTCGTCGAGGCGCAAGTCCGAAACCTCCAGCATTGCCGCTCCGGTGGCCTGCGAGCGCGGCGGAAAGAAGTTCTGAAGTTCGCGACCAACCATTGTCGCTACCAGCGTTTGCAAGTTGAAGTCCTGCGCTCTTGCAGTCCTTACCCAAGCGCCATCTTTCATGACGGTGATGGTGTCGCATAGTTCGAAGACTTCATTCATGCGATGAGAGATGTAGACGACAGCCTTATGTTGAGCCTTAAGGTCGCGGATAACCTTGAAAAGATGCGCGACATCGGTCGAGTTCAACGCCGCCGTTGGCTCGTCGAAGATGAATACGTCCGCGTTCGACGTAAGTCCCTTCGCGATCTCTACTGCCTGCTGCTGCGCGACAGTCAGTGTCTCGACGATCGCGGTTGCGTCGAGCTGTGGAAATACGTCAGCCAGCAAAGCGCGAGCGCGTTTCACTACCTCGACGCTATCGATCGAACCGTCAATGCGACGAGGTTCGTGGCCCAGGAACATGTTCTCAGCAACGGTGAGATTGGGGATCAGGGTAAACTCCTGAAACACCGTCGACACTCCCGCCAACCGTGCCTCCTTAGGGGAACGGAAATTGACTTCCTCCCCGCGGAGCCGAACACTTCCTGCGCCCGGCTGATATACCCCCGCCAGAATACGCATCAGGGTGGACTTCCCCGCGCCGTTTTCCCCCATCAGAGCGTGCACGGAGCCACGTTCCAGGGAAAAGCGAACGTCCGAAAGGACTTTCGTGAAACCAAACGATTTGTTGATGCCGACCATCTCGACAAGCGTGCTCATGGGAATTTCCATCTTCGACAGGGATACGGGCACGAGTGATCGTGCCCGTAGTTCATCAAGCCTTGAAATAATCAAGGAGCTTTTCGTTCGGCATTTCGGTCGGCGCCCAGTACGCATCAGTGAGATCTGCGCGATAGAACTGGGAGAGCGTCTCGTCGGTGATCGGCTTGGGGCGGTTCGTCCAGTTACGCTGAATCGGCTTCCCATCAAGCAAGGCGAAGGCGGCCCGTAGCGCGGCAGTAGACAGAGCGGGTGGGCAAATCGGACCGATCGAGGAAAGTTTTTCGTCATTCCAACGACGCATCCAGCCGTTAAGTGCTTCGCCCGTGATTGGCGGGATCGTTGAGGCGCCAGCCTCCTGCAAGGCATCCAAAACGCCAAGAGACATGTTGGCTCCATCGGTCCAGATGCCCGCGACATCGGGGTCGGAGAGATACAGGCTTTCGGCGATCTTCTTTGAGTCCTCATAAGACCAGCTTCCGTGCTGGGTCGACGTGATCTGAAGTCCAGACTTGCTGAAGACTTCCATGGCGCCTGCATAACGATCTGCATCGATGGGATGCCCGGCGACGCCACGCAGAACCCATACCTTGCCCTTGTTGCCAAGCTTGTCGACGAGGAACTGAGCCATCACGCGCCCGAAATAGAAGTCGTCGCCCTGGACCTGAACCGTAAACTCCTCGGTGTCGACGCGTCCGAGATAGACTACGGTTGGAATGCCAGCAGCCTTTGCCTTCTTGATGCCCTCGACGGCGGAACCGGTGGTTAGCGGTGCGATGATGATCGCATCGACCTTCTGGGCGATCAGATCCTCGATATCGGCAACTTGTTTGGAGGCATTGAGATCAGCGCTCCGGAACTGGTAATCAGCGATCCGATCCTTGTTCTTTTTTATTTCATATTCGGCTTCAAACGCCGTCTGGTAGGTATGCGTTGAACCAGCGAGGCCGTAGTGGCTGTGTCCGATCTTCCACGGGCCTGACTTCTTGAACTTACCCGCGTCGACAATTGGGTTGGCGCCTTCGGAGGGCCAAGTGTCAGGTAGGAGACTGATCGCGTCGTCGGCGCGAAGAATCCCCGGCATTCCGAACGTGCCGGCTACAGCAATTGCCCCGCTCGCTTGTAGAAATGTACGTCTCTTCATGAAAATTCCTCCTCCGGCCGCTCTGGGCGGCATTGTCTGTTAAGGCGAGAGCCTTGCCTTCCCAAGCCGTGCCGGACTCTCCTCAATACGGCGGAGTGCATTGGTATGAGCTATCAGACAATCTGTCAATAAATATAAACTTCGACGTTTATTTTTTCGGCATCGTTTTGTTTTCACTTGCACATAGTCGCACTTGACGGATTGTCCGATAGTGCGACAATATTCGTGTTCGCTAAATCGATGGGAGGGTTATGAATGTCCACTCTGGTGATTGTCCGGCATGGCCAAAGCGAAGGGAACGCGCGCGGGGAGTTCTCGGGTACGAGCGACGTTCCGCTCACACAGGAGGGCTGGTCTGAGAGCAGGCGAGCCGGCTCACTGCTCGCGAACCTCGGCATCTCGTTCGATATTGCGTTTAGCTCTGCCCTCTTGCGCACAGTTGACACTTGCAGAGCGATTTTGAACGAAACCAACGGCGATCTGCTGGAGCCAATCAGGAGAACCGAGTTGAACGAACGCGACTACGGACAGCTCACCGGCATCAACAAGAACGTGGCACGTGAGCGGTGGGGCCAGGATGTTGTCCAGGTTTGGCGCCGCTCGTACAGCACTCCACCACCTGGGGGAGAAAGCATACGGGACATAAGCGCGAGGGTTCTGCCCTTTTTGATAAGCGAAGTGTTCCCCCCCTTGTTGAGAGGGAAATCGGTTCTTGTGGTGGCCCACGGGAATACGATCAGGTCACTAAAGCAGGGCATCGAACGCCTCACTATCCAGGATACGCTCGCTATTGAGTCACCGACCGCCGCGCCAACTGTATACCGGATTGCGTCGGACCTCTCGATCATCGAGAAGACTAACGTCCTGGTTGGTACTGTCTGTTAAGCCTGGCTGGCACTAGCATCGTTTGTAGTCGGTTAAACTTGGCAATACCGGTGTCTCGAAGCTGTCGATAGCCTTCAGAACCGGCTCGACGTCGGCAAGCGACGCCATCCGGCTCGCCTCACACGTTGCTACTAAATTTTCGTCTGCCGATCTTTCAGCCCAAAGCGGGACAAGACGCATGCTCCCTTTCGAACATGCACGGAACCCTTTGATCACTTCAAATCAGCGTTCACTCGTGACTTTGCAAAAATGCAGCCCTGCTCCGGTTGAACTGATCTAATTTAACAGAGTAATTATTGACTGATTGTCTGACGATGAGTACGTTCGCGCGAATTGCGTTGTGAGCCTTGGAGGAACAGTTACATGAAGCAGGCATATGCGGCGGTCTCGCGCGAAAAGGCGAAGCCCTTGATCTTGGAGTGCATAGGGATTGAGGAACCTCGTGCAGACGAGATTTTGGTCCGCATCGTCGCATCGGGGGTATGTCATACCGACCTGGTGGTCAGGGACCAGGGATATGACGTACCTCAACCTGTTGTGTTGGGACACGAAGGCTCTGGCGTCGTCGAGGCCGTCGGGAGCGCAGTTAAAGATCTTGTGCCAGGTGATCACGTTGCTTTGAGCTACGCCTATTGCGGCAAGTGCGAAAACTGCCTTTCCGGTACACCTTTCTACTGCGAGGACTTCTTCGGTCGCAATTTCCGCGGCACTCGTCCGGATGGCACCTGCCCGATCCATGATTCTCACGGGAAACAGATTAGTGGCTGCTTCTTCGAGCAGTCGTCATTTGCAACCTACGCCATCGCCAGCGAACGAAACGCCGTGAAGGTTGCAAAGGATGTTCCACTCGAGTTGATTGGACCGCTCGGGTGCGGGCTTCAGACCGGTGCTGGCGCGGTACTGAATTGCCTCAAGCCGAAGCCCGGCTCGTCAATAGCAGTGTTCGGTGCTGGTGCGGTTGGCATGGCGGCTACGATGGCCGCGAAAATCGCCGGATGCGCGACCATCATCGTGATCGACTTGAACGATGAACGGCTGGAACTTTCGCGCGAACTCGGGGCGACGCACACGATAAATGCCCGCAAATTGGACAGCGTTGCCGCGATCAGGAAGATCGTCCCCGCAGGCGTTGATTTCAGCTTGGAATGCACGAGTTCGCCACGAGTTTTCCGTCAGGCAGTCGACTGCCTTGGTACGCCGGGAACATGCGGTCTCGTTGGCTCGTCCGCTCTCGGCACTGAAGGCACGATCGATATCGGGAACTTCCTTTTCGGCCGCACATTGATCGGCGTTGTCGAAGGACAAAGCATTCCGTCCGAGTTCGTCCCGCAGTTGATCGAGTATTGGCAGCAGGGACTTTTCCCGTTCGACAAACTGGTTCAGTTCTATGACCTCGACCAGATCAACGAGGCGATGGCTGATTCCGAGAGCGGCAAAGTCATTAAGCCGATCCTTCGCATGAAGCATTAGTTTGCGAGACTTTTCGAAAGACAAGACGGACCGCGATTAAATGCGATCCGTCGGAACAGCCGTGCTCAAGACGAGATATGGTCGAACGCTGCTTTCGATGCAATCGCGGGCCACATCACTCCGATACGCCTGCACGAATGATGTGCTGGCAGGGCCCACGCAAAAGCTCTAGGACTCTGCCGGTCAAAGGCGGCCCCCTACAATCGCCGGCAGGTAAGTGGCGAGGGCGGCTCCGCTACCCAAGGGGTCCAGAGAACACCTGCGCGCCAAACACTGAAAAGACGTTGTTCCGGCCGACGTGTTCAGCTGACGTGTCCTGGTCCAACAGGTGGCCAAACCGATCGCGCTTTGTCTTAAGATAAGTGATGTTGGACGCGCTAGATGCGGCGATCAGACTCTGGCGAGACGACACGATGACGCCTGACGTTCGCAGCGCCTCTATTTTTGCAAGATTGTTGGTCAGAAGCCGAACGCTGCCGATACCGAGGTCGCGGATGATATCCGCCGCTGCGTTATATTCGCGGGAATCAGATGCGAAGCCGAGTTCCCGATTTGCCTCAAGAGTATCACGACCATGATCCTGCAGGCCGTAAGCCGCAATTTTGTTTCCTAAGCCAATGCCACGCCCCTCTTGCCCACGCATGTAGATCACGCAACCAGCGCCCGCTAACTGGACCGCCCGAAGAGCCATTTCGAGCTGTTGACCGCAGTCGCATCGCATGGACCGGAACGCCTCACCTGTCAGACATTCAGAATGCACCCGTACCAGAACGTCTTCCTTCTCGCACAACTCGCCAAGTGTCAAAGCTAAGTGTTCCGTTCCCGTCAAACTATCGCGATAAGCAATTGCCTTGAAATCCCCAAACCGCGTTGGCATAAAGGACTGCGCGTAACGCTTTACCCTCGTATCACGACTCCTGCAGTACTCAATCAAAGCGTCGATCGTTACTATATGCAGGCCATGTTCGATTGCGAACTTCTCGAGATCTGGCAGTCGAGACATGGTTCCGTCGTCATTGGCGATCTCGCAGATTACGCCAGCCGGCGCCAGGCCGGCCAGTCGTGCAAGATCCACGGCAGCTTCGGTGTGGCCAGGACGGCCCAGGACACCGAGACGATTTGCACGCAAAGGAAAAATGTGACCCGGCCGCGATAGGTCTTCCGGCCGCGTCTGCGGATCGATGAGCGACTTGACGGTTGCTGCTCGATCTTCGGCTGAAATCCCTGTCGTTGTGCCGTGTTTGCAATCGACGGAAACGGTAAATGCCGTCTGCAGTGAGTCCGAATTACGTGTGACCATCAGGGGGATCTCGAGTTTGTCGAGACGTTCGGCTGGAAGTGGCACGCAGATAAGGCCTCTCGCATATTTCATCATGAAAGCGATGTGCTCAGCTGTTATTTTTTCGGCAGCAACGACTAGGTCGCCTTCATTCTCCCGATTTTCGTCGTCGACCACGATAACCATCTCGCCCGCTTCGATCGCCTCGATCGCCTCATCTATGCTCGAAAAAGACATGGAATCCTCCTCCTTATTATGGGCTGACGGCGCGACGCGCGGAATCGAGCTCTCTGTCGACAAGCGCGCGCAGGTTCTCAGAAAGAGCATCGTTCTGAAAATCTTCATCGAGAGCGAAAATGAAACGGCTATGTATTTGCGCTTCGAAAAAGTCGAATAAGGCTTCCATCGAGGCTTCGACGAGCGGCTTGTGACTCGATGCTTTACCGGTTGCAAAAGGGATCACATAGCGGCCCTTAAGCGCTTTCATGTCGACAAGGTCGAATAAATGCTTCAGCAACCCAGTGTAAGATGCTTTGTAGACCGGACTACCAACAACTAGCACGTCACTAGCCAAAATATCGTTGAGTGCCGCTTTAACAATCTCAGCGGCGCTGGAGGGCAACACTGTTGCCCCAAGGTGCGGATGAAGGTCGACAAGGTCCCAGCAGCTTGCTTCGTTGCCGGACGCGCGCACCCGATCCACCATGAAGTCTGCTACGGCCCGGGTTTTCGAGGGGCGCGATAAATTCCCCGTTATTACAACAACTTTCATGTCACAGGACTCCCAACATTCTCGCATAAGACAATCTTACAATTTTCACTCACACCGCAATGGAGGTCGTTGAGGACCCGTGGGGGCAAAAATAGTCCTGCGGTGTCCTGAGCCCTCACAACCCGTAATTTCCGAACCTCGAAGGCTGGATTGCTTCGCAGAAGTCTTCTGTCTCGTACGACTTTATTCTCTCAATGGGTGGGCTCGCCGTGCAAGCGAACCTATTGTCTCCAATCCCTGCCGCTTTTACCGACCCAGCACGTTTGCGTTAGAACCTCCTGGACAGGAATGAGGCGTTGCCGCTTGATATACGGTCGCCGTGGCTCCACCTCAGTTACGACAGGTAGTATCCCGGTCACTTACGGGAACTCTGGTGAGCTTGCCTTCGATGGATCATGGGCGAGCCAAGGTTTCGCATGCGATACCCATACGTTTGACATCGGCACACTTCCAGGATCGGTATCGAACGTGCCGGCTCTAACGACTTTGAGCTCCGGGCTGGCCGGCCGCTCCGCATAAACGTGCGAGCCACATACCGAACAAAACCACCGCAGCTTTCCAGGCGTCGATTCGAAGCTATGAAGCGTATCTTGGCCTGTAAGGATCTTGAAGTGCTCGCTTTTCACCTTCGCAGCGGTATTGTGATCAGCGGCGTGGGACTTCCGGCATGTTTGACAGAAGCAATTCCACATGGGTCCATCAATTTCCTGAACCTGGTACGTAACGGCTTTGCATTGGCATGATCCGAAGATTGGCATCGGGTATCCTTTCACTGATTCATTACGTTGATTTCAAATTTCTCGTCGCCGCTAAGCCAGCGTTTGATGTTGCGCGCAGCCTGGCGGATGCGGTGTTCGTTCTCGACCAGCGCCAGACGGACGTAGTCGTCGCCCATTTCGCCGAAGCCGATACCCGGGGCAACGGCGACGTCGGCCTTCTCGACCAGCAGCTTGGAAAATTCAAGCGAACCGAGGTGACGGAACTTTTCCGGGATCTTCGCCCAGGCGAACATGGTGGCAGCCGGCGGCGGCACCTCGAAGCCAGCCTTGCCGAAGCTTTCGACCATGACGTCGCGGCGACGCTTGTAGACGTTGCGAACCTCCGCAATGTCGGAACCGTCGCCGTTCAGCGCATGGGTCGCGGCCACCTGGATCGGCGTGAAGGCGCCGTAGTCGAGATAGGACTTGACGCGGGTGAGCGCCGCGATCAGCCGCTCGTTGCCGACGGCAAAGCCCATGCGCCAGCCGGGCATGGAAAAGGTCTTCGACATCGAGGTGAATTCGACGGTCACATCCATTGCACCAGGCACTTCGAGAACCGATGGCGGCGGAGCGCCGTCAAAGTAGATCTCGGAATAGGCAAGGTCGGAAAGCACGATGATGTCATGCTTCTTGGCGAAGGCGACGACGTCCTTATAGAAATCGAGCGTCGCGACGAGGGCCGTCGGGTTCGACGGATAGTTGAGGATCAGCGCCAGGGGCTTCGGGATCGAATGCCGGACCGCCCGCTCCAGCGGCGGGAAAAAGCTTTCGTCCGGCTCCACCGACATGGAGCGGATCACGCTGCCGGCCATCAGGAAGCCGAAGGCGTGGATCGGATAGGTCGGGTTCGGGCAGAGGATCACGTCGCCGGGCGCCGTGATCGCCTGTGCCATGTTGGCGAAGCCTTCCTTGGAGCCCAAGGTGGCGACCACCTGGGTATCCGGGTTGAGCTTGACGCCGAAGCGGCGGGCATAATAGGCGGCCTGGGCGCGGCGCAGCCCCGGAATGCCCTTGGAGGAGGAATAACGGTGGGTGCGCGGATCCTGCACGACCTCGCACAGCTTGTCGACGATCGATTGGGGAGTCGGAAGGTCGGGGTTTCCCATGCCGAGATCAATGATATCGGCGCCGCCCGCTCGCGCGCTTGCTTTCAAACGGTTGACCTGTTCGAAAACATAAGGCGGCAAACGTTGAATTCTGTGAAAGTCCAGCACACTATTTCCAATCAAATCGCAGATACCTCCCGCGCCGATTATAGAAACCGACGCGGGAGGCTGGGAGGTCTCCTTCCGGAGAACATTCATTACTTCTTCGGCCGCCAAGCTAACGGATCTTCAGGACGTTCGAAGTAGTTTGCAGCGACGTCTGCAGGCCACCAGCCGTTGTTCTTCGGCTCGATCCAATCCGTAGAATTGGGATCGCAATCTTCCTTCAGCACTTCCTTCACGTCATCAATGGTGTAAGGAAGCGCAGGACGAAGAATCGACTGGATCTTTGGTCCCTGGCCTTCGAGCGTTCGCATCATGACGTCCCACACAAGGCGGGCATCAGACCGCGGCGGCCAGAAATGGAAGCTCTTGCTTATGAAATCAGGGTTCTTACGCCAGTAGCAGGCTGCGGAAGCCTCACCCCCGAGCACGATAGGCATCATGTCGCGGCCGGATTGCTGTACTGCGTTCACGACACCGTTTTCTGAAGCGGACTGAACGAGAATGCCATTAACCTCAGCAAGATTGGTGGCAAGAAACTTCTGAACCTCAACCTGGGCGACCTGGTCGGTCCATTTGCCAGCTATCGTGCCTACAATTTTGATACCGGGGAATTTATCGAACGCGTTCTTCGCGCCGATGTCGAAGCTGTCCGATGATGCGAAACCGGGGATGCCCGATACCATCAGGACGTTGCCTTTTTCACCGATTTCCTTGGCAAGCCATTCAGCAGCCTTGTAGCCACCGTCGGTGTTATTCTCTGTGGCATTGATTGCGTAGGGTGATGTGACATAGCCCGAGACTGAGAAGACTGGCACGCCTTTCGAATGAGCATACTCTATGGTCTTGTTAAGTGCGGTGATGTTCGAGCAGCAAATGACGATCGCATCAACACCGTCGTCAACCATCTGCCGCATCTGCTGGATTTGGACAGCGTCTTTGAGGTCAGACTGCGTGACGATAAGATCGGAGACTAGGCCTGCTTCCTTATATTTCGGAAGCAATACGTTGGTGAATTCGTCCAGGATGTTCGCGCGCCAGGTATTACCGGCATATGTGGATGCATAACCAATTTTCCACGGCGGTGGACGTTTTGGAACAAAATCTTTGTACACCGTCCCCCCGAGCGGAATGGCGGGATCGATATTCTCGTAAAGCGCCTTTTGGTCCGGCGGCAACGAATCGAGGCCGTCAGCCTTCGCCACGCCGTTCATGTGATAAAGGCTCGACAGCGTAAAAAGCGCTGCAACGATTTTCTTCAGCATTCAGGGCCTCCTCCCCTTGTGGTTCCGCTCAACCGCCGGCCCCTTTGGCCGCCAGCCGCGAAAATCCTGCCAGAATCTGGCAGAGTTCGTGTCGGGACGGCAATCGCCGTCCCGAGGACTGGTTCAGTTGCGCAGACCGGCTTGCTTGAGCAGCGGCATGACACGGTCGTTAAAGAAGGGAAGTTCCTCGTTGTAATCGACCATTGTCAGCAAGGCGCCGTTGACGCCTGTATTGCTGAGATCCACGAGCTTGTCGGCGACTTGTTCTGGATTGCCGACGATCGGGTATCCACCCCAGCCAGCGACGAAGCGTTCCTTGAATTTTTGATACATTTCGGCAGAATGGTTTTGAGATTGCACCTGCAGAACTTCACAGATGTTCTCGCATGCCTCCCAGTCACCCTTCTGGTTGACGTAGTAGTCGTAGTATTCCTTTGCTTCCTTCTCCGTTTCGCGAACGATAACGGGGCAAGCTGTGAATGTGCCAAGATCACGGTTATATTCAGTACGCGCCAGGTCCTTCACCTTTTTGACCCAGGCAGCGCCGGATTCCATGTCTTGCATGAAGCCGAAGTTGAAGTCGCAGAACTTGGCGGTGAAATGCAGTCCCTTGCCCGAGGCGCCGGCGCAGATCAGGAGCGGGCGACCCGCCTTGTTGTAGGGTTTGGGTTCACTGAAGGCGTCTTTGACTTTGAGGAACTCGCCTTCGAAGGTAACGCCATTGCGTTTCCAGAGCGTCTCGACGATATCCATCCATTCAGTGGCGTATTCATAGCGGGTGTCGTGCTCCATCATAGGAACTCCGAACATTTCCATTTCGGGAGTGAACCAGCCGGTAACGAGATTGAGGCCGTATCGACCCTTCGAGATGTGATCGATTGTTGTCGCCATCTTGGTTGCAACAATCGGGTTTAGCGTCGGAATGTGAGTCGTTGAGAAGAACTGGAGCTTCGTGGTGACCGCCGCGAGAGCGGCCGCCCAGGTGAACGTATCCATGTTCACGCCATTGAAGTTTGAAGGACCGCCAAAACCACGCCAGCGTGCAATCGGCACCATGCATTCCCAACCGGCTGCCTCAAGCTTCTTTGCAATCTCGACGTTGTGGTCGAAGGTAGGTTCGAACGTTGTCTCAGCGAGCGTAATCGCGCATGCATTCGAGCAATTCGTGCCAAATACGCCGAGCTTGAGCTTGTTATCATTGAACATTGGGTTTCCGGCAGCGCGGAAATCGTCTTGTGCGGTCACTGTAGTCCCTCCTCGGGCTGGCAACGGATGATGCTCAGCCCACTCAAATGCGTTGAATAACTAGATGCCCATCTCGTCGAAAACTTCCGCTGCCACGCGGAAGCTGTCGATGGCCGCAGGAACACCGCAGTAAATCGAAACCTGGAGGAAAACCTCCCGAATTTCCTCTTTGGTAAGACCGTTGTTGATTGCTCCGCGAACATGCAGTTTCAGCTCATGCGGACGATTGAGGGCCGAAATCATCCCGAGATTGAGGATGCTGCGCTGCTTGCGCTCCAGGCCCGGCCGATTCCAAATCGCGTCCCAGCAGTATTCCGTGACGAGGGTTTGCATCGGCCAATTGAAGTCGGTGGCTTTGCTGACCGACGCATCAACATAGGCCCCCCCCAAGACTTCGCGCCGGGTCTTTAGTCCGCGCTCAAAGCGCTCTGTGACTTCACGTCCATGAATTTCTCTTGCGGGTGCCATATTGCTCACGCTTTTCTCCTTGCCGCCCTTGGGCTTTCGATGAGTGATGTGATTGGTGGTTAAAGCCACCTACTATGCGGCCGATCCACTGATGGACGACGACCTGACGAGTTGACCGTTTTCGTAGAGAAGCGGCGCGATTGACTCGATGAACCGTGCTTCGAGCACTTCTCCGAGCACAACATCATGCGTTCCAACGTGAACGACATCTTTTAGCTTGCAGACAAACGCTGCCTGCGCATCGGACAGGACCGGCATGCCGTCGAGAGACAGCCACTCGCCGTAATGAAAGCGCTCTTCACCCTTCAATTGCCCACTGAACAGCGGCACAAGATCGGCATGTGAAAGATGCAGCATGTTCACGGCGAACTTCCCGGAGATCTTCAAAGGCTGATTCACCGAAGCCGATTGGTTGATGCAGACAAGAACAGTTGGTGGGTCCGCGGTAACCGACTGGACCGCGGTGGCGGCCATGCCATGACGGACCCCGTTGAGTTCGGTCGTGATCAAGCAGATGGTTGATGTGAACCGACGCATAGCTGCCTTAAAAGCCAACTGCGCCTCAGTGCTGGTATCGGCCATATTGTCCTCCCACGGCCAAATTCGATCGACCCTAGATAAACAGATCAGCAGACAATCTGTCAACCGGATTTTCACAATTGACAGATTGTCTGCTAAAATGTCTTCTAAGGCACCCAAAATGAGGAGATGGTCGATGGATCTGGATCAAAGGGTTTGTATCGTCACAGGGGGCGGCAGCGGCATTGGTCGTGCGACCGCCGAGCTTTTCGCAAAGAACGGCGCCTATGTGGTTGTTGCTGATGTCAATGAAGACGCCGCGATTCGTGTGGCGAACGAGATCGGCTCGAAGGCTTTCGGTGTTCGCGTCGACGTCTCGTCCGCCAAGGACGCGGAAAGCATGGTTGAGAAGACGACCGCAAAGTGGGGCCGGGTCGACGTGCTCGTCAATAATGCCGGGTTCGGAACGACGGGGAATGTGGTGACCATTCCTGAAGAAACTTGGGACCGGATTATGTCCGTAAACGTCAAAGGGATCTTCCTTTGCTCAAAGTACGTCATTCCTGTTATGCGACGGAACGGCGGAGGTTCGATCATCAATACAACTTCTTACACCGCAACCTCAGCAATCGCGGACAGGACTGCCTACGTAGCATCGAAAGGAGCGATATCTTCGCTGACGCGCGCGATGGCCATGGATCATGCGAAAGAGGGAATTCGTGTCAACGCGGTCGCTCCAGGGACAATCGACTCTCCTTACTTCACGAAAATCTTCGCCGAAGCGAAGGACCCCGCGAAGCTTCGCAGCGATTTCAACGCCCGTGCCGTCATGGATCGGATGGGGACAGCTGAAGAGATTGCTGAAGCAATGCTTTTTCTTGCGTCCGATCGTTCGAGGTTCGCGACCGGTAGCATTCTGACGGTCGATGGCGGCTCCTCGATCGGAAACCACCTGGTCAAGTGAAGGAAAGGGCGGCACTCGTCATGCCCTTACATTTGAGGCAGGAACACCGGGTATAAGGCTCCAGCCTCGTTGATCATTGACGTGTTCGCAACCCGTCAATGACAGCACAGAGCTGTTGGCCTAGGCGCAGCTCTTGTCGGACTTGCGGCACGCTCCAGCAAATATGATAGAGAAGGAGAAGGACTGCCGGCGACAACTAGATCTAACAGCGGAAACTGGATCAAGGACATTTCGCAATTTTTGTCGACTCCACGATGTCGGTCAGATGACGTCATGCGAGTGCCGACCTTCCGGAATAGCCGCATGCTGGTTCCGAATGCCCTCTATCGCAACGCTGTCGGCATAAGTTTAGTCCGGAATACAAGGTGATACGATCGTGTCCCGGGAGGTGGTGTAGGTCGCGGCTGATGGCCGTGCTTTCCCGACATGGGTCGGAAGGGGATATCAGCGTGCCACAGCGGGGCAGGCTGATTTGGGGATCATCGCTCATTTGGGCCATGGTCTCAAGCGTCATATACCTGGCGCGTTGAACGGCCCATTCATCATTCTGTTCGAGCAGCAATGCGCCGACGAGACGGACGATGGCTTCGTCGTTCGGAAAGATGCCGACGACCTCGGTGCGTCGCTTGATTTCGCCGTTGAGACGCTCAATTGGATTCGTCGAGTGCAGCTTTCCCGGTGCTCTTTCGGGAAGGTCATGTAGGCGAACACTTCCTCTTCAGCGTCGTCCATGATGGTGGCAAGCTTCGGCACTTTCGGCCTGATTTGATCGGCGACACTGCGCCATTGTGCGCTTGCTGCCTCCGGGGTCTCCTGGGCAAAGGCCGTCGCGATGAAGGCGGATACGACCCGCCTGCCGCTCTTTCCAGCATGCGCGAGCACGTTCCTCATGAAGTGAACCCGGCACCTTTGCCAAGTGGCATTGAGAACCTTGGAAACGGCAGCCTTGATGCCCTCATGTGCATCAGAGACAACAAGGTTCACACCACGTAATCCTCGACGTGTCAGCCTGCGCAAGAATTCCGTCCAGATCGGTTCGGCCTCCGAGGTGCCAACTTCCATACCCAGGACCTCGCGCCGACCGTCGTTATTGACGCCGACCGCGATAATGACGGCGACTGAGACGATGCGGCCGCCACGCCGGACCTTGAGATAGGTCGCGTCCACCCAGACGTACCGCCACTCACCTTCAATCGGCCTGTCGAGGAACGCCTTCACTTTGACGTCGATCTCTTCACATAGACGGCTCACCTAGCTTTTGGAGATGCCGCTCATACCCATGGCCTTGACCAGGTCGTCGACAGAACGGGTCGAGATTCCCTGGATATACGCTTCCTGGATAACGGCCGTCAGAGCTTTCTCTGCCATGCGGCACGGTTCAAGGAAGCTCGAATCCCGATCGCGGTATCCGTTGCGTTGGGCTAGCCGCATGGGGTACTTCTCGCCGAAGTCTGCACCCGTAGCCGAGCCTACTTCCAGCTCCATCAGCCGCTCGGCCGCAAAGCCGATCATCTCGCGCAATAAATCTGCATCGGCACTCTTCTCAACAAGGGAGCGCACGTTCATCATGTCATTGGTCATCGGTGATCTTTCCGTCAGGTTGGTCTTGAACAACCCGACCCTAGCGGAAAACACTGATGGCCGCCCGCAAAGCCGATCACCCGCTACAGCGCAATGAAACGCGCGGGCGCTCGGCTTTACTCCCTACCGTCAGCTACACCAGGTGCTGGGACACGATCGGTAGACTGGCCAACGCGGTTGCTTTGTGATCAGCCGTTATCTTCGACGAACCGAATCGCGTCTTGCAAGAAGCTCCGGAAATAGTCAGGATTTTCGCACATCGGAAAGTGCCCAAGCCCCTCCATAACGACATGACGGCTGCCAGGAATGAGGGCCGCTAGCGCTGCTCCGTCTGCAGGCGTCGCAGAGTAGTCATAGGTCCCGGAGAGAAGAACGGTCGGTGTTCGCTTGGCATCAATCTTCGGACCGACGACGGCACCGTCGAACTCGTCGCTGTAGAACGAAAGATCGCCGGGATAAACTCCAGGAGCACCCTGCGAGTAGATCCAACTGGCGCGGCGTCGCTCTTCTTGCGGGCTGAGCGGGCTCATGATTCCGCGGACATAGGCTGAGTTATGAAGCGACCCATGAACGTTGACGTTGTGTTGAAAGGGGTTGCGACGGCCCTTTGACTTCAACGGCGGCTCGACCGCAATTACACCCATTAGACGTTCCGGTCGCTCCGCCGCTAGCACCATGCACATCGCCGCGCCCATAGATCCTCCAACGACGATAGCTCTGTCTCCGACGAGCTGGTCGAGTATCGCCGTGCACCAGGTCAGGTAGAGATCCGTTGTGAGTTGATAGGGCGAGCCGTCCCAAGTTAAAGGAGGCATCGAACGTCCGTGAAACGGCAGATCAACTGAGATCAATCGGTTCGTACGCGCAAACCCAGTGTCGGAGAGTTGCGGTAGAAACTGACGGCCGTCTGCGCCAGCCGTATGGAGGAAAAGGATAGGAGTTCCTGCACCGGCTTCCTCGTAAAAGATATCGTGTTCTACGCCGCCGACCTCTACCCGCTTATAGCGTCCGATGACCTGTTCAATATTTCGATCTACCTTCGGCGCAACTAGGGGCGGAGACGCTACGACGATCTCGAACAGTCGCTCCAGAGCGGGACGCGCTTGAGCGATTGCTACGGGCGAACCAGATAACGTGAACTCAGGGTTAGCGAGTTGAAAGGCGGTGAACGAATGGTAGGTTGCCGGCGGCGGCACCTGCATAACCTTTTCCCAAGCTTCTTCTGGGGCACTCAGTATGACGTCAGCATTTTCGTCCGCGCCATCCAGTGCGACTATCCCGCCTCCCACAGCAAGTGATGACTTTTCTGGTCCAACTTGCAACGAGATCCGTGTTATAAGACCTGGGGTCAGTCGCGGTAGCTCCGGATCTTTGATCGCCAGGGTTACGCGTTTAATCAGCTCGGCATGGGCGCCCATACGTCCTCCCTAACAAAATGATGTTGTTGGGAAGCCGCACTTCGTGTGTCTCACCTCCCATAAGAGAGGTAAGCAGATTTTCAGACAATCTGTCAACCTTAGCCTTCGCCTGAACTTAGTTTTGTGGAACTACTCGGAGGTTTCGACGGGGTTCTTGCTCAAGTAGTCCAACGCCACCTTAGCCGCGATTTCGATATGGCGCTTGCAAAGTGCGGCTGCCCTGTCGCCATCACGCAACGCAATAGCGGCCGCAATCTCTCTTATCTCGCAAACGCTGTTCTGCAGCCGCCCTGGCTGGGTCATCGATGTCATCCGCAACAATGTGACCCGGTTGTGCAACGACGTGAGCATTTGCTTCACAAACACGTTCTTGCTGCCGGTCATCAAACAATCGTAAAAAGCGGTCTTGGCTTCGATGATCCGCGTTCCGGAACCGCTCTTGGCTGCGGCTTCGAACGCTTCCACGGTCTCGAGGAGAGCAACGATCTCTTCATTTGAACCGTTCTCGGCGAACTCCTGGCCGGCAAAGCTTTCAAGCAGCGCGCGTACACTATAAAGCTGCCTAGCCTCCTCGTAGCTGATAGTGCTGACAACCGGCCCCCGATGCGGATAGCTAGTAATAAGCCCTTCAGCTTCTAACTGGCGTAGCGCCTCGCGAACTGAAGTTCGGCCAACCCCGATGAGTTCGCACAACTCGCGCTCCACCAGCCGCTGCCCGGGCTTGAAACGGCCACTTGAAATAGCCTGCCGGAGCTTATCCTCAACAAGGATTCGAAGGGAGGCGTTTTGACGTGTAATCTGGAGGTCGATCGTTCCCATTCACAACAAACCTTCGATGAAATTTCTAGTGACGCACAGAATCAATATACTGCCGGAGCGTTTCGTAGGACAACCCGATTGTCTGCAAACAGCAAAAAATTTCAATCGGTTTATTGTGAGTCACAGGAGAACTCTAGCGAACTGGAGGTCTGGCGCAAGGGGAGAAAATTTCTGTAGCACCTCAGGGTCATGACCCGGAATGATGAGTCCGTTTGATCCGGCAAGGACGCGGAGCTTGTTGTAACCCTCGATGACGTCTAGGTAATCTGCAAACAGGGGAAACGCGCCATCATTTTCAAGATAGTGCTGGAAATGAAGCGCGTCGGAAGCGATAATCAGCAAAGCGCCGCCTGTTGCCACCGTAACAACTTGCAAACCTTTCGAGTGACCGCCAACCAGATGCACCCTGCATCCAGGAACAATTTCCCCATCCCCATCATGGAACCGTACCCGTGACTGAAAAACGAGCCGGACCGCGTCGACGACACCTTCTGTAGCAAAAGGCCGACGCATTCGCTCATGGCACATACACCGCCCCGTTCCATACGCCATCTCCCGATCCTGAATGTGAAAAGTGGCGTTAGGAAAGGCCGGGAGATTTCCGGCGTGATCGTAGTGCAGGTGTGTCACAACGACATCAGTAATATCGCTGGATTTGATGCCAAGGCTGCTCAGTGCTGCCACCGGATGGATCAAGAGGGTCCGCCCTCTGGCCGCGCCCTCTCCGGCTTCGAAACCAGTGTCAACAAGAATTAATCGGTCCTCGAGACGGATCAGCCACACGAAGTAGTCGATTTGTGATGGACGATCATGAATGTCATCCGTCTCTAGTATCAGGTCACTTACTGGTCTTTGCGCGGTGCCGTAATGGATGGCGAGCACTGTCCACTCGTTCAAGAGAATTCTCCCCGCCATCAGTCCATCAAGACTAGGTGTCGATTGATCTCGGCCCTGTCAAGACGGTCGAAAACCTCATTGATCTCATCAAGGGGGCCAGTGCTCGACAGCAATTTGTCCACTGGCAGCTTACCTTTGAGGTAAAGGTCGATATAGCGGGGTATGTCGCGCGATGGCACGCAGGAACCCATATAGCTGCCCTTGATCGTTCTCTCCTCTCCGACCAACGGCAAGGGCGAAACCTCGAAACGGGAATTTGCGCTGGCCAGTCCGGCCGTAGCGGTCATCCCTCCGCGCCGGGTAATCTCATATGCAAGCTCGAATGCCTTTTTGGATCCAGCCATCTCTATCGCGTAGTCTACCCCGCCGCTTGTCGCGCCTTTTACTTGGGCAACAATATCCGGCGAGGTGGCCAAAAAAGTCTTCGTCGCTCCCAGCTCCTTGGCAAGATCCAGCTTCGCTTGGATTAGGTCGATCGCCACGATATCGCTTGCACCGCTCGCAACAGCGCCAAGTATCGCCGAAAGGCCTACGCCGCCGAGCCCGATTACCGCCACACTACGGCCTGGGCGGACCCCACACGTGTTCATCACAGCTCCAACGCCGGTCATAACGGCACAGCCGAAGAGAGCAGCTGTCGCCAAATCGATATCTTTGGTCACTTTGACTACCGAGCTCGCCGACACGACAGCATATTCGGAAAACGCAGAAACGCCGCTATGGTGGTTAATTTCGTATCCTCTCAAACGGATGTGCTTGCCGCCGGATAGAAGCGTTCCTGCAGCATTGGCCTGGTAGCCCGGTTCGCAGAGGCTGGCGCGGCCTTCAGCGCAATATGAGCAATGGCCACAAACCGGCAGAAATGACATGACTACATGGTCACCAACCTCAACCTTCTCGACACTCGGTCCGATTGCTGCGACGACGCCAGATGCCTCATGGCCTAGAGCGACTGGAAGCGGACGCGGTCTGTCCCCATTGATTGCGGACAGGTCAGAGTGGCAGACACCGGCAGCCTTGATCTTGACCAACACCTCCATGGGGCCAGGCGGCGTCAGTTCCACAAGCTCAATCTTAAGAGGTTTCGAATTTGAATAGGGCTTCGGCAGACCCGACTCCCTGAGGATTACCGAACGTATCTGCATCTTTGAAATTCCTTATCGCTGTGCAAGCAACTGCATTGGAGCGGGGATGTAGCGGAATCCGTCTCCGTTTCGCACCACATGCCCGGCACCTGGCCATGCGAAGTGATAGGACATTACCGCAATGCGATCTGTCGCCAGCATATCAAGCACGCGCGTGCGGGATCTAGCTGACAGCTTCGGGTCCGTGTCGTATCGGAATTCCATCATCGGCCTCTCCATCAACAGGATATGATGATGCGTAAGGTCGCCGAGAAAACAGAGGCGATCGTTTCCCGACTGCAGCATAAAACAATGATGACCGAGCGTGTGGCCGGGGGCCGAAATCGCGTGAACGCCCGGCAAGAACTCCTCGCCGTCTTTGAAAAAGAAGGTCCGATCCTTGTGGGGAAGCAGGTTTCGCCGAGCGTTATCGATTTGAAATTGAAATGAAGAATCGATCGACGACCCGTCCGTCCAGTCCGTGAAGTCTCGCTCACTGATGAAGATGTCGGCGTTCGGGAAATTTAACCTTCCATTGGCATCGCACAGACCGCCGATATGATCGATATGGGCGTGCGACAGAACCACCGCATCGATCTCCGTCGGATCTCGACCTGCCTCCCTCAGGCTGGCTAGGAGCCGACCTGTGGTGGGCCCGAAAGCTTTGGAAGACCCCATCCCGGTATCAAATAGAATTGTTCTTCCATTTATCTCAACAAGCGGCACGTTTTGCTCGAGTACAACTTTGTTCGTTGGCAGGAAATTGTCCTCTAGCATCAGGCTGACCGTGCGTGGCTCTACCCCCAAGAAGTTCAGGCGAGGATCTCCTAGCTCTAACGGCCCGTCGGACAGTACCGTGATTTTTCCATCGCCAAATTCGAACGGATAAAAATACGGAAGCTTGGCCAGGTGATGCATACTAAGAGACACTGATTTTCCTCCCATCAGGTGCTTGGCGACATTTTTGGCAGATTGTATGATAATCTGTCAAATATTTTTGAAGAAAGCCATATCGAGAGCGACTGCCTTGCTTTAGGAGCCGGTGTACCGCGTTTTCCCGGCCTACCGAATGCCGCGCAGTAGGAGCAGAGCATTCGAGAATGCGGCTCGCGGGGCCGCACAACGCATGGTCGTTGACCCAGCGTTGCCCCCTGTTCCGCGAAAAACCGCAGACATTCAGAGATTGACGAGGCTCAAGTTGAGTTGTCTCACAGCGCGCACCGCATCACCGTCCATCAGACAGGTGACATTTTCCCTTATTCGCGCTCATCATCGCGAAGCGGCGTAACGATCTGAAACGAAGCCGGTGGCGGACGCGCGCATCCAAAGAGCGATCAATTCCATCTTCGGCAGGGCCTTGCTGTAAAAGAAGCCTTGCGCCGAACCGCATCCGTTCGCTGCGAGAAATGCTGCCTGCTCGGCGGTCTCAACACCTTCCGCCACCACGTCCTGTCCAAGACATTGTGCAATGGACAGAATCGCTTTGACCAATTCTTCGTTCCTTTTGTCCGAGCTATTTATGAATGACCGATCGATCTTCAGCGTGTCGATCGGGAAGCGGGCTAGATAGTTGAGCGCCGAGTAACCGGTGCCAAAATCATCGATAGCAATCGAAAATCCCATTTGACGCAGCTTAAGAAGCGTCTGCAGGGTCTCGCCCTTCCGATCGAGAAGCAGACTCTCCGTGATTTCGATTTCGATCCATTCCGCGCGGCAACCGGTTTCACCGAGGATTGCAGCGATCTCGTTTACCAACCGTGAGCATTGGAATTGCTTACCCGAAAGGTTGACTGCAATCTTGTGCAGGTGGTGGCAATCGGCGTTCAGCTCCTTCGCCGTCTTGCACGCTTCACGCAGCACCCATCGCCCGAGTTCAACGATCAGCCCGGTATCCTCAGCGACCGGAATGAATCGAACCGGCGGAATCATGCCCATCTCGGGATGAGGCCATCTCAACAACGCTTCCGATCCTATCATAACGCCGCTGTCCAGAAGCACCTTGGGCTGGTAGTGCAGCTCCAATTCTTCGCGCTCGATAGCGCGGCGCAATTCAGATTCCAACTGCATGCGCTCCTCCACGCCCACAGTCAAATCCTTCGAATAAAAGCGAAAACTGTTTCTCCCCGAGCGTTTGGCAAGATACATCGCAGAGTCGGCGTATTTCACCAGATCGTTGACATCTGTGCTGTCGTCGGGCGAGATCGCGATGCCTACACTGCATGACACGTAGACTTCCTTGCCATCCAATAGGAAAGATTCCTTGAATCTCTCGAGGATCGAGCACGCAACCCAATCGAGATCGTCGGTTGTCTGGATTTCCGGCAACAGAATCGCGAACTCGTCGCCGCCGAGACGCGCAACCGTGTCGAGATCGCGGACAGATTTCTTAAGCCGGGTAGCGACCTGGCAGAGTAGTTGATCACCCACAGGGTGACCCATCGTATCGTTCACGACTTTGAAATGGTCGATGTCAATCAGCATTACCCCTGTCCGCCGACGTTGAGACGACGCGTCACTGACGACCTTTTGCAATCGCTCGTTAAACAGCAAGCGGTTCGGCAAAGAAGTCACCGGATCGTAAAAGGCCATTTGCCTGATTTTTTCCCGCGAGGCGTTCAGTTCCGTGACATCGCGAGAGACCCCGAGGACTCCTGTAACCTCTCCCCCGGCGCCGAGGACCGCAAGTTTACGTGTTTCGAGAAGAATGGACTGACCGTTCTCCGGGGAAACCACCCAATTCTCGTCGATAAGTATGCCACCGGCTTCGATCGTGGCCTCATCAGATTTTCCGGAAATGTGAGCTCTCTCAGCCCCGAACAATTCAAGGTCCGTTTTTCCAACGACCTCCGCCTCCGATTTCCCGGTCAGCCGCTCAAATGCATGATTGCACAACAGGTGTACGCCATCGACATTCTTTACCCAAACCATGTCAGGAATGGTTTGCAGCACACTTAGCAATTGCGTCCGCACGGAGTTGATGGCGTCTTCCGCCTGCCTTCGTTCCGTGACATCACGCGAAAATGCCAGGAGCGTGGTGGCGGCGTCAGGATCGGCGCTTGGTCGTCTAGCCACCGACAACTCGAACCATCGGGTCTCGCCGTTTGGCAAGGATACGCTAATGCATCGACCGTAGGCAACTCCTTCACTGCTTGCAGTTCGAAGCGCCTCCATTGCAATAGCCGCTTGATCAGGCGCAAGAACTTGGTCGACCGTCCTACCCAGTAGCATTTCCCGCTGCTGGGCTAGTAGTTCGGGATTTCTGGTCCAGACCTGAAGATATCGCCCATCCTCGTCGACCTCAAACAGAACGTCTGGAATAGCGGTGACGATCCCTTGGGCTAGTTCGAGAGCGTTTTTGAGTTCCTGCTCCGCCAACTTGTGTTCGGTTATGTCGATGATAACGCCAATCAGACCCGCGGGCTCGTCGTCGTGACCTCTGAAAACTGCCTTGTTGCAGACAACATCCAGGATGGCGCCGTTTGCGAGAGCGATCTTACGCTCGGAGACTTGGGCTCCACCCCTTTCAAGAAGGCCTTTCTCTTCAATAGAATAAATTTCCGCCAGTTGCGTTGAACTGAGATCAAAATCTGTATTCCCGATGATCTCGTCGCGCGAGCGACCGAGGAGATCTTCGAAAACCTTGTTGCAACCGACATAGCGACCGTGCAGATCTTTGAAGAAAATTGGGAGGGGCAACACGCCGATCAATGCTTCAAGCAGCGCTCCTCGGTCGGCTGAGGTATCATGATGCAGCGCTTCGTCTCTCCGGCGATTGCGCCTTTTCTGAAAAAAGGAGCGTTGCCAAAGCGGTTGTAAAGTCGAATTCATCGTGAAGCTCCTTACCGAGGGCCAAGACAGGATGCATCATCCATCCGATCAGGAATTCCGGGAACGCCACCCAAATCATTCGAGCAACAAATTGATGCAGATATGTCAGTAAGGCGTCGAACCGCGCGTCGGCCTGAGCCGGATAGTGCGGTCGGAAATGAACTTTGCTTTCACATTCGAAGCAACAACCTTCGCGGCAGCACGTAGATTGATTGGCGCATAGAGTATGTTGTCCCGTTTGGCGAGAGGAGGGCCGGAGGAAGAATGCTACCGCGGAGCAAATATGTTCGTTGGAACCGGATCGCTTGTCTCATGTCTCCTGAGGCGACCCGGGCATTTCCCAATTTGAACTGTCATTCCTTAGCGCAGCCTACCTTGCACGAGAGCCGATCATGAAGGCACCGCATTCCACACAGACCCCGCATGCGATCTTCAATCGGCCGGCTTCCAGGAGAGCGGATCCGCTGGGTTATCGAAATATTTAGCAGCAGCGCTGGCAGACCACCAAGCTGTATTCTTCGGCTCGATCCAATCCTCAGAGTTAGGATCGCAATCAGCTGGCAAATCCGCCATTACATCCTCTATGGTACTGGGAATTGCTGGCCGCAGGATTGTCTGAATTTTGGGGCCCTGTCCCTCAAGAGTTCGCATCATTACGTCCCATACGAAACCCGCCTCAGAGCGCGGCGGCCAGAAATGAAAACTCTTGCTTACGAAGTCGGGGTTCCGTCGCCAGTAACAGGCTGCCGAAGCTTCGCCTCCTAGAACGATTGGGATCATGTCGCGCCCGGACTGGCGCACCGCGTTGATAACACCATTCTCAGCTCCCGACTGAACGATAATACCATCAATTCGACCGGGATTCGCTGCAAGGAATTTTTGCACCTCGGCCTGCGCGACCTTGTCTGTCCACTTCCCTTCGACATGACCTACGATCTTTATCTCGGGATAATACTCCAGAGCCTTCTTTGCGCCGACGTCAAAGCTGTCCGAGGAGGCAAAGCCGGAGATCCCCGAAACGAGAAGCACATTGCCACTTCCTTCGATTTCTTCAGCGAGCCACTTCGCCGCCTCAAACCCGCCTTGCATGTTGTTCTCAGTTGCGTTGACGGCGAACGGCGATGTTACGTAACCAGAGTACGAGAACACAGGCACTCCTTTTGAATACGCATACTCTATCGTAGGATTAAGCGCCGTGAGGTTCGAACAGCAGATAATAATTGCATCAACGCCGTCGTCTACCATCTGCCGCATCTGCCTGATCTGGACAGCGTCTTCAAGATTTGACTGGGTGACGATGAACTCGGAGACCAGCCCCGCTTTCTTGAAAGCTGGAACAATCTTGTTTGTGAACTCATCAAGAATACTCGCACGCCAAGAATTGTCAGCATATGTCGATGCGTACCCAATTTTCCACGGCGGTGCTCGCTGTGCCTTAAACGTGCGGAAGACAGATTCACCTGTAGGCAACTTTGGATCGAGCAACTCGTAGGTTTTTCGTTCCTCCCGCGGCAATTCCGTAAGGCCACCGGCGGCCGCTACAGAAGGGATCACCAAGCCGGTGATTAGAATAATGGCTCTTGTAATTTCACGTATGCGCACGGATTTGATACCTCTCGTGTCTCTGAGCATTGCAAAGCAGTTGATCTCTTGAAGGTTGATCGGCTCTAGGTGGGTTTTTACAGTCAGACGGGCGACGAAAGGGAGACCAAGCGCCTAAGGCCGGATTTCGCTTCCGTAAGCGGATTTCCCTTCAGTAGAACGCCGCTATCACAGTGGCCATCCGACGCGTGGCAGTCTCGTTCGATGCGCAGCTTACGCCACTAACCTAACCCGACGCGTCGCCTTATCTTCGGTCAATTTGAATGAAGCGAGCCGCTCGCTGAGTTCGTTAGTCTGATCCGAGAGAGTCTTTGCCGCGGCATTTGTCTGCTCGGCCATGGCAGCGTTTTGTTGTGTTCCCTGGTCAAGTACATTGACGTTATTGTTGATCTCGGCGAGGGACGCCGCTTGCTCGCGGCTCGAATTGACGATTTGATCAATCCGATCGGAAATCTTCAAGATCGACGCCGTTATGTTGTGCAACGCCTCACCTGCTTTCCCCACGTAATCTGAGCCGATCGCCACCTCCGAAGAGGATTCCGAAATCAGGTGGCGAATCTCGCGGGCTGCAGCTGATGATTTCTGGGCAAGTTCGCGCACTTCCTGGGCTACGACTGCAAAACCCTTTCCGGCATCTCCAGCACGAGCCGCCTCGACACCAGCATTTAGTGCCAAAAGATTCGTCTGGAACGCAATCGTATCGATCAAACCAATGATTTGGCCGATCTTGTGGGACGCGTCTTCTATTCTGCCCATTGCGTTGATCGCATCGGTCACAATGGTTGCCGCACCCTCGGCGTGTTCTTTAACAACAGACACGAAAGCCTGGGTTTCATAGGCATTCTCGGATGATTTTCTGACCGTGACCGTCACCTGTTCGACGGCGGCCGCAGCCTCCTCCAGTGAGGCGGCTTGCAATTCAGTTCGCCGCGACAGATCATCTGAGGCTTTGAAAAGCTCGCTGGTTCCCCATTGAATTTGATTGGTATTCTCGTCGATATGAGACACTGTCTCTCTCAGGATCGAAAGCGAGTGATTGAAATCGCGCCTCAGCGGCTCAAGATTGGGATGGAATTGGCGGTCAATTTCTTGAGAGATGTCGCCACGCGCCAATCGAGATAACGCCTCTCCTAGAATGGTGACGGCAGTTGCGACCTCCTCCTCCATCTGAGCGCGTTCGCGTTCACGATCCATCCGCTCCTGTTCAACGGTTTTCCTATCGGCTTCCGTTCGTGTCTCGATGTCCATCTTCGAGACAGCATTTTCACGGAAAACCTCGAGTGCGCGAGCCATTTCACCTATTTCGTCTCTCCGGTCACGCCCGACAATCTGCGATCGAAGATCGCCCTTTGCCAGCTCTTGCATGCGCTTCGCGATCCGTTCGATCGGGGCGCGAAGTGTCGCCATCAGGCCGGCGCCAGCCGCCAAGGCTACCAAGACGCCGGACACTGTGGCGATAGTTGACAGCAAGCGGGCAAGATTGCTTTCATTGCGAGCATCGTTTTCCTGAGTTGCTGCAAAGGTTACGAGGTTTTTCCAGATCTCCTGGCCGGTTTTGTCCGCCTCAGAATATTGCGCTTGGCGGGCTTCCGCTATCTTGACCAGCTTCTCTGTGTTCTCTTGGATAGAATCCACCTGGGCGAATAGATCTTCCTGCATTTTATCGAAGCCAGATATCGAGCTGGCAACGCCTCCAACTGCCACGGTGTCACGCGCCAATTTTGTAAGTTGCTCAACGAGGCGCTGCTGATTCTCTGCGTTGGCTGTACGGAACAGGTTATTGATTTCGATTTCGATCGAATCGGCGTCCTGGCCGATCGTTGTCGCCGTCGCAACAAGCATTTCGGAATCCGTCAACGCTTTATCCAACGCCCGGATCGCATTTGTTCCTTCAATCATGTGCTGGATCGCATCCACTCGCAGGTTCGTCGCAAAGCTCTGTAGGTCAGAGCCGGCAAGCCGTGTGGAAGGGTCGACAAATTCGGGGTTGGCGATTAGCTTGGCGATAGTCCTCTCTATTTTAGTAACGGCCTGCTCGTCAGCAGTCGAGACTACCCGCTTAACTGTTTTTAGCGACTTTTTGATCACAAGCCCTTGCTGGGCGACAGTCGGAGGCTGCTTCGCTCCGTCCGGCAAGCTCACCAAGTCTTCCGCCATGTGTTGCATAACTGATGCCGTATCGAGTGAGCGGGTAGCCTCCCGGAGCATGGTTTTCCCGGAGTTCTCCTGATTGCGTACTTGTGAGCGCACATCAACCGCAGCCAATTTAAGGGCGCCTCCGACCTCCTTGATCTTCGACAAGTTGGAAACAATGTCGCTGCGAACGGATTCCTCGTCATTATGCAAAGACCACATGCGGCCGATGCTGCCCGAGATAACGGACATTGCCGATACACTGTTTTCGAGCGCACCAGTATCGCTCCCGCTACCTGCCGCCGCTTCCTGGAGCGACTGCATGGTTGCACTCTGCCCGTTTAAACTTGTCAGCGCCTCATCTCGGTACTCCGTTGAGCTTTGCGCCAAAAAGCGGTTCATGCTTTCCGCGACACTTCGAAACCCGCTCAAGGTCTGAAGAACCTCATTTGAAAGCCGAAGACGAGACTGAAGCAAGCCAGTTGCTTTTAAGCCGACCCCACCAACTGCCGCCAATATCAGGATCAAGGGTACAAGTACCAATAACACCTTTGCTCTTATGGTAAAGGTGGACAACAGGCGATCGACGAACATACTTACCTCCAAAGGGCTCAAACGGTGCTGGGGCCTCGCTTTTGGAATAGTAATGTTTGAGCCTGAACGAACATGGATAAGAGTTTCACTAAAACAATCGAAACTTTTTTACGTGTTGTTAGGATTTGACCTCTTACCCATTGCGTCTTTCGAGAAACTTAACGGAAGGTTAATACCTGCAGATTTGCCGGATCAGAACGTGGGAGTGGATCTATCTGCACCGAGGATCGATCTCCAGCACGTTCCCTGTCAGCTTTCCGGACAGTTCCGAATTCGCCAGGAATTGCACGGCGTGGATCATTGTTCGAAGCACGTCATTTTCGCTTGAAGACGTAGAATTCACATCGCTGGCGTGTACAGCATTTATCCTCAGCCCGGAACCGAAATATTGCCTAGCAATTGCGGAGGTAGTAGTGCGCAGCGCCGCTTGAAGGACGGCTTCTGCTTCCAGCGAGGTCGTCTCTTCGAACCATGCGACGTCCACTACGGCAAGCTCCGCGCCCTGAAGTCGAGAGCTAAAGGCACCTGTAACTCTGATTAGATTGGATACGGCATCAAGCCCCAGATTCGCGCTGGATAGCGATCCCGTTACAGTTTGGGTTGTTTCATTTCTGCGGAAAACTATGTTCACCAGAACGTCGACCCGTCTCCAGCGCAAATACACCTGGTCAGCCATTGAGTTGACGTAAACGTCTCTGTTCGGGTTGACTTTGACCGGTAAAAAATTGTTTCCCTGGCCTTCAGCCAGGGAGGCGAAGTCGGCGGGATTGGCGTCGCCTACGGCGACCCGATAGCCTTTTTCTATAAATGAGCGCGCCAAACAAAGACCAACAGGATTTGACGCGCCTATCAAGACACAGACTTTTTCCCCAGGAGAAATGTTGGCGTCACTGTCACGTTCAACCAGTACCTCGGTCGATGGAGTATGACACGCCTTGTGAGTCAGAGACGCTTGTATCACGCGCCGGTCGCCGCTTCCGGCAGATTAAGAAGGTCGACAATTTGTGCATTTTTGGCCAAGTTTAGCACTTATAACTCCCGGTCCGTCGCTGCGTCTCCCGCGAACAAGCAGTGCGCGGGCGATATAGTAAAATTTTTGTCCGACAATCTGTCAATTCCTTTTTGCGATTTTCGGCGGACACATGTCGAGACCGGCGTCATTTTGAGGCCTCATGCCCGCAATGCCGTAAGCATCGGTATTCCGACATCCGGTTGAGTTTGATGTGGTCTTTCCTGTTAGTCTTCTCTCGCCGCCACGTTCCGATTTGATCGCGCTTTTCGCGTTCGCGCGGCACAGACAACAGCACGCCTATGGCAGCACAAGCTGTTTGACCATCATCAGGTTTCGTCCTTAAGCTCTTCTTTTGCCCAATCAGACGCCCGGAGTCCGTACCCGCTAAGAAGAGCGCAAAGTCAACTCAATGCGACGAGGCGCGGCTTACGCATTGATATTTGCCGCGACCGCCTCGCTTAGTAGGCCAAAAGAACTCGTCGACGTCTTTGCGTCTCCGAGTGTTGAGCCTGGAGCGTGCCTCTCTTATACGTCATAACCGAAGTATGCTGATGCGCAGGTTAAGAGGACCAGCGTGTGGCGAAATCGTGGGGCCATCCTACAGCACAATCATTTTTCTCCGTGTCGACTCAACGGCCTCCAAGGTGGGTTGGCGTAGGTTCTCTCCCACTCACAGCACTCCCACCCTTCCCGTGACGGGCTGCGATCGAAAGCAGCCCGTCACCCTCGCCTTGGGAGGCATCTTTAGATTGATTTCCCGTGCGGGAACTCCACTAGAACCGTGGCAGATTTCCCTAATGCTGCCTTGCCTTTGATCAGGAATAGCATTAACGTATATCAGACAATCTGTCAATCTGCTCGACGCTTGTGGAAGCCAGTCATCGCATCATTAGAGGCTTCCCAACTGCAGCGCTGAAAAACTAGGAGGCCATCTCGAGCGGGAGAACGTGGATGTCGGTGCTGGTGATGATCCGCCATGACGAAAGCCTAGGGAATGAGAGATTCAACCGGCCTCCACAAAGGTCCGAATCGGTCATGTACGCGATCAAAATCGCTCGCACGCCATCCGGTCTCGAGCTTTGAAGGTTTGGAAAACTAGTCCCGGCATGTGCGAGTTGGTGTTCATAGATAGGTTTATATTGGATGACCGAAAGTTTGTTCAACAAGCCCGATGAAGGGACCTTAGTGAAAGACAACTTTATCGAGGGCTCCGATCCCGAACGTCTTTTGCCTTTGATATCATCGCCCCTGGCGTCCTCTGACCTTGCTCAACACGACAGTAGATCGCTTAACTCTCGCTGCAGTCGAATTTCCCTTTTTGGCGTTGCGGATGCCTATCATGAAGAGGCGTTCTCGGTCATGATAGATTCCCCAGTTGACGTCGTAACGGTCTTCCTGCCGGCGTCCGGGAATGCAGTCTTTCATTGGTCTGGGCAACAGGTAGAGTCGCCGCATGTTGCAAATGCTCCGCTGAATGCCCGACAAGATGGCATAAGATCTCAACTGTCATTGACGATCGATACGCAATCCTTGCGTGACAAGCTTTCTCGCATGCTCGATCGGACGATCAGCGGAAATCTGCAAATTCAGCCGACCCTTGATCTTGCATCGAGCGCGGGAACGCTCATGCGAGAACTAGCCCTGTCTGCCCATCGCGGCCTCAGTGCCGGGGGGGCTCTGCGACAATGCCCGTCGGCCTATAGCTCGCTCCTCGACGCGATAGAGTACCTTTTGATCGAAAGCTGTATGCATCGCTATACCGATGAACTTCGTCGTCCGGCTCCGTCTCCCACGCCTCGCCACGTGAAACGGGCAATGGAGTTTATGGAAGAGCATATGGCTCAACCCATTTCCCTTAACGATATCGCCGCTGCGGCCAAGGTCAGCGTGCGGACTTTGCAGCACGGCTTCCGACAATTTCGTAATACCAGCCCCACAATGCACCTCCGAGACTTGCGTATGTGCGCAGCTCGACAGGAACTGCTGCAAAACGGCGCTAAAATCAGCGTTTCGGAAATAGCGCTTAAGTGGGGCTTCACACACCTCGGCCGTTTTGCTGCAGAGTACAAGAGACGTTACGGCGAACTGCCATCTAAAACAGTGCATATGAGCGATGTTCTGCCGCATAGGCGATCTATGTGTGCTTCGCAGGCCTCTCCGCCCGAAAGCTGACCCGGAAATAGCCCTTCGCGATGGCGCTGTGGTTCGCAGCGCTCCACCGGGCTATACCATCGCTGCGCCCTTAATTTTTCGGTCTGTCGCCACAGACGGTCAGCAGCCGAGCGTACAGTGCTTCAAGGTGATTGGTGATTTGGATCATTTGCAGCCGCTCTTGCTCCAGGCGCTGCGACTGTGCATCTTCGTGGCTTTCTAAGTGGGTATCTGTCTTAGCCTGTTGCCCGAAATTGATTGCGATAACTTTGGACATCTTCGAACTCTCGTTGAATTTCGTTAATACTCCGCGTCTTGAAGGAAGACAGTCGCGGAAGGTGAAAAAGCAAAAGTCTGCTAGGCAGCTGCGATGCGTCCTGATTGGTGCCAAACCTTTGCTCAAAACTAAGGAAGCATTCCATCCCTTGTTCAAGCGGAGTGATTCCGTAGCTGAAGGTTGGGTCGAAGTCGCGCCTAAGTGCGAACCGGTTGGATCCGATCGCCGTTGATCGATAGAATGCCAGAGACCTGATCGACGACCGGGCCGATGATACCATCTGCTACCTCAACGACGACAATGGCGCTGTGGCTAGACCGATGGCATTGGTTATCTCGGCAGCAAGCTCTATCACCGGAATGACAGAACCGGCAGATCCCTGAACCGAGAACATGCGTTAGGGGCAGCGGCGTCGCCTCTGCTAACCCCCGGATTTCCGGGATCAACGTCGTCTTCATGCAGAACTGCTGGCTGCCAGATGGAAACCGATAATATCCTGCGGTGAATTATGACATGATTCATTAAAACTCTTCCCATTCCTTAGTCACGACAGCGGCTGTAGTACGTCCGCCGAAGGCGCCGGCAAGCTTCTGGGAGAGGGCACGCGCTGGCGAGGCGGCCGGCTTACCGTTCTGGTGGGCAACACGCCGTACAGAAGTCGAACCGTCGAGCCTGAAGCGCGCAATAAGCCGCGCCAGATTGGAAGCCTCATCCGCCAACCGGTTGGTGGCCGCCGTCGATTCTTCCACCATCGCCGCATTCTGCTGGGTTGTCTGATCCATCTGGTTGACCGCAGTGCTGACTTCCGCCAGCCCGGTCGATTGCTCTCGTGCCGCCGTCGAGATCGTATGAACGTGCTCGTTCACCTTGATCACGTGGCCTCGGATTAGACCAAGGGCATCGCCTGTGGCCGTTACCAGCCTGACCCCAGTTTTGACCTCGTCGCCGGACCGGTTGATCAGCGCCTTGATATCCTTGGCGGCAGTGGCGGAGCGCTGTGCCAGTTCACGCACCTCCTGAGCCACAACGGCGAAACCCTTTCCAGCGTCACCCGCACGCGCCGCCTCGACGCCGGCGTTGAGGGCCAAAAGATTGGTCTGGAAGGCGATCTCGTCAATGACGTTAATGATCTGGCCGATTTCATCCGAGGCCTGCTCGATGCGGCCCATGGCGGCGACCGCGTCTTTGACAACCGCGCTCGACTGCTCGGTGCTTCTGCGTGCCTCATCGACCATATGGCTGGCTTCCGTGGCTCTTTCTGTCGAGCTTTTTACCGCCACCGTGATTTCCTCAAGCGCCGAAGAGGTCTCCTCCAGAGCCGCGGCTTGCTGTTCCGTGCGCTTTGAAAGGTCGCCTGAGGCGATGCGCATCTCGCCGGCTCCGCCGTTGATCGTGTCGACGGCGGAGCGAACCTCGCCTAATACGGATCGAAGGGCTGCCATGGTGGCGTTGACATTACTCTTCAGTTCACCAAAGGCTCCCTGAAACTCGCCGCACATGTTTTCCGTCAGATCCCCATCGGCAAGCGCTGAGATAACGCGGCGAGTTTCGGCGATGCCCCGGTCAACAGAGGTGACCAGCTCGTTGACGCTTCCTGCAAAACGGTCGAGAGCCGCATCGCCGTATTTCTTGGTGATGCGATGGGTGAAGTCACCGGCTACGGCGGCTGACACCACCTCGGCAATGCTCGACTGCAAGTCGGCGCTCTTGGCCTGCAACGCGGCCTCCTGCGCGTTCAGATCGCGGGCCTTGATGCTGTTTTGCTTGAATACCTCAACGGCTCTCGACATCTTGCCGATTTCGTCGGCGCGCATTGCGAAAGGAACCTCAGTGTCGAGATTACCATCTGCCAGTACGCCCATCGTGGTAGTCAACCGCGAGATCGGATCGGTAATCTTCCGGATGCAGTAAAGCAGGGCTATAATGCCCGTCGTAGTTGCCAGCGCCATGGCGAGAATGGTGACCAAAACCGTCGATGAAACGGCGCCCATCGTGTTTCCGACGGCCGCGACTCCACCACGCTTGTTAACTGCGACATCCTGGTCAAGGAGCGCTCCGCTATCATTATACAGTTTCGTCGTGGCGTCACTCGTTAGAAGAGCAAATGCTTCATCCTTCTTGCCTGCCTGCATTAGTTTAACAATCCGCTCGCCATCCTCCTGATATTGCGTCCACAAAGCGGAGAACGCGTCATAGGCCTGACGCTCCTCGCCGGAAGTCACCATCGGCTCATATTCACCACGGGCATTCGCGAGATCCTCCATCTTCTGGCGGAAGGTGGTGATATTATGCGCAAGGCTCGTCGAATCTGATGAGTTTGTCACCAGCCTGAACTGCAGGATGCGGTAGTCCCCGGTGATCGTATTGATCCGATTTATCACATCGATCGATGGCAGCCAGTTGCTGGCAACTTCGGATATATTGCTCCTAATGGACAGCAGCTTGACGATACTCACGATGCCCTGGCCCGCCGCGAGAAGAGAGAGCAGAACAAATATCAAAGATAAAGCGAGTCTAATGGACTTGGGCATAAAGGCAAACCTTTTAGGTGAGGTGGACGATCGACTTGTCTACTCAAATCTTCCAATTGCCGTTTCATTCATTCGAACGGCAGATCAATCTTGTGGGTCTGTGACATAGCTGAGAATACCTATTGGTTGCGTTGGTTAATGAAGCCTTTCCTGCTCGTCTCGAATGCAAAAAGACGACGTTTTAAGGATAGTCAGGCGCCCAATGGATCGTCCGCGCTTACAAGGAGGATGCAGCCGGCAAAATTTCATTTGGCGCCGTTCGAAGAGCATCATCGTTTTCAGCAACCGAGTTTCGCCCCGCCACGAGCCCCCGACCTAGAGCAAGTCCTGCGATCGATGAATCGATTGTGATGTGACGGCGTCCATCGAAGCTGATTCAACATCCACAGAGAAGAGGTGGATGATGGGACAGGCTCTGAGCGATGATCTCCGAATACGAGTTTTGAAAGCGTCTGCGTCGGGCATGTCGGCTCGGCAGGTTGCGGCTCGTTTCGGTGTTGGGATTTCGACAGCGATCCGCTGGATCGCAAGAGCGAAAGAGGGTGAGTTAACTGCTCGGCCACAGGGCTGGAGACGACCTTCGGCAGTGGATGCACACGAGGAATTCGTTGTCGCGTTGATCGACGAGCGTAGGGATGTGACGCTCGATGAGATGGTTGAGCGCTTGTCCGTCGAGCGGCAGGTGAAGATCAGCCGCAGCGCACTTGGCGCCTGGCTTCGAGGCCGTGGGTGGACCTTTAAAAAAAGACCGCACACGCACTGGAGCAGGACCGACCGGACGTCCTGAAGCGCCGGCGCGCCTGGTTCGATGGTCAATTGGACCTCGATCCGGAGAAACTGATCTTCATCGACGAAAGTGTGCTGCAGAGGCACGGAAGGAGTTCAGTATGAGCTAACCCCGTAACGTGAAGCTGCGTGAATGATGGAGGATGGCCCTCCGGGATCGGCTTTCAGGAGCGGGTCTCAAACCAGTCCGAGCTGCTGCGGTAAAGAGCCGTGGTGGTGAGCGCCGGATGAAAAGTCCGGACGAGATCCGAGCAGGTGCGTGTCCGAAAGACGAACGAAAGTGAACCCGCTGACCTTGCCCCGTCGAGATAATCCATTTTGAAGTAAGCTCTGGCCCATTGAGAGGACCAGAGAATGAAGCGCAACCGTTTCACAGACGAACAGATCATCGGGATTCTGAAGGAGCACGAGGCTGGCACGCCGGTCTTGGAGCTTTGCCGCAAACACGGTGTCAGCGATGCCAGCATCTATAAATGGAAAGCGAAGTTCGGCGGCATGGAAGTGTCGGAAGCCAAACGGCTGAAGACGCTGGAGGACGAAAACACAAAGCTGAAGCGGCTTCTGGCAGATGCCATGCTCGACAATGCCGCTTTGAAAGACCTTTTGGGAAAGAAGTGGTGACGCCCGCAGCAAAGCGGCGAGCTGTCGCGCATCTGGTTGATCAACATCAGATGAGCGAACGGCGGGCGTGTAAAGCCATCGGCTATTGTCGGATGACGATCCGTTACGAAACCAGGCGCGGTGACGACCATGACCTTCGCGATCGGATGAAGGCGCTGGCCCATGAACGCCGCCGCTTTGGCTATCGACGTCTTCATGTGCTGCTCAGACGTGAGGGACATCTTGTGAACCACAAGCGGCTCTTCCGGCTCTATCGAGAGGAAAAGCTGGCCGTGCGCAAGCGCGGCGGCCGCAAGCGAGCGATAGGCACACGAGCGCCGATGCTGATCCCGATGGCAGCCAATGATCGCTGGTCGTTGGACTTCGTGTCGGATCAGTTCACCGATGGGCGCAGGTTCCGAGTGCTGACCGTGGTCGATGATTGCACCAGGGAGTGCCTGGCGCTCGTCGCCGATACGTCCCTTTCCGGCCTGCGGGTTGCTCGTGAGTTGGACCGGATCATCGAGGGGCGAGGCAAACCGAAGATGATCGTCAGCGACAATGGCAGTGAGTTCACCAGCAACGCGATCCTGCAATGGACGGATCGGACCAAGGTGGAATGGCACTACATCGCGCCCGGCAAGCCGATCCAGAACGCCTTCATCGAAAGCTTCAATGGGCGGCTGCGAGACGAGTTCCTGAATGAAACGCTCTTCTCGTCACTGGCGTATGCTCGGTCAGCGCTTTCAAACTGGTGCAGCGATTACAACGATCATCGACCGCATTCCGGCCTCGGCTGGCTGACACCGGCCGAGTTCGCCCAGACCATCAACCCGCGACGTGATGCGGTGCTGCGCAGCCGGAATGGCTCCGCACCGCAACCCGCCGCTACCGCCGCAAATACAGCAACCCAAAACCGTCGGAGCGAACTCAAAACTGGATAAAACTTGGGGGCAAGGTCACCTCCGAAGACGCGCCGTTATGAATATAAGCGTCGTCGAAACCAGGACTGTTTCGTCATCCTGGGACAAGTCCGCCGGGTGCCTGATGATTGGGCAAGGTCACTACATCGAAAGATGGTTGACCGCGCCTATGGAAAAGAACGGAGAAGTCATTGAGCGGATGCGTGGTACCCCGCAAGGGGGCGTGGTCAGCCCGATCCTATCGAATCTCTCCTGCATTACGCGTTTGACGTCTGGATGACCCGGACGCATCCGGATCTACCATAAAGGCCTGGCGCCGGCGAAGATCGGCGGCTACGTCAAACCGACACTGAGGGTGCGGCCGCCGACAACTACACCTTGACGCGTCGCTGGTCGACGCGAATGGCTTTCGCTTGACCCTCCACGCTGGCACGTGCAGCATCGTCGGCCTGATCGATTTCAGGACGAACGCGTGCATCGATCGGGTGGTGATCATGCTCCTGCTCAGGACTTTGATACGTTGAAACGACAACGCCACGGTGCAACAGCTCGTTCATGTCGTGTTACCTCTTCGAAGGCTACAAGCTATCTGGGAAAGACTTACCTTGTAGGGCATTGGCGGAAGGATCGACAATCGAAAAGACAGGCAGAAATCTCGTCTGCAAGGCCCTCCCCAGAAGGGGTCGGAAGGGAAGATCCGTAGGACAGTTCCCGCGAAACCTCTAGAAAAGTCCGGCCTTTTGAGACCTCGCAACCGGCGGAGAGGATGTTGCTGTCCTGCCTCTATTCAACAGACCTCTCCCCCTTTAAGTTCAGTCGGCGAGCGACCCTTGGGCGATCGCTATGCGCCGATCCCGCCCATGCAGACGTATTTCATGGATAAGAAGTCATCCATTCCGTACTTTGAGCCCTCTCGGCCGAAGCCGGATTGCTTGACGCCGCCGAATGGCGCTAATTCGGTGGAAATCAGACCCGTGTTCACGCCAACCATGCCGTATTCCAGCGCCTCTGTGACCTTCCAAACGTTCCTGAGGTCGTTGGCGAAAAAGTAGGCTGCCAAGCCGAATTCCGTATCGTTCGCGAGTTCGATGACTTCCTCGACAGTATCGAACTTGAACACCGGAGCCAGAGGCGCGAAGGTTTCCTCACGCGCAACCTTCATATCCTTTGTCGCACCCGAGAGAAGCGTTGGTTGAACGAACGTGCCTCCGCGAGCATCGCGGTCACCACCAACCACGACAGTCGCACCCTTGGTCACAGCGTCATCGATATGACCATAGAGCTTTGCTACCGCTTCATCGTTGATCAACGGGCCGATCGTCGCCCCGCTCTCAAACCCGTCAAGAACCTGCAAGGCACTCACGCGCATTGCCAGCTTCTCGACGAACCTGTCATGGATCCCGCTCTGTACGTAAATACGGTTCGCGCACACGCAGGTCTGACCCGCGTTACGAAACTTAGAAAGCATAGCCCCCTCGACCGCCTGGTCGAGATCTGCATCGTCGAAAACGATAAACGGCGCATTGCCGCCGAGTTCCAGGCTCAGCTTCATGATCTTCTGGGCGCCTTGCGCCATCAAGATACGGCCAACTTCGGTCGAACCGGTGAAGGTCAGTTTCTTGACGACCGGGTTGGAGCAGACCTCCTCGCCAAACATTCTTGCATTATCCGTCGGGAGGACGCTGAACAAGCCATCGGGTATTCCGGCACGCTCCGCGAGGATCGCCAATGCAAGCGCCGATAACGGAGTCTCGGCAGCAGGCTTGAATACGATCGCGCAGCCGGACGCGAGCGCCGGCGCGATCTTGCGGCACACCATCGCCGACGGAAAGTTCCAAGGAGCGATGGCGGCCACAACGCCAACCGGCTGCTTGATGACAAGCAGTCGCTTGTCGGCCTGGTGACCTGGAATGGTGTCACCATAGACACGCTTGGCTTCCTCACCGAACCATTCGATGTAGGAAGCTCCGTAAGCAATCTCGCCACGCGCTTCCGCCAGTGGCTTGCCCATTTCCGATGTCAGAATTACGGCCAGGTCTTCAGCGTTAGCCACCACCTCTTCGTAGAACTTCCGCATGATCAGCGAGCGTTCCTTCGCCGAAACCTTAGCCCACTTCTTCTGTGAAGCCTTTGCAGCATCGATAGAGGCTCGCACTTCAGCAAGGCCAGCGCTAGGCAGAGAGGCAAGGACGTCCATCGTGGAGGGGTTTAGCACGTTGATGCGTGTGCCGTTTACCCCTTCGCTCGACCACTTTCCTCCAACCAGCATCTGCTCGCGAACGAGAGTCTGGTCCTTTAAACGGCCTAGCAGGGTGCTGGAGATTGCCATGGATCTTCCTTTCTATGCATTGATCATATCTGATTTCGAATGTGTGGTGACCGTGCGTATATCGCTACCATCGGAACGATGAGCAGACCGACGACAGCCTGCTGCGCCGGAAAGTTCAGTCCGAGGCCAACTAGAAGCGAGGTCAGTACAGTCAGGACAAGAACACCGAGCACTGTCGCGCCATAGCCGCCCGCCCCACCAAGAAGCGACGTCCCTCCAATCACCACCGCTGCTACGGTGGTGAAAAGATAAGGGTCGCCCACGCCGACGAAGCCACCACCGGAAAACCCTAGTAGCAGCATGCCCGTGATTGCAGACATGGCACCGCTGACGCTATGGATGACGGTCCAGACCTTGAACTCGGAGATCCCGAGGCGGGCGGCCGCCGTCCGGCTTCCGCCGACGGCGTAAATGCTGCGGCCAAACCAGGTGTTGTACATGAACCATCCAAGCGCGATGGCGACGATAGCCCAGATCACGATGACCGGAGGCAGCGACAGGCCGAAAAACTTTCCGTTGAACGCCGAAATGTTCCTCAGCCATTCGGGTACCGGAGCAAACACTGTACCACCAAACGCCGAGCCGAGTGAGGTGTAGATCTGGACCGCACCGACGGCCGCGAAGCCAACTCCGAGCGACATGATCAGCGCTTGCCCTTGGAGACGGAAGCTCAGGGCGCCATTGGCGGCCCCGACAAGCGCACCGAGGAGCATGACAACCAGCATCGCGAGGGGAGCGGGAATACCTGCGACCATAAGGCTGGGAAGGAGGATGTTCGCGCCTCCAATAATATATGGTATCGAAAGATCGAGCGCACCGACCAGAGCGCACAGCGTCTGGCCAATGGAGGCAAGCCCCAGAAACGCTGCGAGAAGAAGGATTGAACGCGCGTTTTGGGATGATACGAAGCCGGGGACCAGCAATGCACCGAGTGCTAAGAGAGAGGCCAGAAGAACAAAGCCAATGACGATGCTCCGATGAGCCTTGAGCGGGTTAGACTTCTGAGCCGATTTGATTTCGGAATTCATAACTGTCGCGACCATTATCTTGCTCCTTACACAACCGCGCGGCGACTGATGACAAAGACGTTCACGAGAAGTGATCCGACGAGGATTAAGCCGAATGCCATCTGGGTAACGAACCCCGAAACCGTGCCGAAGTTGAAGGTGGAGAGGAGATAGGAGATGAGGAACATGTTGATCGCGCCAAGCGTAGATCCAAGTGCTCCACCACGACCACCGGAGAGGCTCGCACCTCCGAGAACCAGGGCCGTAACAGCCTGAAGGGTGTAGGTGCTGCCCTGCGTCGGATCACCAGAGGAGATCAGCGCCGTGTAGCTGAGGGCGGCAAGTCCAGCGAATGCTCCACCAACAACGTGGGCGATGATGCGGACTGCGTCCACTCGAACGCCGCTCGTATATGCCATGCGCTCATCCGCACCCGTCATGCGAAGGTTGCGGTAAAACATAGTCCCCCTGAGAAGGAGCCATAATGCATACGCTGCAACCAGCAACAGCAAAACAGGTGACATGATGTCGGTCCCCGCCCCCCAGCTAAGCATCCAGTCGGGCGCGACTCCACCCGGTCGGGACATCACCATCAGGTTCAACCCGGAGAGGACAAGAAAACCCGACAGCGTAACGATTATCGGAGCGACACGCACATAAATGATAACCAGCGCCTGGAGTAGCTGGAATGCCGCTCCCAGGCCGACTGCCCATACTATCACTGCGATAGGGTTGGTAATTCCGTTACCCACAAGCCAGGTAATAAGGGTAACGTTGATGAACCCCATCAAGGGGCCAACTGAAAGGTCCACTGCTCCACGACCCGCCATGACAATGGGGGTGAGGGCAAGCGCCGTTAGAATCAAGGGCGTGGCGACAAGGATTGCACCTGCGAGGCCGTTGTTCGTGAATAGCCCGTGTCCGCGTAGGGCAACGGCGACCAAAAGGACAATGAATAGGCCGGCCGGCACGAAGAGGGAACGGTCCTGGGTGATTTGACGGAATGCGATTCCAGACATCATGCAGTCCTTTCCAGATCGAACTCGATGGAGGCGTTTGGCGATTTTCCAAACATTGCGGCCAAGATTGGCTCTTCCGCTATGTCCTCGCCCGCTAGCGACCGGAAAAGCCTTCCAGCAAAGAAGACGTCGACGCGGTCCGCAAAGCCGATGAACTCTTCGATTTCGCTTGATAGATAAATCACGCTGCCACCCTTCTCCGTGAACAGGCGCAGTTCGCGGTAGAGATCGCGCTTCGTTCCGAGGTCGACACCGCGAGCGGGATCGTTAAGGACGATGACGGACGGTTCGTTTGCAAAGGCACGGCCGATCAAAACTTTTTGCTGATTTCCGCCCGACAGTGAGGTGATCTTGTTCGCCGGACTTCCAATCTTAATCCGGAGCCGATCCACCTCGCGTTTGAACATGGGTTTGAGGCCGGCCTTATTGATTATACCAAGAGGACCGAGGTTCTTGCGATAGACGCCGATGGCAAGATTTTCGAAGATGCTCTGCTGAGGGAAGATACCTTCACGCTTGCGGTCGCCGGAAATATACGAGATTCCTGCTTTGGCAGCGTCTTCGAGCGATGCGACCTTTTTCATTCTCTCGGTGCTGGATGACCAGACTTGGACATTACCACCAAAAGGCTGGATGATACCCGCAACGGCGCGTACGAAAGCGTCCTGCCCCTGCCCGTCGAGTCCTGCAACACCGATGATCGCTCCTTTCGGTAGATCGAAATCGAAGGGCGCTGCCGCGCTGTGAGTAACGAGGTCTCTTACCGCTACCACGGCCGGCGCGGCGGCGCCTACTTGCTTTGATTCGTACGCCTTCGCGTCGCTTGCGTTTCGGTCCGCGGGCGTCATCATTGAAAGCAGGTTCTCTTCAGTTATTTCATGCTTCTCGAGCGTACCAATGGTGACGCCGTCGCGAAGGATCGTGGCTCGATCGGCGATGCGGACAAGTTCAGCGATCCGATGCGTTACGATCAGCACGGTCGCACCTTCCCTACGGAGACGATCAATTTCCTCGTGGAGGCGGATCGTGGAATCGAGGTCTAATGCCGCAGACGATTCATCGAGGATGAGGACCTTCGGCCTGCGCAAGACCGCTCGCGCAATAACTATCCATTGCTTGACGCTCAGAGGCAATGCCCCAACGTTCTGATCGAGATCCACGGGCTTGCCGACGAGGCGTTTCAGGATCTCCTCAGCCTCGGTACGCCGACCACTGCCGCCCTGCGAGCGGAAGATGCCGTCGCGCCCGACATACAGGTTTTCCAATACACTGGCCTCGTCGGCCACCAGCACTTCCTGGAAGATCGTTGTCAGCCCGATGCGCTTGGCGTCAGTCGGAGTCGAAATCTCTTCTCCAAGGACCGAAACGCTCCCGGAATCTGGGTGCAACACTCCAGACATGATCTTCGCCATCGTGCTTTTGCCACTTCCATTCTCTCCGACGATGGCGTGCACTTCTCCGGCCCGGGCTTCAAAATCACACTTCTTTAAGGCCTTAGTCTCGCCGAAAGACTTGGCAACATTGATCAACTTGATCGTAGTTTGGTTTTGCATCGGAGATCCTCTAATCCCAACGGCCGCGCGAGGCGGTCCTCCCACAAGAGAAACTTCTGTCCGGTGGCAAGACCCACCGGGCAGAACAGTTTCACTTCGACACAGGCTTCCAGGGATCAGCCGGGCGTTCGAAGTAGTCTGCAGCAATCGCAGCAGGAAACCACCCGTCCGCCTTGGGCTCCACGAAGTCTGTCGAGTTCAAGTCGCAATCTTCTGGTATTGCCGCGCGGACTTCATCGATGGTGTAAGGCAAGACGGGTCGAAGGAAGGACTGAACCTTAGGGCCTTGTCCCTCCAATGTGCGGAGCATGATCTCCCACATCTGTTGCATCTCGCGACGCGGCGGCCAAATATGGAAACTCCTGTCCACAAACTCGGGGTTCTTGCGCCAGTAGCACGCGGCGGAAGCTTCCCCCCCGAGAGTAATCGGGATCATGTCTCGACCTGACTGCAGCATTGCGTTGAGAACGCCGTTCTCTTGGGCCCCCTGCGTGAGGATCCCATCAATCTTCGTCGGGTTCGTCGCAAGAAACTTCTGAACTTCGACCTGGGCCACCTGGTCGGTCCACTTCCCTGCAACTTCACCGACGATCTTTATGTCGGGGTACTTAGCAAGTGCTTCCTTAGCCGCTTTGTCAAAGCTGTCCGAAGAAGCGAAACCGGGAATACCAGAAACGAGAAGGATATTGCCCTTCTTTCCTATTTTTTCCGCCAGCCACGTCGCCATCTCGGCACCGCCCTGCGCGTGATTGGCCGCGCCATTGATGGCGTATGGCGACGTCACGTAGCCCGAAAATGAGAACACCGGCACACCGGCTTTGTAGGCATATTCGATCGTCTGATTAAGAGCCGTGACGTTCGAGCAGCAGATGATGATTGCATCGACGCCTTCGTCCACCATCTGACGCATCTGCTGGATCTGAACGGCGTCTTTAAGATCCGACTGGGTGACCACGACATCAGACACCAGGCCCGCAGCCTTTGATCGCGGTAAAAGATCGCTCATGACCGCATCGAGAGCTGCGGCTCGCCAGGTGTTGCCAGCGTAGCTGCTTGCATAGCCGATCTTCCACGGAGGAAGCTTTTTGGGCTTGAAGTCTTTGTAGGCGCTCGCCCCCAATGGAATCTGCGGATCTACAGTTTCATAGATCTTCTTTTCTGTAGCCGGTAGCTGATCGACACCATCCGCGTAAGCGGTTGTCGCCAGGGCGCTAACCGAGATCAGCGCCCCAAGTGTGACATTCAGAATGCACCTCATTGAAGTTCTCCTCCCGAGAAAAGGATCAGGCAACCTTAGACCGGGCTGCTGATGACTGTTGGATCTCCTCAAGAATCGGCAACAGATACTTCCGGAACTCGCTATAGTCCTCAGTAACGGGAAAATGTCCGAGCTTTTCCATTGTCCAAAACTTGGAGCCTTTGACCAGGTCTGCAGCAATCTTGGTATCGGCCGGGGACGTGTTTGGATCGTATTCGCCCGTGAGGAAGTATAGCATACATTTCGACGTATCGATTTTGCTGGCTTCTTCTGGCGACACATCGTGGTCGTAGTAGTAGTAATAAAGATCACCCGCGAAGATTCCCGGTCCACCGCAGCTGTATTCCCACTGGATTTCACGGACATTCGCTTCTGGCGAGTACGGTGAGATATTCAGCATCATCGCCGCACCGATGGAGGTGCGATTGACGTTTGGATTGTCGAACTCCCTGCGGATGCCAGCCATACCGACGTCGACGTACTCCGCCGCCGAGCGCAACGCACCTTCGACCGAGATCGTGGCGCGGAAGTTGTCCGGATAGTTCGATGCCAGGTCGATCGCGAGATGGCCGCCCATGGAGCTGCCCAAATAAACGGGGCGGTCTAGGTCGAGCGCTTTTGAGAGTTCGAGCTGGAAGTCCATCATGAACTTCTTGGTCATGTTGTATTCCTTCTCCCACCAGCGAACGCCGTAGGGGGGAAGGGACTTGCCGTGATACGGCAGATCGAACGCGATGACGCGAAAATTTTTCGTCACGTCGGAATCGCAAAGCATATGACGGTATTGGCGACCGTCGGACCCTGCCGTATGACCGACGAGAAGCGGAATCCCCTGGCCCGCTTCTTCGTAATAGACGCGGTACTCGATACCTTCTACGGTGAGATAGAGATAACGGCCGATAATGGGGTCAAACTTGGTCATGCTGCTGCTCCTTCAGAACGGGCATTGCGCATCAGGGTGGTCATGCGGTTGAGAGCAGGCAGATACGCGAAGGTTTCGTTGTTACTGCTAAGGTAGAGGCCATGCTTGATGTTTGATGACTGCAAGCACTGATAAAACGGCAAGGGTTTGTGCTGAAGCAGCGCCTCCCACTGTGAACCGGTCCCGCGTATGACGATAGTGCACTTGTCGTCGTCGTATTCGGCCTCTTCCACCTTTAGCAACGTACCGTCCTCGAAATGAAGCGCTACACTGCGGGTAGGGAAATCGCATTTTAATATACCGTTAAGATAACGAGTTTCGCGCTTGAACTCGAAATCCTCACGCACGAATTCTATGAATTTCTTGAGATCTATCGCCATTTTAGGCTCCTCCCTTGTTGATAAGCGCTGAGAACTCCGCGCATGTTGTACATGCCCCCTCACGGGACAGCACATTCTCAAATGCCCATTTCGGTGAATACTTCCTGGGCATGCCTGAAACTGTCGATGCCTGCTGGCACACCAACGTAGATAGCCACCTGAAGGAAGATCTCCTGGATCTCCTGTTTCGTAACACCGTTGTTGATGGCGCCGCGGATGTGGCCTCTGAGCTCGTGCGGTCGGTTTAAAACCGCTATCATTCCAAGGTTGAGGATCGATCGAGCGCGACGGTCGAGGCCAGGTCGGTTCCAGATATTGTCCCAACAATACTCGGTGACGAGTTCCTGCATCGGCCAGGTGAAGTCGGTCGCCTTTCCGAGGGCCGCATCAACGTAAGCGTCCCCCATCACCTGCCGACGAGTAGCAAGTCCGCGCTTGAACTGCTCCGATGGAGCTGTTCGCTCGCCGGCCTTAGACCCCTTATCTTTCCTGTCCAAAGTGGCCATTGGGTTTCGCTCCCTTCATCATATTTGACAGATTATCAGACAATTTTCAACTGTCAGTTTGGCGTAGTTTTTCGCGGTCAGGCCTGATCTTTCACGAACTGCGCAATTTTCGTATGGTCGACATCGGGGCCTAAAGCATGCCGAGCAGCATCCCAGGCATCAGCGGTACCGGCCAATGTCGGCAGCTGGAGATTGAGCGCCTTCGACAAGTCCGCTGCAATCCTAATGTCTTTCGCCATAAGCCCCAAAGCAAAACCAGAGCCAAAAGTCTCCGAGAGGATGAACTGCTTCATCTTCACTTCTGTTGCGTTGTTCTTGCCAGACGACGAGTTGAGAATATCGACGATCGTTCTAGGATCGAGACCAAACGTTCGGCCAAGAAGAACGCCTTCGATAGCTGCCAGAACCCCGGCTCCCGATACGAAATTGTTGATGGCTTTCATGGCGTGCCCTGAGCCGATCGGGCCTGTCCTAAAAATCTGGCCGCCCATGGCGCACAGGATGGGATCAGCTTGATCGATATCGTCAGAAGCACCGCCTGCCATGATAGTAAGAGAGCCTTCGACGGCTCGCTTCACTCCGCCTGACACGGGAGCATCGACCAGCCGCAAGCCCTTCTGATGCAAGCGCTCTGCGAGCTCACGAGTATCATTGGGCGCCGATGAGCTCATGTCGATGACAAGCGCGTCAGCACTCAGGGATTGCCAGGCCCCATCCTTGAAGAGCGCGTCTTGAACAATCTTGCCGTTGGGAAGCATGGTAACCGCAACATCGGCGCCATTGAATGCTTCCGCTACCGTCTCTGCCGGAACGCCGCCGACGGCCGCGAACCTTTCCCTAGCCTCGGCCGATAGATCAAAGCCAGTGACTTCGAATTGAGCCGACAACAGATGTTGTGCCATCGGCCCGCCCATTGCGCCGAGACCAATAAAGGCGACGCGCAGATTTTTTCGTGGTGACAACGTCCCGCTCCCGAATGTGAGGCAAGCACAATCAGCTACCTCCGTTAGTGAGGAGTAGTTAACGACCTATCAGACAATCTGTCAATCGGAAAATTCATGCTTGGGCCGGTGCGCCCTCGCTACGACGCCAATTTTGCTGTCGCTTCTTCAATCACCTCACTTAAAATGACCGTGCAAGCAGCACCCATCTTATCGTCCGATGGACACCAGAGAGGTTGTTGCGTTGTCAAAAGCACCGTGCCTGAAGGATTTGATTACACCCGGCCACCTACAGCATCAGACAATCTGTCAATTTTCGGAAAATCTTATGGCATCAGCCTGAGGTGTTGTTGCGCAGGTACTCGAGTGCGACTTTCGCAGCCATATCAATGTGGTGCTTACAAGCGGCCGCAGCCCTGGGTCCGTTGCGATTTTGGATCGCTTCGGCAATCTCTTTGATTTCTGCAATGCTATGTTTGAGGCGCCCCGGTTGTGTCATCGAAGTCATGCGCAGAAGATTGATCCGGTTGTGCAGCGATGTTAGCATTTGCCTGACGAAGACGTTTTTGCTGCCATCCATCAAGCAGTCATAGAAGGCGTTTTTGGCAGCGATGAGCCTGTGTCCCACGCCGCTTTCCGCCGACGCTTCGAATTCTCTAACGGCATCTTGCAAAGTGGCAATATCTTCCGCCGTTCCATTTTCGGCGAACTGCTGACCAGCAAACCCCTCGAGCAGCGCGCGGACGGTGTAGAGCTGAGCGGCCTCCTCATAGGTTATGATACTGACAACTGGACCCTTGTGGGGGAAGCTTGTGATCAATCCCTCTGCCTCAAGCTGCCGAAGCGCTTCACGGACGGACGTGCGACCCACGCCGATCATTTCGCAAAGCTCGCGCTCGACGAGCCTTTGCCCCGGCTTGAACTTGCCCGTCGCAATAGCCTGTCTGAGCCTTTCTTCGACTTGCACTCGAAGAGAGGCATTTTGCCGAGCGACCTGCAGCTCCACATCTACCATGATCAATGTCCTACGTAGCACTAATGAATTTGAGCTAAATATATGGCTGCTTCGCGGGGAACTTTCAATCAGATTGTCTGATGAGCGGTCATTAGCAACTATTCTCGAGGATTGAGCCCGCTGTGTAGAGGTCGGCTTCCCGATCCATGAGGAACCGATCGGTTGGCGCGCCATAAGTGGAAATTCTAGTCCAAATGGCCTAGTTCAATTGGTGTCCTGATGGCCGACAATGTCCGCCCGCCGATTTCTCAAAACCAGCCACGGTTGCGACCCTGATCGACGAGGTGTCCACGGTCACCGACACCACCGCATCTTCCAGGAGCACCCGTTCGACTAAGGGCCGGGTGCAGCTTGGCAATCGGCAAAAGCCGCATCAGCAGACGATAGTGGTTCCGATCGCGCCTCCAGTCCGGAGGCGGCATCGATCTTGAGCGCCTCAAGATCCGCCATCTTTCTTCGCCTGCCAGCCTGGCTCGTACTTGCGCTATCGCTCCCGCAATTCCCATTCTAACCACTTTTCTCTCTGACCATCTCTCTTGAAAAATTGTAACCTTCGTGCTACATATCTAGTGCAATCTGTAGTGCGAAGGTGACAAATTCCGACACCTCACAACCCTCCGGCCGCTGTGCGGCGCGCTGCGCAAACTGGGCGCAGACATCCACGACGCACGTCGACGTCGCCGCCTGCCTATGGCGGTAGTAGCCGAACGTGCCTTCACCTCACGCTCAACGCTTCAAAAGATCGAGGCCGGCGACACCAATGTCAGCATCGGCATCTATGCAGGCGTCCTCCAGGCACTCGGCCTGCTAGATGGGCTGAGCCAAGTCGCCGACATCGGTAACGACAGCGTCGGCCAGTCTCTGGCCAATGCAGAGTTGCCCAAGCACGCTCACCCAAGGCGATCACCGGGATCGTCACGCGATGGCTGATTTCGAAGTTCATCTCGACCTTCACGGCCGCACACGTCCCATCTGGCCCGGAGCAATCGCGCCCGTGGTGCCGAAACAATCGTGTTTGAGTATGATCGTGCCTGGCTCGAGGACCCCGGCCGCTTCTCGCTGCAGCCCGCTCTAGCTCTGAGCTGGGGAGAAAAATCGTAAGCATCCGGCGAAGGCCGCTTTCCTGGCCACTTAGTTCTCCGTGACCAATGGAGAAGGCAGGCACAATGCTGTATGCATTGGGTAGGCGAATAATTTTCTTGTCGCGGTAAGGGGTGCGCAATGACCTACAGGACTGGCTCCATTGCCACTGTCTGCCCACGATGCGGCAAACCCGCCCTACAATCCCCAAGCAAGGGGATTTGGTGCGTTCACTGCAAGAACGGATCAAGGAAGTAGGTAACGGCGCTTGCTCGCAATGGATCGGGAGCCGACACGCAACCGCTGTCAGTCACGCCGCTTGAGCGTCTGCAGCCGGCGATTTCCAATTCCATGGAAGCAGTTGCTCCAGCCTGGTAATCGGCGTGTCTGCGATACGGGCAAGGACGTCGGCAAGCCATGCCTGCGGATTGATGTCGTTGAGTTTTGCCGTCATGATCAGCGTGGCCATGAAGGCGGCACGGTCAGCGCCGCGATCCGACCCGGCAAAGAGCCATGATTTTCTGCCGAGTGCGAAGCCTCTGAGCGCCCGCTCGGCGGCATTGTTCGTCAGGCAAATCCGGCCATCCTGCAAGAATGACGTGAATCCATCCCAACGCTTGAGCATGTAGTCGATCGCCTCTGCGACCGGAGAACTGCGTGACAGCTTCGACCGCTCGGTTTGAAGCCAAGCCTGCAGATCGTCGACGAGCGGCAGACTGTCTCTGCGGCGACGCTCCAGGCGTTGATCGGCGGCAAGCCCGTTGATCTCCCGCTCGATATCGAACAGGGCATCGATGCGTTTGACGGCTTCGAGCGCCATAGGCGAGATCGGCGTAGCGTTCTTTCCACGCGTGGCGTTTGCAGCAATGTCCGCGAGTACGAAGAATTTGCGACGCGAGTGCGCCCAGCACAGTGCCTGCGTCAGGGGATCGGGATCACGATCAACCTTGAACAGTGGATTGTAGCCGCCGTAGGCGTCCGCCTGCAAAATGCCGGTGAAGGTCTTCAGGTGGCGCTCTGGATGCTCCTGCCGTCGGTCCCGCGAGGCATAGTAAAGGGCCGCCGGCGGAGAGAGCCCTCCGAACGGCCGATCGTCCCTGACATAGGTCCAGATGCGGCCCGTATCGGTCTTTCCCTTGGCCAGGATCGGCACGGTCGTGTCGTCGCCGTGCAGACGTTCGGCAGCAAGGACATGCGCCTCGATCAGGGAGTGAATGGGCTTCAACGCCGCGGCACATGCTCCGACCTGGTCGGCCAGCGTCGACAGGCTGAGGTCGACGCCCTCGCGTGCATAGCGTTCGCTTTGGCGGTTGAGCGGCTGGTGCTGGGCGAACTTCTCGAACAGGATCATGGCCAGCAGGTTCGGCCCGGCAAAACCGCGGGGCGTCACATGGAAGGGTGCTGGCGGCTGCGTGATCTTCTCACACTCGCGGCAGGTGAACTTCTCCCGCACCGTCTGGATGACCTTCCACTGGCGTGGGACAACCTCCAGGGTTTCGGTGATGTCCTCGCCGAGTTTCGACAGTTTGGTCGATCCGCAGCAGGCGCAATTCGCGGGAGCGGCGATAACGACGCGTTCACGCGGCAGATGCTCGGGAAACGGTTTGCGAGATGGACCCTTGCGCTCGAAGGTTTTGACTCCTGAAGCTTTGGCTGCGATCTCCGCGACCAGTTCATCTTCACCGGCGTCTGCCTCAAGTTCTTCGAGCTGCAGTTCCATCTGCTCGAGGAGCCGCGCTTTGCGCTCGGACCGGCTGCCGTAGAGTTCACGGCGAACCTTCTCGATCTCCAGCTTCAGCCCGGCGATCAGCGCCTCGGAATTCGATACGAGTGCCTTTGCGCTGGCGGCCTCAGTCTTGGCGACCGCTGCTTCTGCTTCGGCTGCAACACGTCGAGCGCGTTCCTGGGCCAGCAGTGCAAGCGCACTGGCAAGGTCGTCCGGAAGTTCTTCGGTCGCGTTGCTCATGACAGGATGGAATCATATTCGACCCCGTCATTCCAGTGTTTTGCTCATCCGACCGACGTCGGCCGCCAGGTCTTTTGCGGCATCCGCCAGTCGATACCTTCCAGCAGATAACCGAGCCGCGCAGGCGTGATCACCACCGTGCCATCGGCTGCTGATGGCCAAATAAAGCGTCCACGCTCCAGTTTCTTCGTGAACAGGCAAGCTCCTTGACCGTCATGCCAGATCACCTTGATCAGGCCACCGCCTCGGCCGCGGAATACGAACAGGTGCCCAGACATCGGGTCACGCTTCAGCGCCTCCTGCACCATCAACGACAGACCGGGGAAGCCTTTGCGCATATCGGTGTGGCCCGTCGCCAGCCAGACCTTCACCCCACTCGGAACCGGGATCATCGAAGACCCAATACGCAATCGAGAATCCGGCCAAGCGCTTCCGTTTCGATATCGCTGTCCACCCGGACACGCCGGCCCCGACCCAGCTCAATCGTTACGTCGCTGCGCTTCCGTCTCGCATGGGATGTAGTGGGCGGCTCCGGTTGAACGGGAGAGGCTGCCGGCGCGGTCTCCGACACGATCACCGGCACCAACGTGGTTCCCACCTCGGTCTTCGGCTCCTCGATCCGGCACAGCTCCTTGCGCCAACGGAACAACTGGCTGACATGGATACCGGCCGCGCGAGCAATCTCAGAGATAACCGCGTCCGGCTCAAAGCAGGCAGCGACGAGGCGCTCTTTGTCTTCGCGTGACCAGCGCCGACGGCGCTCTACAGACGTGATCACCTCAATTGGATGCTTCGTCATATGACTACTCCTAGTGTTACCACTAGGACTGACAGTCAGTAGCCTGTCATCGCAAGACGGCCGTCACCGTGGGATTACGAAAAATCACGGCTTTCTGTGGCTCAATAGTAAGCGACAAGCCGTGGCCGTTCAGGCGGCGTAGTTCCATGGCATGAGCGCGTCGATTTCACTGCTGGGCCATCCATTCGCAAGGCGCTCAAGCGTCTGGGTCAACCAAGCTTGCGGATCGACTGCATTCATCTTTGCCGTTTGCAGGAGCGTCGCGATGGTCGCCCAAGTCCGGCCGCCACCGTCGCTTCCAGCGAATAGACTATTTTTCCTCGTGATCGCTTGGGGTCTGATTGCTCGCTCGACTATGTTGGAGTCGAGTTCGATGCGGCCGTCGGTCAGGAAGCGCTCGAAGATGTCTCGACGCGAGATGGCATACCGCAGAGCTTCGGCGAGTTTGGATTTTCCAGAGACCCGTGGCAGGGTCGCCTGCCAGAGAGTGAAGAGGTCACGGACGATCGCTGCGGAGATCTCCTGGCGTGCAGCGACACGAGCTTCAGGGCTTTGGCCGCGCACACGCTCCTCGATCTCCCATAACCTCGCCATACGCTCGACGGTGTCTGTAGCGACCTTCGAGCTCTTTGCGACATGCAACTCGTAGAACTTTCTCCGGCTGTGCGACCAACAGCCGGCCAGGATGGCGCTGTCATTGCCTCCATCTTTCCGGACGAGCTTGTTATAAGCGGCATATCCGTCGACCTGCAGGATTCCACGATAGCCGCTCAGGTGTCGTGCGACACACTCGGTGGCTCGACTGTCCTCGAAGCGATAGGCTACCATCGGTGGACCGCTGCCCCCAAAAGTCCGGTCATCCCTGGCATACGCCCATAGCCATGCCGTCTTCGCTGATCCGGAACCAGGTGCAAGTGTGGGCAAGGTCGTTTCGTCGGCAAAGATCCGTTCGGCCTTCTTGATCTCATCGAGGATGTAGTCGGCGAGGATATTGAGCTCGAACCCCAGCTTGCCCATCCATTGAGCCATCAGCTTGCGGTCGAGTTCGACCTTGTCGCGTGCGTAGATGGCTTCCTGGCGATAGAGTGGCAGCCCGTCGGCATATTTGGAAACGGCGATCTGGGCCAGAAGTGCTTCCGTCGGAATGCCACCTTCGATGATATGTGCCGGAGCCGCCGCCTGGACGACACCATCCTCGTTCCTAAAGGCATACTTCGGCCGGCGGGTGACGATGACACGGAACTTCGCTGCCACGACATCCAGCCGCTCGGAGACGTCTTCTCCAATCAGGATTTTGGTCTTACCTGCATGTTCTGGAAGCTCTTCCGGTTCGATCACGACCTCGACGCGCTCAAGATGAGGCGCAAAGCCCTTGCGTGGCCGCGGAGCGCGTTTGCTGTCCGCGCTACCGCGGCCTTTCGTGACCTGAGCCTTGATCGTCGCAATGCCGGTCTCGATCTCTTCGAAGACAAAGGCATGCTGCTCGTCATCGACGGTGGATGATGCAAGCCTTTCCGAGCGTCGGCCAAATCGGGCGCGATCGAAAGCCTTCAGGATCTGCGTCAGCCGCTCGATGCGCTCATTGGCGTCCGCGTTGCGGGCCTCTAGATCGTCAACCTGCTTCTCCAAAGCCTCGACGCGGGCTGCTTTTGCGGCCATGGCAAGAACCATGGCTTTCAGAGCCTCTACATCATCCGGGAGCTCGATATCGGGTCGCGTCATGGGTATGATCAGAGCATATTTTGCCGCGATCCGCCCATGGTTTCAGGGACCTGATTCACTTCGCCGCAGCGGTTTTACCCAACAATCTCGGGAGGCTTCACCGGCGTGGATCGAACCCGCTTCCAGTCCATTCCGTCGACTAAAGCCAGAAGCTGGGCATGATTGAGCTGGACGCGATGATGGCCGATGCGTGGCCAACAGAACTGTGCTTTTTCCAGCCGCTTCGCATAGAGGCAAACGCCGGAACCATCCCACCACACGATCTGACTCGGTCTGCTCTCTTGGCCCGAAAGACATAAAGTGCACCGTTGAACGGATCACTGCCAGCATCCCGTACCAGCGAAAGCAAGCTGTCCGGCCCCTTTCGGAAGTCGATGGGATGGCTCGCAAGAAAGACCTTCACGCCGGACGGGATCATGCCGACCGCACCGCTCGGATCACCCGCTGCAGGTGTGCTTCGCCGATATCTGCGTCGGCCCGGATAACGACGTCGCCGATGATAAGCTCGATCATCGCACGTGTGCCAATCGTCCCAGTCTCCGTCTGACCAGCCCGATCTTGCGAGGAGGATCGTTGTCCGTCACGAGCATCACGACGCCAGCCAAATAGCTGCGAGGGATGTATGCCGATGCGATGCGCGATGGCTGAGACGCTTGCGCCGGGCTCCATTGCCTCAGCCACAGCCCGCGCTTTAAAATCATCGGACCAGCGGCGCCGAAATTGCCGTGGGGCGCCCTCAAGCCGTTCCGGAACAGCCTCGATCATATGGAAGTTTCTAGTTCCAGAGCTAGGCGCAGACATAGAAGCTCACAGTTTGTGAATCGTCTGTCCGCAATACAGCGGCCAACGCTACTGACGCCAGATGGGGTCAGCTTGTCGCTTACGCTCAATAAAGCCAGCTGGTCGTTGTCCCCTGCCTATGACCTCAATCCAGTGCCTACGGATGTCAAGGCGCGCGCGCTGACGACAAACATTGATCTTGATGAAGGCACCTGCTCCCTTGACCTGCTGGAAGAAGCTGCAGAGCTCTACGCCCTAACGCTCGCCGAGGCTCGCGCGATCATTAAGGAAGTCGCGACACCGCAAGGTGGCGCGAGACCGCCAAGGCGGTCGGTGCGCGGTCAGCCGAGATCAACCGTATGGCCAGTGCGTTCGATCACGATGATTTGCAGCGAGCGCCAGCCCTATGACGAGAGCCTTCCTCCACAGTTTCAATCCGCCCTCTGCCGGCCCGATCACTGAACCGGATTACGGCATCGTTGCGTTGTAAAGGACGGATGTCCAATGGCAATTTTCCGATCTGCGGTCCTGGCTGGATTTGCGATGGAATTGTTTCAAGCGCCTCCGTGACCAACGAGCGAAAACCAATAATTATGTGATTCGGTGAGATCGAGACGCTACTCTACGAACAAACTATGTCACTGCCAGCGGATCCTCAATCACATCGACGATCGATGGCTGGCCAAGCACGTCCGCGAAGCGCTGTAGCATGGCAACAGTACTCGATGACATCTCCGCCCTGGAGCCCGGGATATAGCAAGCGGCTGCATAAGCGAGTTGCCGTTGCCTCGGTTCCGTTAGCAACAGCGGCAGCGTCTCGATTGCTTGCTCCGGCTCAAAGGTGACGATAGCCGTCTGCACGCGAGTGATTTCGGCCAAATGATCAGCGCTTAGTGAGCGGAAGGGCTCGTCCTCGGTCAGCACCCGTGACCAGCGCGCCAGGCGGTCGCGTCGGATCCCGCCACGATCGCTCACCAGGAGTACGACCATACGGATGATGGCATCGGCGAGTCCGCCGATCGCGATCCTCCTGAGCGCATTGGCGATGTCCGGCTGCCATCTCATATCGTCAAGTGTCGTCCCTTTGCGGTATGCTTCGTGGGGATTGTCAAAATATCGCTGCCAAGGGTTGTTCCAGATCATGTGAAACGCGAGCTCATAACCCATGTCGCGCCAGTCGCGCATGACCACGATCGCCTGTTCGACAGCCTTGAAATAGAGCGCTTCCGCAGCCAGGAAAGGATTTTCCGCTGCTGCGTTCGCCCGGGAGTTCCGTACCTGCTCTGAAATTGACTTATAGCCAACCATGATCGGATTCTGAGAAGACAGCAGCGATCGCTCCAGCCGCTTTGGATGGAACATTCGGCTGGCGTCTGCTGAGATGTCTGTGACCGCGGCCTGCACAAAGGGGCGGGCAACTGTGTGATAGATCTGCGCTTGCAGTTCAGAGACGCGGGCGACGGCAGCGAAGGGACCTCCATCGTCATGGCCGTCGTTAAACTCACGGATATTCTCGAAGGTGCGCTCGATCAGTTCAACACTATAGCTCTTGTGTCCAGCATCTTCTTGAATGTCCGTGATGCGCATCTCGTAAAGGCCAGGCAACAACGCCTCAATTGCCTCGAGCGTGCTTGCAACCTCATTGTATTCTTTGTTGATTACTCTCGAGGAAACGAATGTACCGAGGTGACCGACGTCGTTGTGTACCATATAAATAATGTGCTGGCCGAGAAGGCGGATTTCCTCCTCGTTGTCATAGATTTCGGGGATCCAATTCAGCGCCTGCTGCGGCGGCGTGACATTGTCGCCATGACTGGCAAATATGATAATAGGCGCCCTGATCTTCTTAAGGTCGAAATGCCGCCGTTCCGGCTCCCCATACGCCTTGTTGTGCGCCAGTCGATTACCAACAAAGAGGTGCTCAACTATCCAGCGGATCTCGTCTCCCCGCATCAGGCAGAAGCCGCCCCACCACTTCTCAGCCTTAAGGAAGGCTTCGCTCGCCGCATCCACATCTCGGAACAGTTCGACATACTTCAGGAATAACTGGCGCTCGGGATTGAGCGTTTCGAAATTCTGTACGAGATGGGCGCCGTCGAAGATGCCTCCGCCCAGATCTGACAAAAACATGGTGATCCAAGCTCCCCCGAAGAGGCCCGCCATGTAGCGGAGGGTATTTTCGCCGATATTTCCCGAGGTAGGTGTCACCGGCGATCCGTTGAGGATGATCGGGCCAGCTAAGTCGAGATTTGTCGCAACCATCAGAAGGGTAGCCCAGCCAGCTTGGCAGTTGCCGACTACGACTGGAAGGCGGGCCAGCGGATGCAGGCGCATGACCTCACGAACAAAGGCCGCTTCCGCATACGTGACATTAGAGAGATACTGCCCCCCCTCTGGCTCTCGGCGGAAGGACACCAAATAAACCGGGTGACCTTCCCGGAACGCCACGCCGACCTGGCTGTCTTCTTTGTGGCCACCGACGCCGGGACTATGTCCGGCGCGCGGACAAATGATTATAAAGGGGCGCTTCGTGTCATCGACGTTAACACCTTGGGGCGGAATCATTCGGAGTAACACGTAATTGGATTTCAAGGGCAGATCGTTTCCATCCATAACTGTTTCGTAGTCGCAGAAGAAAACCGGCGGACAGCCTGCCGCTTCATGTTCGAGGAAGATGTCGCCGCGCTGTCGGAGAAGATCCATGCACAATATGGCGCGCTCACTAGCGTCGCGCAGGTATTCCGCCCAAGCGTGGCCCAAATTCCCATTGTCGTGCACCTCGCGTAGACTCTCGGCAAGACGTTCGGCCTCAGTAAAGAGCTTTCCCTGGCGGGTAGACTGGCTGTCGCACATGACTTGCACGCGGCGCAATAAGGCAACCTGCAGAATTTTAGCGGTTTCAGCGCCCGCTTCCGCCAAGCGTTGGAACATCGGGAATAGACTTTGGGTCACTTGGCTGTCCAGTTCCGTGGATGGCGCTTCAATCCACCGGAGCGGATTTAGAGATGTAAGAATGTCCGCCATCGTTTCAACTCCTCTATGGTTATGATCCCGTACGCATACATACGTGCCAGATCGATCGTGCTTCCGTCTGGCGAGGTGCTCGGTAGGCAATGCCGACGCCTAGGAAAGCAGTTTGACGACTTCCGACCCCAACGAGTTACCGCCGCATTCATCCCCTGCAATGTCTATGCCAAGCACTGGGTCAGCCAGCTACGCCGGGAGAGGGGGCAGCAAGCTCGTCGCCAGGGAATGCCACACAAAGTCTTCATTCAGCCTGGATCAGCAGTTTCTCCCAGCTCGTTGGAGACTATCGCAGGACAGGAGGTGATGGATTCGCCTGCGGTGTGGGATCCCCACCAACTAAGATGTTTCGGCGGCCGTCCGCGTGGCTTTGGTGGTGGGGCTAAGGCTGGTGGTGGCACGGTTATAAACGATGCCTTCTGTCTGACGCTCACCGATGACGGCAGTCTTCATCCGGTCGCAAAGCACTCCCGCGGAGCGCCGCCGAGAGCCTCGAAGGCCGCGACGTGGAAACGCAGGCCGGTCATCTGATGCATGACGAAGCGTGCCCAGATGGGACGGCTATGACCCGGCACTATCGTGAACAGCCAGATGATCCTCGGCGCCAGTTAAAGTGCCGACCGCGTGACGCCGCCATTTTCGCTGGCGTTAGTGTTGGTCAGTTTTACAGCAGATCACCGATAACAGTGGACAGGTTAAACGGAACAATTCCGATCTCACCACGCGGCATCGTGTCGAGCAAGTCGACCGTGCGGGCAAAGGTTTCCACTTGCTGAAAGGCGTAATCAGGGTCGAGCCGGTCCAAGCCTCCGCCCGGCAAGACCTGGCAAAGATAGTCCGGTATCGGACAGCTTGATATCGTCGGAATTCCTGATGCGTATAATGGCTGGCCTTCGCCCAACATCACCTGCGCCGCCGCTGGGGCGACTATCAGCGCGCGTACCTTTTTGCGCCCGCGTGCGGCAGCGATATACACGTCACTCATCGACTTATTACTGGTATAGATCAAATCGAGCTCCGGCTTCCCGGTGGGCGCGGGGTGCCCTTTTGCAAAGTCATCTCGCCACTCGGTACATCCAAGATGCTCAATCGTAGCTCCTGCAACGGCTTTAGCATGGCCGGGTTTGCCGTCCCACAATTCTGGATGCATTTCGAGCCAGGTCGCCGTCGCCTGATTCCCGTGGCGGCCGAACTGGGGAAGCTGGAAATGACCCGTGACGAGTACGAAGACGAGGCTTCGGTTGCGGGCAGATTTCGGTAGCGAGGAGAAATAATGCGCCAGAGCGAGTACCCCAGCACCGCCGTTCTCTTCGCACGCATTAGGTCCATCGGTGTGGGTGTTGATGATGATTGTCTCAAGCAGGTTGCAGCCCGGCAAAACCGCATAAATCGTATCGGTCGCAACGTCTTCCAACGTGCCATCCAAGGTCAGGCGACCGCTCAAACCGTGCTTGATCGCGGCTTTGATCCGCTCTCCTTCAGATTGCGCCACCCATATTGCAGGTAAGCCCCAATACGGTGTGGTGAATGGCAGCACCTGCCCCTTCAACTGCACTTCCGAGACGCCTTCGAAAATGCAAACGACGGCTAAAACCCCTGCTTCACGCGCCTTGTCGATCGGTACGCCAAGCAAACCGGTGATAAGCGGCGTGGTTACGGCTTTGGGAAAGTCTATGCCTTCCGGCAGGCTGCCGCGTCGATTGGTCACCAGTTCGAGGAATGCCGCCAGATCCCGACGCTTTACCGTCACCACCGCAATTTTGCCGCGGGCTTTCTCAAACGCCTGAACCCGACCGTTGAAAAGAACCATCTTACCCGAGATACCGCCGGGAGGTGTAAGCCCGGAATACGGGAACGGCGCCGCTACCTCAATTACTTCACCATTTGACAGTTTGAACGCGGTGGTTCGTGGCATCCACCGGCGCATCGTGAGTTGATCGCGCTTCACCTCAAGGCCCATCCCTCTCAACTCACCAGCAAGATAATCGATTGCCCGTGCTTGCGCCGGGCTGCCGGTCAATCGGGGGCCGAAACTGTTGAGCCTTTTGATCCAACTCCAAAGTTTCCGCTGATCAGGGAGTGCGGGGATGGACGGCTTTCGCTGCTCACTGAATCCGGTGCTGGGAAAAGCCGGGAATACGATCCCGGCGAGAAGAGCAGTGAGCCCAACAGTCGAAAAATCTCTTCGTTTCAAGACTAACCTCCGCGCCTCTCTATCACGAATGGAAGCGATACCTATGGCCGCACGCCGCCCGTGTCCTTGCAAATCCAGTGCCATTAAAAGCACACGTCTAATCTTCAGTTTTGAATTGAACGCGCAGTCTGAATCGGTTTTGGACCGCGTGCGAAGTCAATGCAGCTTTCGGACAGACTCCGCGCAAGCATCTGAAGTGGTTGAAGAGTCACTTTACTGATCTAGGAACGCGTCGTTGGTTCAATGCCTTTAAGAGCGACTTTATCTTGAGCCTAGTCTCGGGTCGGCCAAAAACCTTTGCCTGCTTGCAGACGACCATCAGTCGCAGAATGCAGCGGCAAGACTGTAAACTGTTGACCACGATAGGCGCTGCGCGTTGGACCTTTGTCACAACAACCTATCAAAACCCTCTATTTTATCCGGCGGACTTTCATTGCCGCCAAGGTTCTGGAGCTAGCGGCAAATCAGCCCCGACTGCCAATCTATCCGATGCTTGCGTCGCTGATAGTGATGCTGGCGCCCGAACCGCCGCCTGTTTGAGGCTCCAGCCGGATAATGACGGTCTGTGGCTGACGGCAAGACGGGTCATCGGGCAAGGGAAACCCAAATCGTTGAGGCTTTGCCCCGTCCAATACCGAAAACGCCTTGTTCGGAAAAATACCAAACCTACCAATTTCGCGAACGTTACTGCCGCAGTCAAGCGAAACGACCGTCGTCACTGGTCCTGAAGTCGACGGTTCATAACCAGTGACAGTAAGGACGACCCGCGCACTGGTATCAGCCGATGAGTGGACTGCTCTGCTCGATATGGTTATCGTCGCGGGCTTACTGGTCGTTGCCCGCATGTCGCTCTCGTTAGCTTGAACCGGGCTGACGATGCGCAGCATCGATAATGCCGCCGCACGAATAGCGATAAGCACCCAACGATGATAGCGCATCGATGTCTCCACAACCCAGCCAGTCCGGATGTTAGGCGGACACTATGGCTATTTCTAGCTTTGCGGGCTCTACGGCGCCGGGTTTGCCCGCTCCCGATCCGACAGGAATGAGCTGCAGGTCGATGGCCTCGCCATCCGTCTGCCCCCTTCCGCCGTAAACCCGCTGGATCGCGTCCGTCAGATCGAGGACGAAGGATGGTTTGCGATGATGGTCGCCGTCATGACCGAGAACGGCGAAAGAACCGACGTAATGGGGATCGGTGACGGGCGTATCGGCCTTAAGGTCGTTCTTGCCGAGAAACACCCGAACGCTGGTCGTGCTGGCACTGGTGATCTCGACATCGCGCAGGAATGCCAGCACACGAGGAGCGGAGGCCGCCTGCTCCTGTGCCGCGCCGAAATCCATTGTATCCATGCCGGATGGCAGAGGCGGTTGGCGGACGATCTCCTGCAATGCGCCCGCCGGGATCTTGATCGGCAGCGAAAGCGGCACGTTTTCCGTTGCCGCCTTGCTGTTGTCCGTGGAGGTGGTCGTCACGCCGGCGATTGCAGCATCGGTCGCCGTCGCCGCGATCACGGACGTGAGTTTATCGTTCAGGGCCAGCGTTTTGGCGCTCGCCGCCGCGACCTTGAAGTAGGTCCGGAAACCATAATTGTATCCGAGTTCCTCTGGAACATAAAGGTCAGAGACCTTCGGGGACCAGAAGTTGCCGTCGACATCGTAGAAATTGTCGGTGAACGGCATGTCGGCCCAGAGCCGATCCGTGCTGTTGGCGTTGCGCAAATTCCACGTCGCCCAGATGCGGTCGATGTTGCAATGATGCATGAAGAAGATCGGATCGCGGGGCGACGACATTTCCGGCATCCAGCCACCGATATTGTTGTGCACCTGATTGTGCGGTGTGTATTCCAGCGTCCCCTGCGTGCCGCTGCTGGTGGTGACCCAGGAAGGATCGAGTGAGTTCTGTCCCTCGGGGCGGGTGGTGCCGAAGACCTCGTATGGCTTCGCCGTTAGGATGGTGTTGAGAACCTGTGGCCCAACTATATTGTCCGGCATCGGCTGCGTGATTGGCCAGGTGCGCGACGAAACATAAAGTGGATTGTCCTTGCCGTCGGGCGTCTTTTGCATTGTGACCACTTCGGGCAGGTACGGATTGTCGGTCCAGTCCCAGAACGGCATAGCGAAATCGTTGTTCTTGGTCACGTGCCGAACGATGCGCTCGTACATAGCCGTATAGGCCCTGTGCCACGGCAGGAAATACCAGTTGCCATGCGGGCAGTATTTGACGACGTCACCGCTGCCGTGAAGTTTCGAGAGGTTGACCCAGTTGAATTTGTCGCTGGCGGGAAGGGCGTTGAGAAGGCGCACTGCGTCGCGATAGGTCTCGATGATCGGGTCGTTCCAGGCCAAGCCCTGCAGTGAGCGCCGCCAAGGGATTGACGGTATCTGCGCGAAGGCTTTTGTCCCCGGTAGGCCGCTGGCGAGCAGGCCTGCTGCAATGACGCCACCCTGAACGATGACATGTCTGCGTGTGATGCTCATCTTACTCTCCCTTGGATTTGAATTGTCCTTCGCCAAGATTAATGCCGCTTTTAGGCCGGTTCCGCGCCGTCTGGGCGCGGGAGCAGTGGGCAATTCGCACCACCATAGAGCTTGCGTTGGCTCTTTCTGAGTTTCGGTGAATCGGCGGCACGAGAAATGAAGCAAGCGACGTGCCACTCGAAAATGCAGCGTAAAATGCGAGCTAAAAACGCTACTACCGATCGTATTCCTGCATTCCAGTTGGAATCCAGATTCCGGAAAACTTAGTATCGCATTCCATGATCGTTCGAGCGACGGCTTGCCGACCAGCCACGGCAAGCACGTTCGGTTGCGAAAACCTCAAATGATCAAGCTGAAACAGTTGTTCAGACCGGTGAGAGGGCCCAAGATGCTGAAAACGCCCTGTGCGACGATAGAGAAGCACGCATCTCGAACAGGCTTTCGCTATCGGACCCCCAGCAATGACGGAGCCGTAGCCCGCTCGCTCTCAAATTCAAAACTGCGAAGCAGGCACCACTCCGTGGCTTGACGGGTGCGTAGAGCAGAGCGGGACAAACCGATTGTCGTGATCTCGACAAATGCGACAAAGGGCGGCGGCTGTCCGACATTTGCGAGAATAGCGGCGGGATCTCCGCGCGGGAACAACGGGCTCACCAAGTGATCCCACTTTCAGTCCCATTGTGCCCACTCATTCGGGCTTATTGTCGGACCCTATCGAGACCTCGCCGCAGCTGCGAAGCCCCACTCATATCCGTTTGAATTTGGCATCAAGGCTTGACGCTTGCCGTCCACACGGGGCAATTCGGGCAGTGTATTAGCCTGCTGTCCCGCTCGTTTCCTAACCCGACATCACAGCGGGGCAGGCTGATTTGGGGATCATCGCTCATTTGGGCCATGGTCTCAAGCGTCATATACCTGGCGCGTTGAACGGCCCATTCATCATTCTGTTCGAGCAGCAATGCGCCGACGAGACGGACGATGGCTTCGTCGTTCGGAAAGATGCCGACGACCTCGGTGCGTCGCTTGATTTCGCCGTTGAGACGCTCAATTGGATTCGTCGAGTGCAGCTTTCCCGGTGCTCTTTCGGGAAGGTCATGTAGGCGAACACTTCCTCTTCAGCGTCGTCCATGATGGTGGCAAGCTTCGGCACTTTCGGCCTGATTTGATCGGCGACACTGCGCCATTGTGCGCTTGCTGCCTCCGGGGTCTCCTGGGCAAAGGCCGTCGCGATGAAGGCGGATACGACCCGCCTGCCGCTCTTTCCAGCATGCGCGAGCACGTTCCTCATGAAGTGAACCCGGCACCTTTGCCAAGTGGCATTGAGAACCTTGGAAACGGCAGCCTTGATGCCCTCATGTGCATCAGAGACAACAAGGTTCACACCACGTAATCCTCGACGTGTCAGCCTGCGCAAGAATTCCGTCCAGATCGGTTCGGCCTCCGAGGTGCCAACTTCCATACCCAGGACCTCGCGCCGACCGTCGTTATTGACGCCGACCGCGATAATGACGGCGACTGAGACGATGCGGCCGCCACGCCGGACCTTGAGATAGGTCGCGTCCACCCAGACGTACCGCCACTCACCTTCAATCGGCCTGTCGAGGAACGCCTTCACTTTGACGTCGATCTCTTCACATAGACGGCTCACCTAGCTTTTGGAGATGCCGCTCATACCCATGGCCTTGACCAGGTCGTCGACAGAACGGGTCGAGATTCCCTGGATATACGCTTCCTGGATAACGGCCGTCAGAGCTTTCTCTGCCATCCGGCGCGGTTCAAGGAAGCTCGGAAAGTAGCTGCCTTTGCGCAGCTTCGGAATGCGAAGCTCGACGGTGCCAGCCCGCGTCTCCCAATCGCGGTCACGGTAGCCATTGCGTTGAGTGAGCCGCATCGAGTTCTTCACACCGAAGTCTGCACCCGTAGCCGAGCCTACTTCCAGCTCCATCAGCCGCTCGGCAGCAAGGCCGATCATCTCACGCAACAAATCTGCATCGGCACTCTTCTCAACAAGGGAGCGCACGTTCATCATGTCATTGGTCATCGGTGATCTTTCCGTCAGGTTGGTCTTGAACAACCCGACCCTAGCGGAAAACACTGATGGCCGCCCGCAAAGCCGATCACCCGCTACAGCGCAGCGAGAAGCGCGCGGGCACTCGGCTTTGCTACCTCCCGTCAGCTACACCAGGTGCTGGGACACGATCCGCGTTGCCGGTTGCTCACACCGCGCCACTTGGCGTATTCAAAACCGCCGAGGCTCTAATCGCCGCTGGATGAAAGTTCAGTGGCAGGTCACGCAGGCTCAAGACCCTCAAGGGCCTCACACTACGAGTTCGTCTGCAAGACATAGACTTCGCAGCCTGAACGTTTCACCCTCGATCCGCTCCATGGAAATGCCGGGACTGAACAACGACGGCTGAGTGCAGGCATCAAGACTTAAGTCTGTCGTAAAGCAGACAAAGCGAATACAAACGTGGTGCGAACTGTCGGCTATTGGCTGACACGAAGATGCAGAACCCTCGACGTGCTGGAGGTGCCCCAGGCACCTGCTATCATCGCAGGTTGGGGCCAAGGCTGGCCTGCTCTGATCCCCGGTAGTGGGCGGGGTACACCCTGCCGATTTCAATGAAGCTACGCCTTTTTTCCCGGCTGATCTCGTCCACCGTTCAAAGGCCCAACCGCCACGTCAGCAGCGTTTAGGCGAATATACGCTCCAGCATCTCTCTTAACTGCAGCGCTTCGCCGCCATCTGAGGTTTCGCGACCGCACGCGCTTGCCATGGCAGGTCCCGCAATCCGTCGCCCAAAGCCGTTATGGATGCAATACGAAATTTCCCGGCAATCTGGACATCTGCCGCGTGAGACCTGGAATGCAATATTCGAGTTCTGGTGCCTATTCAGCTCGCATTCGTGCTGCATGTCCGAGTGGCACGTCCCTTGCTTCACTTCATGCTACTGATTCACCGCAGAGAGCGAGGATGAACTGACGTAAACTCTATTTCTATCGCCCCAGTCGCTTTGTCGGAGATGGGTCACGAGCCGCATCGACGGGGCAGGAAGGCCTCAGATCGGGATTTAGCCCCAACGAAGCTGAAACCAGGGAGGCGCTCGCGCCGTGCTGGCCTTCGCGCCAAGGGCCGGCGAATTCTCCTGCGATATCGTGGCGCGGATGCACTCTGAGCCTCGAGAGGTAAGTGCTACCCTGCTCGTCAACGAGACGCCAATGAGCGTGCGGCGTCACGGAAACATATGGCACGGATTTTTTCCACGGTAAACGTCCGTACTTTCGAAAGCTGGCAATGGTGAATCCTTCAACATACTCTGCGCAACTCGCCGACGGCACTATCTCGGTTCACGTGGATCGAAGCCTTGTACCCCCCATCGAGATGTTCGGCTTCGGGCAGCGAATCAACCCGAACCGCTCGTTTCTGTTTGTTTCCAAGGTTCTTGGTCGATTCCTGCCGATCCGCCCTTCGGTCATGGGAAATGCATTCGACCTCCTTGCACGTCAGATTCCTGCCGATATTCCTGGTCCGGTTTTGTTCATCGGAATAGCCGAAGCGGGCATTGGCCTTGGTGCGGGTGTCCATCGGCGGTTCCGCGAACTCACTGGTCGCGGCGATGCAATATATATCTGCTCCACTCGCCATGATCTTAAACTGCCGCTGCTGTGCGAATTTGAGGAAGAGCATAGCCATGCCCCGCGGCACCTCCTGCACGAACCATGCGAGGCAAGGCTCCGCGACTTGGTTCATGGTGCGACCGGCTTGGTACTCGTTGACGATGAGGCTTCGACAGGTAAGACATTTGCCAACATCTTCGCTGCCCTTCCCGCAAAAATTCGTTTGAAGCTGAAGCACACAGTCCTACTTACGCTTACCGACTGGTCAGAAGGCGCTGCCCGCGCGGAGATCACGGGAACAGTCAGTGAGGCTACTATCGTTTCCGGACGGTACAGTTGGACTCCGCGTGGGGATTTCACGGCAGCTACTCCGCAGGTCCCTTCCTGTGACCGTCCTAAGCGGCCCGAGGTCTGTCCCGACGTCGCTCGAGACTGGGCGCGTCTCGGCGTCGTCGATCACTTGCAGGGTCTCAATGCAAACGCTGCCGATGACGGGATTACCCTCGTACTCGGAACGGGCGAACACGTGTGGCAGCCCTTCCTGCTTGCGGAGCGCTTGGAAAAGGAGGGCGCTGAGGTTTTCTATTCATCCGTGACGCGTTCTCCCCTGTCGAAAGGCCACGCGATCGGTTCAGTACTTTCGTTCTCCGACAACTACGGCGGAACGGTTCCACATTACCTCTACAACGTCGATCCAGCGCTGTACTCGAAAATTATACTCTGCTCGGAGACAGGCCCGGAAAATGTCTGTGCCAGCCTGATGTCCGCACTGGGCGATCCCATTGTCCTTTCAGACGTAGAAGGTGAATGAAGCCGCCTTAGGCCATGCGGTCTGCCGCTTCGAAATCGGCTCACTCGATCGGACATTTCCGCCAGTCCACAGCGACACAACACTGCTGTCGCGTTATCTAAGGACATCACTCCCATGGGGGATACCTATGACAGCATCGCCTCCCCTGCCATACTAGGCTCCTACGCCGAATACGACGTGACGCTCCTTCTCAAGAGAGTGGATATTCAGCCTACTGACACGGCCACGAGGGAAGAGGCCATCCAATCCGGGCGGCGGCATTACTCGGAAATGATTTCCGCCGAGATGGCCCCGACCCGCGAATACATGGAGCTGTTTGCTAAGGCCATGGCCACTGGTGGCCCGCGCATGGGCGCCGAGACGGCACGCCTCGCCCTCGCGATCGTGCAGTCGGTCGAGGGTCCTATTACCCTTGTCAGTTTGGTCCGCGCCGGCGTGCCCTTCGGCATCCTTCTCAAGAGGGCCATCGCCTTACTCGGCCGGGACGTCGGACACTACGGGTTGTCGATCATTCGCGACAAGGGCGTTGACGACGAGGCTATGCGCCACATTCTTGCCAGGCGTCCTGTCGAGAGCATCGTCTTCGTAGATAGCTGGACGGGCAAAGGAGCAATTGCGAACCAACTCGAAAAGAGCTTCAAGGACTACTCAGACCGGCCTGCGCGGCTAGTTGTATTGGCCGACCCCTGCGGCTGCGCATGGCTCGCCGCATCGGGCGACGACTGGCTTATTCCCTCCGGAATGCTAGGATGCACCGTATCCGGGCTTATCAGCCGCTCGATCCTCAACGCTGCCCTCGTCGGTCCCGGTGACTTCCACGCCTGCGTCCAGTGGGATAATCTCGCGGAACACGATATTTCCCGATCATTCGTGGATGGTATGTGGAATGATGTCTCCACTGTGATTGCAACCGAAATCCCGAGCGTCTGGAGTATCGAGACCCGCCGGGCGCATCGCGATGCCGCCGCCGCTGCCGTCGCCTGGGTGATGGGGGAGGACGCCGTAACGAACATCAACCGAGTAAAGCCGGGCATTGCGGAGGCGACCAGGGCCATCCTGCGACGTGTGCCGGAAAAGGTGTACGTCTCGTCGCCAACCGATCCGGAACTCGCGGCCCTCATGTACCTGATCGACAACAAAGGCGTCCCGTATGTCGTCTCCCCTAGAAAGATCGCCCCTTACCGCGCCGTCACGCTGATCCGGCACGTCTCCTAATCTCCACGTATGTCTACTTACGAGCTCGGCGCGCAGGTCAAGGAAACTGAGATGTGACAAATTCCGTATCGTAAAATTCATTGCCAATGGAGAATCCGCGAAAGCTCACATCTGGCAATCGATCAGATATTTAACCAGTCGCATTTTGGAGTACGCATATGAAGCCCATTGCTCTGGTGGACCTCGACGACACCTTGTTTCAAACCAAGAAAAAGATACCGGAGATTGCGGAAGCCGATCTGGTATTGGTGTCCAAATCCATTAATGGAAGCAACTCCTATATGACGAAGATTCAAGCTGCCTTTGTCGAGTGGCTGCTCGTCTCCACGGAGGCCATCCCGGTTACGGCGCGCGGCTCTGAGGCTCTTTCGCGCGTTACGATCGCGTTTGAAAGCTACTCAATCGTATCGAACGGTGCCGTCATCCTCAAAAAGGACGGCAAGCCTGACGCCGAATGGCATGAGGTCGTCGCAAGGGAGCTCCGGCCGCTTGCCGGCTTTTTCGATAAGCTCCTCGATGAGGGCAGGACCAAGGCGAGGGAACTTGGCGTCCACATCCGGTGCTGGTCGGTGATGGAAGCTGATCTCGCGACATATGTTGTCTTCAAAGAGATTGACGGAGACGGCTCACGCCTTGAAGAGATTGTGCCGATCATTCGAGAAAAACGGGGTTGGGTTCGACACCACAACGGCAATAACCTTGCGCTAGTTCCGCCTGCGATCTCAAAACGGGTGGCCTCACAATTTCTGCTCAAAAAGCTTCGGACGGAGCATCCAGGTCGCCCAGTGATCGGCTACGGTGACAGTGTGAGCGACTTCTCCTACCTGTCCCTCTGCGACTGGTGGGGCGCTCCGGGTAACTCTCAAATGACAGACCTTGTCGTTTCCGCTGTTGCGCGTGAGAGATAGGTGACACGCGTACTGCGAACGTGGTGATATGTGAGGAGGGTGCAGGAATGATCCTGCACCTCCAGTCTTTTAGTAGAAACTTCCTATGGGTAAAACGCCGCGCCATATCGCGGTAAGAACCATGGCAAGCGCGGCGAGGATCGCGAGATTCCCGTCGGCTTTTACCACGAGTACGTAGAGCTTGTATTTCAGCATGATATGACCTTTCGATGAGCTCATTAGGAACTGCCGTCTCGACGGTTCGTGCCTTACTTGCGCAGAGCGAAATTTCGCGCCCATGATCCTCTCGGCGTCGATCCGCCGGAAATGGTCGACGATGGGTTGATCGTCATAGACCATGGCCGCGCTCTTGACGCAGCCGCCCCTGATTTTGTCGGCGGCTCTGCCGCTGTTACAGAGTGGAACCGCTACAACGTCAATTTCGATATCGAAAGCCCCAAGAAGGCCGTGACAGTTCGCGGCGGCCCTGCCGTCATGGAAAGTAGCGCCGCTGGAGACGGTAGCCGGCAGCTAAGCTGGATCGGTGCGGTTCGCGACAGTCATTAGGGGACACCCGGTGACAGACAGTATGAAGTGGCAGTCGCTCCCAGAAGCGCAAGATGTTCTGCGGGTATGTTTTCACCGTTAAGACCCGGCTGTACAATCCCGATCCGGTACTCGATGAACTTGCGTCGGGCAGCCTTTCGAAGCGTGGCCAAGTCATTCAGGCTGCCTCGAATGAAACGGGCCCGGCCCTTAAGATGTGATGTTTCTCTCACGGTCAGGTGGTTGATGAGGTTCTTCAAGCTCCATGTCCCCTTCACCCCCTTCTGTGCTTGACCGCAAACGAGGTAAAGATCGTCCGCCCAGCGCCCCATTACTGCCTGCGAGTATTTCAGATGCCAGAGAAGTACGGTGACGGTATCGTCCGTCTCCTCGATCGCCACGACGTCCGCGCTCTCCCAGGTGTCATCGTCATCTCTTCCGGGAGAGTGGGCAGACAATCCTCGCAATGGGCGTTCCGCTGATCGCACCTCCTTTGGTTTTCTGACCACTTTACCGCCCGAAGCGTGACCTCTCGCTTTTGAGGCAAGTGTCCGAGCGTAAAGCGAAGCTATTGAATCTTGTAAAGAATTCGGTTGCGCAGCGGGCGGATTCCCGCTATCTTTTTCGATAGGGCAGTACGCGCTGCCCTGGGGTGTGGAAACCCCTACACGTGGTTGATGCCGGCCGTAACGGCATCACACTCCTTGACCTTCGGTCGAGGAGCCTGTGGCGTATGTCCAGGTTCCTCGGAACTAAAGGCCACAGGACCGTCGTGTACGGTTTCCAACTCCCCGATCAGTGGGTTTAGCGAGTTTTCAGCGGGGGCGCACCGCGTGAAACTCGCCATCGGGGTGTCCACCATGAAGCGCTATGCAGCAGCACAGGTCCGGACTTCGAGGCCTGCGCAAGCCGAACAGTCGAATTTAGCGGGCGAGTTGGTGCATCCAGTTGATCGGCATGTCGGACAGCAAATCCGTATCCGCCGAATGCAGTCGAATGTATCCCTAGGGGATCTCGGCGCCGGCATCGGGATCAGTTTGCAGCAGGTGCAAAAATATGAAAGCGGTAAGAACCGCGTCAGCGCTTCGATGCTCTACGAGCTTGCCAATTGCCTCAAGATCCCTGTTTCGAGGTTTTTCGAAGGCCTTCCAGATCCCGAAACCACTAATGGCCAGCAAATCATAACAGAGATCGATGAGAAGATTGCCTATATTTCCACGGCGGAGGGACGGCGTCTGATAGACGACGTTTTGCTCCTTTCCCCGCGTGTGCGCAGCCGCGTCGTTGCCCTCGTCAGCTCGATTGTCGATGAAGAGATGGAAGAACAGAAGCCGGTTGGTTCATCTGCTGGTTCTTAGCTCCCTACCGGTCGATTTTCTCCGCTGCTTCAAGCGAAAATTCGACGCGCAATACCGCCTTCTGTGCTCGCGAAAAATCGGCGGCGACGTGTTCTGCCCGCTCTTGCGCGGCGCGCCGGGCGGCTTTGTGTTGCGCAAGCGATAGGCCGGCATCGGCTTCATGGCTGCGCAATACGGATTGTCGCATCAGCGCGTCCTGAAGCTCGGCGGCGGAGATAGCGCCGCTCTTGCGCAATGCGTCGACGACAGGATTGCCGGCGGCCCGGCTTGCCGCGATGTCGAGCGCTTCGGAGGCTTTCGTTTCCCGCTCCCGCGCGCTTTCGGCATCCGCCCGCGCCTCGGAGAGGCTGCGGGAAAGATTGTCCGCCCGCAGGCTGCGGATCTGCAGCAACTGCCTGAGAGATTTCAACGCCTTCATATCAGCCGCTCAGGCACCGTTGTTCGTCGTCAGGATTTCCAGCTGGCCGCCCTTGATGACCTTGATGCTGTCGGCTTGCTGCCGGCTCAGCACGTCTTCGACGGCCTTGGTGAAGACCGCGGGCCCGCGCACCAGCACCAAGCCGCTGGCGGGATCTTCACGCAGCGCATCGTCCGGCAGCAGCGGGAACAGCGCGCGAATGGCGTTTTGCTCGGTCTTCCAGCTGCGGCCGCCGCGATCGAGGACGACGGTGGAGACCTCTTGCTTCGGCGCGATGATGATGCGGCTGCCGTCATAGGCGACGAAGAGATTGCTGGCATCGCCAAGCTTGACGAAGGCCTTGGCTCCGCTTTCCCGGACGGACCAGTGCTCGACCTTGCCGCTCAGTGTCCCGACTGTCGTGACCGGGATGCCGGACATGAAGGACAACGTCTGGACAACATCGCCAAGCGGCAGGGAGACGACATCCAGGCGCACCTCCCGCTCGCTGGCGCCGGCCGGTGGAGGAAAGGAGGCCAGCAGTCCGATAGCGGCCATGTAAACAAAACGCGCAAACATCTGAGTTTACCTCACGATCCGGATATCGCCCGACAACTAATGAACGAATGAAGGCAGGGGCTGCGAAATCCAATCTATTAATAATTATCTGATCTACTGTTGCAGATCATCGGTCCGCTGGGAACAGGACGGATATCCATTTCGCGCATTTGTTGTACATATCGCGAATTAATAACTTTTTAACATAAGCTATTGAATTCGATCTTGAATTCTGCAAGGTTCTGGCCGCCAAAACCATGCAAGGAGTTCAAGACATGGCTACCAGCACTAGTACTTCGACACTTGATGCGGGCATCGGCTCGGCGATTTCCGCCTTCAAGTCGGCCCAGAACGAAGCGACCGCGCAGAGCCTGCAGGTTGCAACCGAAATCACCAAGATCAATGGCGTCGCAAACGCCATCAAGAAGATCGGCCCAGGCTGATTGAAACAATGGCGAGACGGGTTCGCCCGTCTCGCTTCCCCGCTCTCGAAGACAATAAAAGCCGCTCGACGGACGGTTCGGGAACAAGATGACCATGGATCTAGATCCCTCTTCGCCGACATTCAGAGGTAACGCCGGCAACACTGCGTCAGGCAGCGGCGGACCGGTCTTGCGCATCACGCGCGCCGGGCGCAGCTCCATTCTGCCGTTGACGGCGGAGCGGCAGGTGGTCGGCGGCAGCGCCGATTGTGACCTGATCATCCTAGGCGCCAAACCGGAACCCGCCTTTGCCATCAGTCTGCAGCGCTCCCGCGGCTCCGACACGGTGTCGTTGACCGCGCTGCGGGATGACGTCGTGATCGACGGTCGTTCCATCCCGCGCGATCGGACGATGACCCTTACGAAGAGGCAGACCATCTCCTTCGACGGCACGACCTGCAAACTCGAAGGTCTCGGCGCCGGGCGCGTGCGGTTCGCGCCGCGCCGGATTGCGGCTGCCGGCCTTCTCGGGTTGGCGGCGTTGCTTCTGCTGGCCGGCCTTTACAACAGCGATGCGCCGGTTCACGAAGCCCCGCTCGTCAGGGTTTCCGCCGCGCCCGAACCGGCGCCGTCATCGGCGGCGATCGCTGCCGAAATCCGCCAGGCCATTCGTATGGCGCAGCTTCCCCAAGATCTGAGCATCGTCGCCACCGCCGACGAAATTCGCATCGGCGAAGGATCGCGGCCTCTCGGCCTGCCCGACAAGACCAAGCTGCGCAGCATCATCGCCTCGATGAGCCGGCGCGGTTCCGTTTCCATCGTCGATCTCACGACCCTCTCTTCCGGTCTCGACGGCTTCGTCGCCGCCGCCGGCTATACGCCGGTCAGGTTCATCATCGGCTCCGACGGCCGCCGCTACGAGGAAGGCGATGTCGTTGCGAGCGGCTGGCGGATCAAGGAGATCGGCAACGACCAGATGATCGTTTCCCGCGACAGTGAGGACGATACGGTCAATTTTGCCTCCGCCAGCAGTGCCGAGCCGAAGCTCGCCGAAATTTCCAGCAGCGAACAAGAATAGGCGATGGCGTCGGAAGCCGGATCATGAAGGTAAGGTCATCCGCCATCACCATGCTTGCGCAGCGCACCGATATGCTGCTTGCGGTGTTTTTCGCCTCCGTCGTGACGATGATGGTGCTGCCGCTTCCGACAATCGTTCTGGACGTGCTGATCGCTTTCAATCTCTCCTTCGCTTTCGTGGTGCTGATCACCACGACCTATCTGAAGAGCGTCCTTGAAATCTCGACCTTTCCCGCGGTCATTCTGATCGGCACGCTGTTCCGCCTGGCCTTGACGATTTCCTCGACGCGGCTCGTGCTGGCGGACGCCGATGCCGGCGAGATCATCATGGCCTTTGGCGATTTCGTCGTTGCGGGAAATGTCGTCGTCGGGCTGATCATCTTCCTGATCGTGGCGCTGGTGCAGTTCATCGTGGTGACGAAGGGCGCCGAGCGCATCGCCGAGGTCGGCGCGCGTTTCACGCTCGACGCCATGCCCGGCAAGCAGCTCGCCATCGATAGTGACCTGCGTAACGGCCATATCAGTACGGAAGCTGCGCAGAAGCGCCGGTCGCGTCTCGAACAGGAGAGCCAGTTCTTCGGGGCGATGGACGGCGCCATGCGCTTCGTCAAGGGCGATGCGGTCGCAGGATTGGTGATCGTCGCCGTCAATCTCATCGGCGGCCTGGCGATCGGTATCTTCCAGAAGGGCCTGAGCTTCGCCGAGGCCGCCCATCTCTATACGCTGCTGTCGATCGGCGACGGTCTGGTGTCGCAGATTCCGTCCATTCTGATGGCAGTCTCGGCCGGTATCGTCGTGACCCGCGTGTCCGATGACGGCAACGGCAGTCTCGGCAGCGATATCGGCCGCGAACTCTTCCGGGAGCCCCGTGCATTGGCGATTGCGGCGGCGCTGACGATCTGCGCGGGCTTCGTGCCGGGATTTCCCACAGGCGTGCTCGGCGCGATCGGCCTGTGTCTGGCGGGCCTTGCCTTCATGGTGCATCGCCGGCGCGCGGGCCCGGCCGCGGCCGGATCGGCAAATGCCGTGGAAAGCGCCAATTCCTATCCGCTCGACAGGACGAAATATGGCGATCCCGTCATCGCCACCGTCGCGGTGGAAACGCTGGCGCGGCTTGAGGCGATGCGACTCGGCGAAATGCTGGACGGGCGGATCCGCATGGCGGCGCGCGCCGTCGGCGTCTCCGTGACGGTGCCGACGTTCAACGCCGATCCCCGCATGGCCGAGGATCTGATCCATCTTCAGGTCGAAAACGTGCCCGCCGGTCTCGTCAGTTGCGGTCCTGAACGGACGGACGAACAGATTGCCGACGACATCGTGCGCATCGTCCGCCGCCATATCGGCGCCCTGTTCAGCGTCGACGACGCGGCACAATGGCTGGGCAGCCTTGAACCGCGTCTCGGCAAACTGGCGATCGACGTCGCCATCCAGGTGCCGCTGATGCTGACGGTCGCGGTCGTCAGACGCCTGCTGGATTCCGGCGTGACGCTTTCCCAGCCGCGCGGACTGCTGGAAGTGATGCTGCACGCCGGCACCGATCACGCGCCGGATGCCCTGGCCGAAATGGCGCGCGCCGCGCTGGTCAAGCAGATCGCCTTCGGGCTTCTCGACCGGCGCGGATTGCTGCCGGCGCTGGTGCTTCCCGCCGAATGGAACCACTTCATCCGGTCCTATGACGCCGCTGGAGCGACCGAGAAGATCGAGATAGCCGAAAGACTGCGCCTGCTGGCCGAGAAAGCCAGACAGGCTCTCGAGGACGCCAACGAGCGGGGATACGATCCCGTCATCATCGTGCCGGGCGAATGGCGCCTGCTCACCCAGACGCTGATGATCCACCACAACTGCCGCATTCCGGTGCTGGCGGCGGAGGAGATCGACAGGGATATAACGATCGAAACCATCGGAGAGATCGGGCAAATCCGGAACGCTGCCGGCTCCAAACAAAGGCCGGGCTGATAGAGCAAGTGAAGTAGACGAGACCAACTGGGGATGAATGCAATGTGTGGCGTAGATGGACAAAGGCCCATAGACTTCGACAGAACCTCCCGTTTCGACCTTGAGTCCGGTTGCCTTGGCGGCAGCAATAGGGCCGACACGGATTTCACCGCCATCCGAACCCGCAAGGTCTCGCCCTTCGAAGATTTCTCCGGTAACCCGCCGATGCTGACCTCCTATGTGCCGAAGTCGCGGGAAACGTCGGAAAACGGCATGGATTCCGATCCCAAGGATGTGCTGCGCAAGCACATCAACTGGCAGTCCGACTCCAAGAAGGCGGATCCATCCGACGAGAAACAGGCCACGACTTTGCAGACCACGACGGAAAAACCCGACCTCTCGAAAGAGGGCAGCGTCATCGTCGTCAATGAGCCGATCGTCGTGGATGGTGGCGTGTTCGACGGCAAGGGCGCGACCTATACGGCCTCGTCCAAGCTCGGCGATGGCGGCCAGTCCGAAACCCAATCGCCGCTGTTCATTCTCAAGAACGGCGCCACGCTCAAGAATGTCGATCTCGGCGAGAATGGCGCCGACGGCATTCACGTCTATGGCGGCGCGACGCTCGAAAACGTCAATTGGCAGAATGTCGGCGAGGATGCGCTGACGGTAAAAAGCGCCGGCGACGTCACCATTCTCGGCGGTTCGGCCAAGGGCGCAACCGACAAGATTTTCCAGATCAATGCCGATACGCATTTCTATCTGAAGGATTTCGTCGCTGACGGCTTCACCACGCTCGTGCGCACCAATGGCGGCAAGCAGATCGACGCCGACGTCACCATCGATGGCGGGGCGTTCTCCAACGGCAGCAACGTCTTCCGCACCGATAGCTCGCTTGCCAGCGTGACGTTCCTGTCCGATATCACGCTGGACAAAGTGAAGAACTGGACGCGTGTGGGTGACAACCAGTCGGGCGTCTGAGACGCTTGAGCACCGGGATGACAAAGTGAAGAAAAAGCGGGCGCCTCAAGCTCCCGCTTTTCATTTCTGGTGTGGCCCTTGCCTGCGCGGCGGGCTGCTGCGCATTTCTGCGCCGATCTGCCGGCGCGCCGATTTAAGCTTCGGGTCCCCCTGGGTATCCTTGTATTCGCGCCGCGCCTCGGTCTTGGTCATGCGGTGTTCGTGCCTGAACAACGCGCGCGAAATGCGGATATCGAAAAACGCCGCCGCCACCATGATGCCGGCGGCAATGACGAGGATCGAGCCGAGGAGATGGGCTGTCGTGGAGAGCGTGCATGCTTCTCCGCAAAGAGGCGACCAGAATATGCTGTTGAGGAAATAGAGGATCGCACCGCCGCCGGCGGCGGCGAGCAGGACAAACTTGACGAGCCCCTTGACGAACTCGGCGATGCTCGCGAGCGAAAAAAGCCTCTTGATGCCCTCGAACGGATTGAGCCGGGTGAAATCGAAGCTCATATGTTTGAACGATACGGGAAACCCCTGCCCGTCGAGGATCGACACCAGGATGGTCGCGGCAAGACCCATGGCAAGCGGCAGCCAGATGAGATCGAGCAGCGCCACGCCGGTTTCGCTCAAGCCGACAGTGACGGCGTCGGAGAGGTCGGCCCGTCCGGCGGACTGCAGGCCGCTATCGAAACTGCGGGTGAAATCCTCGAGGATATCAGGCAAGCCCCAGGTGACGTAGACGGCGATGGCAAGAACGGAGATCGCAACCGGGATTTCCTTCGAGCGGGGAACCTGGCCCTCGCGGCGGAGCCGATCGAGCTTCACCCGGCTCGGCGGCAGGGTTTTTTCCTCGGTATCGTCATTTTTGGCCATGGGTCACCTCCAGCATGGCTTTCACCTCATTGAATCCATCGATCCAGAGATCGTGGAAATAACTGGAGATGAAGGCCGTGTAGATGACAAGAATGACCACGACCGCGAAGTTCTTGATGGCCGGCAGGCTATCGTTCAGCGGGAATTGTTTCGACGAGCGGCCAACGAAGGCCAGCGACAATTCGAGCGCGCAGGTGACGATCATGAACGGGGCGGCAAGCAATCCGGCCGCTTTGAACAGCCGGCCGAAAACACCGAGGATCATGTCGAGCGGATCCTCGGGCATGGCGGGCATGAGCTTGAAGAGCGGCCAGAGTTCGAACGACTTGTAGAAGATCGCGACCAGATCGATGATGCCGCCGGCGCTGACGAAAATCACCAGGGCGATCGACATCATCAGCGAACCGAGCGGCGCGGTTTCCAGTGCGTTGATCTGGTCGAAGAGATTGGCGGCATTGGCACCGCGATAGACATCGGTCATATCACCCGCCGCCTGGGCCGCCCAGAAGGGAATGCCGAGCCCCATGCCGACAAGCGCCCCGAAGCAAAGTTCCTTCATCGAAAGGGCGGCCAGATCGAACCAGGACGTATCTCCGATAGCCAGCACCGAATAGGCGAAGGCGACGGAGGGCGCCGAAAGGCCGATTGCCAAGCCGAAACGTAAGATACCGACGATGCTGAACAGCGAGAAGATCGGGAAGATCAGCAGAATCCCGAGCGCGCGGGCGGCGCCGAGCATGGCTGCGGCCGGTGCCGCGACCTCGATGCCGACGAGCGGAAGATGATCCGGCCCCATCCGCCCCGCCTCACTGAACCATTGTCGGGAAGTCGTTGAGGATATGAACGGAATGTTCGATCAGCGGCGTTGCCAGCACCCGGCCGAACAGCAGCAGGGTGATGGAGATCACGAAAATCTTGACGATCTGCGCGATGGTCTGCTCCTGGATTTGCGTTGCCGCCTGGAAAATGGCGATGATCAGCCCGAGAAGCGCGGCCAGGCCCAGAATGGGGCCGGCCAAGGCGAAGGTCGCCATGACGGACATGCCGATTTCGGCTGCGACCTGGTCTTCACCCATGACGGCAGGCCTTTCGCGTGGGCGCGGCAGGCGCTCGAACCGGGGCTTTCGTGAAGGCGCGATGCTCACTGCGCATAGGATAGCACCAGACCTTCCAGCAATCGCCGCCAGCCGTCGATCGAGACGAACAGCAGCAGCTTCAGCGGTGTCGACACCACGGTCGGGGACATCATCTGCATGCCGAGCGCCACCAGAATGGCGGAGACGGCGAAGTCGATCATCAGGAAGGGCAGATAGATCAGAAATCCGATTTCGAAGGCCCGCGTCAGTTCCGAAACGAGAAAGCTCGGCGTCAGCACGGTGATATCGTCGGAGGCAATGGGGGTAGCCGGCGCATTCGCCCAGATCTTCTGCGACGCCTGCACGAAAAAGTCGCGCACCTCGGCGTCGGAAAATTTCAGCATGAAATCCTTCAGCGGCGCCGCCACTTTGATCATGCCGTCCGCCATGCCACTGACCGTGCCGAAATCGCCGCTATGGGCGAGCAGCAATTGCCAGCTGTTTTGCAGCACCGGGTTCATCACGAAGGCCGAGAGCACGATGGCAATCGCAAAGACCAGGAGATTCGGCGGCGTCTGCTGGATGCCGATCGCGTTGCGCACGATCAGCAGGACGACCGAAATCTTGGTGAAGGAGGTTGCGATCACGGCAATGACCGGCAGCATCGAGATCGCCGCCATTGCCGCGAGGCTCTGGGCAAGAGGAAAGCTCTGTCCCATCAGTCGTGCAGCGCCGTGACGCGAACGGCGCTCAACCCATCCACGGAAATGATTTCGCCCCGTCCGATAATGCGGCCCTGGGCGATGATATCGACGGCGTCCGACAATGGCCTGTCGAGGTTGAACACATAGCCTTCACCGATCGTCTCGAGTGTGCGCAGCGGCAGTTCCAGCCGTCCTGCATCGAAGACCAGCTTGATCGGGATGCTGTCGACGGGCGACGGACGCGGCTCGCCCTGCAATTCCTGATCGACGGTTTCATTCGTCATGAAATGCCTCATTGGTCCGGTTGGCGTCGACAGGAGTGGTTCGGTGAGGACCGCGCCTTTGTCCGATCGCATGCAGGTTGCAAGGTAACGTTCACCCATGATCGCGATCACGGTCTCCGGTGCCCCCCCATCGATGACGATCCCGTCCCCCAACCGCAGGGATTTGACCTCACCGACCGACAGCACGGCATAACCGCGCCGGATGTTGACCGCCGTCGTCAGGGCATTGAGCGTGCGGCGCGGCAGGCGGCTTGCCCAACCGACCAGCCCGGCAAGGGCGGTTTCATCGAAGCGGCCGCTCAAGAGCAGGCTCATGCCGTGCCAGCCGATGTCGAAGCCGAAATTGCCGCTGACATCCGCCAGCGGCTCGGCGCCGATCTGCAGCAGCGACAGGCTGATGCCGATCTTGTTCTCGATTGCCTCGAAAGCCTCGGCGAACTGATGTTCGACCACCGCAGCCTGTTCATGCGGCGACAGTTTTTCCCAGAGGAGCAGTGGTTCCAGCCTTTCGGCCAGCAACCGCAATGCGCCGGCCGAAGCAATCAGCATCTGCTGCCGTTCGCCGACGCGGCAGAGAATGCCGACCGGATCGGCTATCCGCCCGGCTGCGATATCGGGGGACAGTGGGCGAACGGAAAGTGTCTGCTCCCGGACCGGAATTTGCCAGGCGGCGCGCATCGTCGTGCCCGAACGGGAAAAGAAGCCCTCGGCCATCGACGACCGGGGCCATGCGGGCGCGGCGATATTCATCGGACAAGCTCCTCGAGCGCTTCGACGATCGCGCCGAACGGCTGCGGCTTGCCTTGGCCGTCAAACAGGAAGCGCTGGATGAGCCCGTGTTTGGCGACGGCCTCGTCGACGGCGGCATCGCGCCCCTGGCGATATTCGCCGACGCGGATCAGCAGTTCCACCTCGTCATAGAGGGCCAGCAGGGCGCGCAGCCTCTCGGCTGCCTGGCGATGGCTCTCGCTCACCACCGCGCTCATCGTCCGGCTTCGGCTGGCCAGCACATCAATCGCCGGAAAATTGCCCGCCCTGGCAATCTTGTCGGAGAGCACGATATGGCCGTCCAGCAGCGATCTGGTTTCTTCGGCAATCGGATCGTCCTGCTCTTCACCTTCGACGAGGACCGTATAGAAAGCTGTCATCGTGCCGTTTGCGCTGTTGCCGGCGCGCTCGAAGATTTGCGGCAGGACGGCAAATACGGAAGGCGGAAAGCCGCGTCGCACCGGCGGTTCGCCGGCAGCAAGCCCCACTTCGCGCAAGGCGCGGGCCATGCGGGTGACGCTATCGATGACGAGCAGCACATGTTTTCCCTGCTCGCGAAAATATTCGGCGATCGCCGTTGCCGTCATCACCGCCTTGAACCGCTCCAGCGCCGGGCGATCGGATGTGGCGACAACCAGCGCCACATTCGAGGGGACGCCTTCCGGCATGTTGCCGGCAACGAATTCGCCGACCTCGCGTCCGCGTTCGCCGACCAGGGCGCAGACGATCACATCGGCCTTGTTGTTGGCGACGATCTGGGACACCAGCGTCGACTTGCCGGCGCCAGGCGCGCCGAAAATACCGATGCGCTGGCCCTGGCCGCAGGTCAGCAATCCGTCCAGGGCGGCAATCCCCGAGGTAAACGGCTGGCGGATGGGGCGCCGCGACAGAGGATCGACCGGCTGGCCGTAGAGCGGCTGCAGGAAACGCGCGTCCTCGCCGGCGGGGTTGGCGGAGGGACGCAGGATATTGCCATGTGCGTCGACGATCGCGCCGAGCAGGAAATTGCCGACGGCAGCGGCCGGTTCCCGGCCGGTCGGGACGATTTCCGTGCGCTGGGAGATGCCGCGGGTTTCGCCGTGAAGCGAGAGAAGCGCCGTCTCGCCGTCGATGCCGACGACATCGGCAAGGCCGATGCGACCCCTACCCGGCTCATGCAGTTCACAAAGCTCGCCGATCCTGACCGAGGGGATCAGCGCTCGCACCAGCAGGCCCGAAACACTCTTTACGCGCCCGCTCTGCCGCCGCACGTCCGTTTGTTCGAGTGTCCGCTCCATCCGAAGCAACGCGTCAACCATGGACGAGGGCCTCGATCACGGTGGCGAGCTGGTCTTTCAAGCCGATCTGGCTTCGTCCCGCCGACGTCTCCAGAATAATCTCGCCGGCAGACATCAGCGGATCCGTCTCGATAGTGATGCGATGATCGATATCCGCAATTGCCCGGGCGATCATGGCGGCATCGTCGGGGGCGACATGCAGGGCGATCTGCTGGGCCTCAGCGGTCTGGGATATGGCGTGGCGGACCAATCGCCTCGTGCGCTCGTCGGCCTCCATCGATCCGAGGATCAATCCGACCGATTTCAGAACCACCGCCTCGACCCAGCTATCGAGATGGGCAATTTCCTGTTCGGCTTTTCCGAGCGAGGCGGCAAGCCGTGCGGCGGCATCGCGAACGCCTTGTTCGAACCCGTCGCGATAGCCGTTTTGGGCGGCCTGCTCGCTGGCGACGGCAAGTGTCGCCTGCGATTGGGCGGCGTCCTGGCGGGCGGCCTCCAGAATGTGCGCCGCCTCTCTGATCTGGCCGAAACTCTCCGCCGGAATGATGCGGTCGTGGCGTGCAAATCCCGAGCTCATCGTCCGGCGCCTTCCTGTATGGAGGCGACCTCGTCGACAGCGGCCGTCGCCAGAACGAGCGCCGGGCTCTTCAAGAGGGAAGCCGAGCCGTTTTCGGCCATGTCGCGCCAGCCCGCCCACCGCCATGCTGCAGAGATCCGGTATTCGTCTGCCAGAAGCGTCAGCATCGACCAGCCATCGGCCTCGACGACATGCCTTGCCTGCTCGCTCAACAGATCAAGCGGCGGCGTTGCCGTGGAAAGATCGGCGTGGCCGAGGGCGAATGCGACCGCTTCCTCGCCGTAGACGGCCTTGAGCCTCGCAAGGGTCGGGCGATCGACCGCGGGGCAGAAGGCTGCGAGATGATAGGCGAGGCCCGCCCGGAGCGCGGCCGTTGCGTGTCCGCCCGCGTCCATGGAAATCAGGCGGCGGGCGCCGTCGGCAAATGTGGCGGGGTCGCCATGGGCTTCCGCGATCTCAGTGAAAAGCCGCCGATACAGCCGCGGTGACAGGGTAGACCCATCGGCAAGGAGCGGCGCGGTCCCATCCCATCGGGCGGCCGTCAGCATATCCGCGGAAAGCAGCGCTGCTTTGCGGATCCTCGCCGCATCCGAGATCGCCTCGCCGTCCGAACGCGGCGTGCGCATGCTCAGCGCTCCTTCCGCTGCGGCAATAGCAGCAGCAGGCATGCCCCGATGGCGAGAACGATGGCGCCGATCACGGCCAGATTGGGGCCCTTGAAAGCCGAGAGAGCGCTTTGCACCATCGAGAATGGCGCTTCAGCGGGTACCGGCGTCACTGGTGCCGCTGGGGCGGGCGCTGCGGCTACGGCAGGAGCCGCCGGCGCGCCGACCTCCGACCAGGGGCTGACCACCACCGAAACATCTTCATATGAGAGGTCGCGGATGCTGTTGACCAGAACGGATCGGCTCTTCATGTCGATCTCGTTGAGATTGGCGCCGGGGCGATATTGCAGCACGGCCGCCGCCCTCGCCTTCTCCTTGATGAGCCCGCGGCCGTTCTCCTCCGGCAGCACCACATGGACGCGCGCCGTCGCCACGCCGTCAAGCCCGGAAAGCGTTTCGGCAAGCTGCTGCTCGATGGCGTAGCTCATCCGGGCTTTCTGTTCGTAAGGCGTCACAAGGAAGCCGTTGCCGGGAAAGAGTTCGGCGACATTTCCGAACGACTGACGCGGCAGACCGGCGCCCGCCAGCAACTCGATCGCCCGGGCATGATCGGCTGATTCAGCGGCGATCGCATAGGTCCCGCCCTTTTCGCTCTTCATGGTGACGGAGATGCCGGCGCGTTCCAGCAGGACCTGAGCATCCAGCGCATCGCGCTGATCGAGTCCCGTCAGCACGTCCTGGCTGCAGGCGGCAAGGAACAGGCAGAGGGCGAGCGTGGCGGCCTTCGGAAGGACTTTGCGCGCGGGCGAAGAGATCGATGATCTCGCAAGGGCCGATGTGATCATGATATTCACTGGCCCTGCGTCAGCCGTTTGGACGACGACATCACCGACTGGGTGAGTGACGACAGCAGCGTCGTGCCGGTCGCGAATTGCTGTGATTTCTCCAGCCGGTCGATCGATGTCGTGATGTCTTCGATCTTCGGGCCGCTGTGATCCTTGTCCGCGGCAAATCGCACCAGCGGCGTCTCCGGCTGGCCGTTCCCGGCCACCGGCATGAAGAATGCCGACAGCCGGTCGAGAATGCTGGAGGGCCTGGTATTGCCTTCCGGTGAATAGGAGGGCGGGACGGCGTCGGACTCAGGCGCGATTTTGCGGCCCTGGGTGTTGGGAATAGAGGTGAGTTCGGTTGGCCGAAGGCCGGCGAAATCCGCCGGTTGCAGTCCGATCCGCTCCGCCACGATCTCCGAGGTCTTCAGCACATTGCCTGTCGATACGCCGTCGACGGGCGGCGTGAAAGCGCGGCCGCAAAGTTCTTCTCCACTCATTGCAATTCCTCAACTCGGTACACGTCAACTGCAAACGATGAACGGGAACGCTACTCGTCGCTGCCTTCGTCGATCGCCTCCTTGGCGAAATTGAAAAGCGAATTGTTCAGCATCAGGGTGTTGGAAATCATGCCTGGCAGAAACGCGTCCACGGCAGCGGAGAGTATCTCGCTCTCGCTGTTCGGATCGACCTTTTTCGTCGTGCTGCCGGTGGTGTCCTTGGAACCCGTCTTATCAGTCGTCAGCTCCACCGAGACAGGGTTTGCAGGCGCCAGGTTCAGGTCGGAATTCACTGCATCTACGGCCATATGAGCACTTCCATCAAGGAGTTATCAAAATGAATGCATGATTTGATATGGATAAAAAAACGGCCGGTCAATTGTTTAAACTTAACCGATGGTTAATTTTCGGAACTTACAATCGGCATTGACAACTTTCTCGACCTTTATATTAAAATTGAACGTTTTTATCCATAAAGCGCAGCAGATATCCAGATTGCGCATGAAATTCATACTTAAATTTATTGCTATCAAATATTCACAGGCCCGACCGCCTCTACGCCAACCGGGCCTGTGAGTACCCAGATATTTGGTGTTGCGAAAGCGTCCCGGATCAGCCCACCGCCGTACCGCGGCGCTTCTCGATATCGGCGATGATCGCGTCCCAGTTCTCAGGGGTCAGCTCGCGCTGTTCCGGGTCGCGGGGCGCGGGGGCGACGCCGCCCTTGGCGCCGACGCGCTGACCTGTTTTGGCGTAGATGCCGACCGTGTCGTTGACAGTGCGCTTAAGCATGTCGTTCATCATGTCGGTCTGCTTGTGGAAGGCTTTTTCCTGCTTGATGCTCTGGTAGATGGCAAAGCCCGCCCAGGCCGCCCAGGACACCGCGCCGGCGATCGCGAAGGCGAGCGAGAAGCCGCCGGAGACGAGCGCTACCGTTGCGCCCGTGCGCCCGAGGAAGGTGGAATTCACCAGCATATTGGCAACGCCTGCGATGCCCTCGATCGCGCCGACCGTGTCCGCCGCGGTTCCGATACCCATGAAGATGAGATCGACCGGATCGCCCTTGCCACTGGTGAGCCCCTGCAGGAACTGGTAATATTCCACCGGCAGCCAAGCGACGCCGGCAACGGCGCCAACCGTCGTCCCGGTATTCTTGAAAAAGGCGGAGAGCACGCTGCGCTGCGCCCGCGCCAGCTCGTCGGAAACGCCGACGAGTGAACTGATCCCATCCAGCAGCGAAAAATTCGAGGCTTTGATCGCCGAGCCGAGCGCACTGCCCATGTGCGCGAGAGCGCCAAGGGCGTGCAGAACCACGATGCCGATGCTGTCCCAGGTCGGGCTCGTCATGTTGAGGCCGGCATAGATGGAGCGGGATGCGGTAAGCACCGACATCACGCCGGAAGAGAGCGCCGCCTTGTATTTGACAGGATCGACCCCTGCCGGCGCCGCCGTCGCGGTCTTGTCGATCAGCTTGGCAAGGTCGGCCTTGATCGTTTCGACGCTGCCGCCCGGTCGCATCGTCGCCCAAAGCGCGGTGAAGATCGTCGTGAAATTGGTCTTGTATTGCGCCATGGCATCGGCATTGCCCTTGAACAGGGTTTCCGCCAGCGCGTCGAGGCTCGGGGCGATGATCTTCTTGATCGCCTCTTCGGCGGTCTTGCCGTCGACGATGATTGGATCGATCACATCCGTGCCGGGCATCAGCGTCTTCATCAGGCCTGACATGGAAAGTCCCATGTCCTTGAGGCTCGATGTCAGATATTCGCTGTCGATATAGGGCAGATCGAGACTTTGGATGGTCTTGCTCCAGCCATTGTCCTTGGTGGCGAACATGCGCTCGGCGATCCAGGCGTCGCCCCCGCTGCCGGCGAAGAAGCGCCCGCCGTCTGAGCCGTTGGCGGCAATGCCCTTGCCGGCCAGCCCGGTGCCGATCATGATTGCCGCCATGACGTCGTTGAACGAATAGCTGGCGAGATTGCTGGAGGGCAGCGGCGAGACGCTCTTGTCCCACTCGGCATTGGCCGGCAACTTCGAGACCAGGCTGGCGCCCATGACGAGCCCTTCCAGCGCGGTCTGCACCGCATGGCGGTAGCCCAAGACCTCCTTGCCGCCGGGTGCGCTCAGGCGCGACGTCAGGCGCTCCAGATTGCCGGCGAGATCGCCGATGCCGATTTCTCCGGCGCCTACCTTGTCGAGCAGCGGACCGAGAAGCGCCTTGACGTCGGCCTTGAACTGATCGCGCACCTCGGGGCTGTCTGACCCGTAAAACTGGTTGGCCATCGCCTGGATGGTCGGGTTGAACAGGTGGGTGATATTGTTGGGAACGGTGCTGCCGAATTCGGAAGCGGCAACCTTTTTCAAACCGTCGAGGTCGATCTTGAGATCGGGGAACAGGCTCCCGCCGAGCCCGAGCGACTGGTCGAAATCCACAACCGGCAGGATGGAGCCGAGCCCCTTCAGTTCCCGCTCGGTCTTGTTGCCGGCCAGTCCCATGCGGATCAGGCCATCGAGCGCCGTCGTCGGATCGGAGATCGTCGGCAGCACGTTCTTGTCGAAGAATTCGGCATAGGTCTTGTCGGCAATCGCCGAGCGCTGCTTTACGAAATCGTCGGGAAGCACCATGGAATAGAAGCCGAGGGCGGCATTATATTCCTTGAGAATGGTGGTGACGTCCTTGCCGGATTTCAGACCGTCATTCAGCAGGCCGCCATTGACGATGTCGCGCTCAAAGGCATCCTCGACCTTCGTACGCAGGTCCTTCATCTTCTCGTCACGCGTTATCGTGTCGTTGATGATCTCGGAAGCGTCCTTGTTCGTATCGGCCGGCGCGACGCGATAACCGGAGAAGATCAGCTTGAAGGCCTTTAGCGCCTTCTCCGTCATCAGCGAGTTGACGTCGGGGTCCGAGCCCAGGATGGCGATTGACTTGTCGAGATCCTTCAGGATCTCCTGGTCGTTGTAGATGCCGCGCTGGTTGTCGCCGAGGCTGTCCTTGTATTGGCCGAAGGTCGCCTTGGTCTGAAGCAGATCGAGATACATGATCAGTTTCTGCTCGGCAGTGTAATTGTGAGGGTTTTTGACGACGTCGATGCTCTCGAAGGATTTGTCCTTGTCCTTCAGCCCTTCCATGAAGCCCTGATTGATCTCGCTCATGAAATCGGAATTGAACAGGAGATCGATGACCGGCTGGATCGGCGCGGTAGGGCGGGACGTGCCATTCGACGTGGCGGCCAGCGAAACGAACTTCGGACTGCTCGTCTGCGCCGATATAGAGGAGAAAATCGTCAGGGCTGCCGTCGTGGTCCCGTCAGAGGCAAAAGGCGATGCCTTCTTGACCGTGGTGCTCGTGGTTTTGCCCTGGCTCGTGGAATTTTCGGACTTCGGATCGGAATTGGCGTTTAGCCGGAGAAATGAAACCGTATCGATATCCGAAGATGCTGGTGCGATCGATGACATGCGTTCCCTTTGATTTTCTTTTTCCGCTTTTCGCGGATGACGTCGTTTACCTTACGTTAGGCATAAGATCGACCTTTGCGTGATAATTCAAGCCCGATCGCGACATCGCGGTTGCATAAAATGCAGCGGCCTCGCGCCTGGAGATCAAAAATCACATTTTTACCGAGGGGTCGCAGGGTATTTCCCAGGCTGTGGCGGTCATCGTTGCCGCCCCTCTGCCTCTACCAGATGAATGACGGGTCTGGCCCAAATTCGAGATGCACGGACTCGCCGGTGTAGCGTTCAAGCTTCTCGTTCAGCTGCTTTTCCATTTTGTCGAGCTTCTTCACGCCATTGGCCATATCCCACAGACCAAGCGCCAGCCCGACGGCCGAGGCAACGAGGCCGGTGACCAGTCCGGCCGCGGCAAGGCCGGTTTTGGCGGCGCTGCTGAAGATGGTCACGACTTCCGGCGCCACCGTTCCGAGTCCGGAAAAGGCACGGGACATGGCATTGGTCAGATAAAGCATCGCCTCGGAGAAACCGATCAGCGCGTTGCCGGTACCGGCAATGCCGCCGATTATTTCGAGCGCGCCCTTGGCGCGGTCGCCGGCCTTCATCGACCGCGACGCCGAATAGAAGCCGAGGCCGGCCATGGCGAGGCCGCCGGCCGCGCCGAGGATCTTGCCTGCCGCTTCCATCGTCTTCGGCGAGAAGTTCATCGAGATCCCCTTGCCCCAGCTGCCAGGCTGATTGCCGAAGGCGCTGAACGGTTTGCCGGCAACGTCGAGGTTCTTGCCGAGACCTTCCATCGTCATGCCGACGATCTGCGTCGCCGAGCCGACCGCGGCGGCGATATCGGCCGGCGTCCACTTGCCGCCGACGCCGAGGCCGCGCGCCACCAGCACGCTCGACATCGTCAGCATCTGCACGGCGTGCACCAGACCGGCCTTGTACACCTCGGCATCGATGCCGGCAGGTGTCCGGGTCTGGCGCGGCAGATCGAGCGAATCCTTGAAGGAGGCGAGCGCATCGTCGAGCTTCATACCGCCGCGCACCATCCGCAGAACGCCGTCGACGTCGCGCGCTATATCCTGCGCCAGGTTCTGTTTCAGCGTTTCGCCGCCATCGGCCGGGCCGTTTTTGCTGATGAAATCCTCGGCGAACGTAGTTGCCAACTGGCTGATGGCGTCATTCGTCGCCCCGGGCTCGAAGGTGTCATCCGGCCCCGACAGCAGCGGCTCGAGATCGACACCCTGGCCGTCGCCGATATAATGTTCCTTGACGATATTGGCGAAGGTGACGTTCGCGGCGTCGAGATGCGCATCGATATAATCCTGGGGCAGGAGATCGACGAGGGTGTTGAGTTCGGAATAATAATCCTTCAGGGCATCTTCGAAGCTCTTGCCGGCGCTCAGCGCCCGGTCGATCGCCTTGCCGCCGCCGATGTCGATCAGATAGGCGTCCTCGATGTTGGTGAGCAGATCGGAATTCTCCGGTCGCTGCAGATATTCCTTCATGCCGCTCGCGAAGATATCCGAGAGATGCTGCTGCGTCGCCGGATCGGCCGTCAGCTTTTCGATCCGCGCATCGAGGTCCTTGCCGACGCACTCGCCATCGGGCACGCTGTCGCCATACTGGTTCATATAGCCATTGAACTGCTGTTTGATCTCGATGAGATCGTAGAGCAGCGTCGCCTTCTGTTCCGGCGTCAGCTGGTCGAGGTCATCCATGTTGTCGGGCGCGACGAAATCCCGGTTCACGTCCTTCACGGCGTCGCCGAGAATGCCGTATTTGAGTTCGTCGAGCTTCTTCAGCGTCGGCTCATAGGCGGTCGACGGAGCGTAGCCGCGCAGCACCTTGCTTTCCAGGATGTCGTTCTCGTCGATCGGGCGCTCCACGACCGGCTCGATGGCATCCGAGCCCGACATGACAAGGTCCATCTTCTTGAGGCTGGATGTCAGATAGTCGCTGTCGATATAGGGCAGATCGAGACTTTGGATGGTCTTGCTCCAGCCATTGTCCTTGGTGGCGAACATGCGCTCGGCGATCCAGGCGTCGCCGCCGCTGCCGGCGAAGAAGCGCCCGCCGTCTGAGCCGTTGGCGGCAATGCCCTTGCCGGCCAGCCCGGTGCCGATCATGATCGCCGCCATGACGTCGTTGAACGAATAGCTGGCGAGATTGTTGGAGGGCAGCGGCGAGACGCTCTTGTCCCACTCGGCATTGGCCGGCAACTTCGAGACCAGGCTGGCGCCCATGACGAGCCCTTCGAGCGCGGTCTGCACCGCGTGGCGGTAACCCCAGACTTCCTTGCCGCCGGGAGCCGCCAACTGCGACGTCAGGCGCTCCAGAAGGCCGCCAAGATCAGCCTGACTGACCTCTCCGGCACCGACCTTGTCGAGCAGCGGACCGAGAAGCGCCTTGACGTCGGCCTTGAACTGATCGCGCACCTCGGAACTGTCTCCCCCGTAAAGCTGGTTGGCCATCGCCTGGATGGTCGGGTTGAACAGGTGGGTGATATTGTTGGGCACGGTGCTGCCGAATTCGGAAGCGGCAACCTTCTTCAAGCCGTCCAGGTCGATCTTGAGATCGTTGCCCGGGTCGGTTTCGGGCGTGCTCACCTTTGCATCGACCAGGATCGCGGTGGCGCCGCTTTTGCTCTGGGTAAACCCGACGAAGCCCCGCGCAGCGGAGATGTCGAGTGCCTGCCCGTTACCGCTCGGCGCGATCTTTCGTATTTCGCCGGCGTCGATGGTTTTTGTCGATCCAGAACGGCCAGTCACGTCTTTCTGGCCGAGGTCCACGACCAGGGTTTCGACCTCTTTCGATCCGCTGCCAACACGTTCCAACATGATTTCGTCACTCCTGATCGACGGCCGCACCCTGAACGGAGGCCCGGAAAGCCTCGTTAGGTCAGAAGTTTTTCAGTGATATGACAAATGGGTGCTATCGGAGCGGCAAAATTGAACCATTGACCCCCACATAGCGCTTCCAAATTATACCGCAGTACAAATGCTGGTGACACCGCAGTCGCCAAGGTGCGGCGCAATAGAGCACGGTCCCGTAGGGAATGCGCTCACGAGACAGATCGAAGTCGGTCCTCGGGCTCGGTTTTCAGACTGCATTGTCCGGCAAATCGGTATAAGCCGTCCTCTCGAACAAATCAGGAGACAACATGGAAACCGTGGAAATCAGCAGCCGCAGCGACTTCGGCCTTTGGGCAATTGAGCGGGCGCGGGAAATCGTAACGTCCGAGGGAACTGCTTTTGCGATGGCCGCTCGCGATATGGACGACGAGGCGCTTGCAAACGCTGCAGCCGCGCTAGGCAAGGCCATCAGCGATGCGATGGTGGAAGTGTTTGACGGCCTGATAGATGAATTGTGATTGTGAAGAGACAGCGGGTCACTGACCGATAAAAATTGGTCAGCACCGTCCGGGCTCGCCGTCTTCCCCTCTCATTGCAAACTGTCAGAAACTTGCATATATTTCTGACAAGAGAAATGCCATGCAAAAGCTGACATCGCAAATCATGGGACATGCTGAACGACTGCCGGAAGGATCCGCGCTTTCGGCAAAGAGCTTTTTGCATCTCGGAAATCGAGCCGCCCTGGATCGGGCTCTGTCGCGCCTGGCCGAGCGTGGCGAGCTCGTCCGGGCGGGCCGTGGTATCTATATGCGGCCCGTCAAAAGTCGCTTTGGCAGTCGGCCGCCGACGGTCGAACAGGCCGTAGAGGCGGTGGCGCAGCAGCGCGGTGAGGTCATCGTCTCGAATGGCGCCGCCGCGGCAAATGCCCTGGGCCTGACCTCCCAGGTCCCGGTCCGCTCCGTCTACCTGACATCCGGCCGTAGCCGGACGATGACCCTTGGACAGCAGACGGTCGAGCTCAAGCACGTGCCGCGCTGGCAATTGGCCTTGGCAGATCGACCTGCTGGCGTGGCGGTCCGCGCACTTGCATGGCTTGGGCCGGAGAGGGTCGATGAAGCACTGTCGCGGATCAAGCGAAAGCTGCCGCCAGACGCGTTCGGCGAGCTGGTGGCGGCGGCTCCGCAGTTTCCGACCTGGCTTGCAAGAAGCGTAGGAAAGGCTGCGCATCGCTGATCTGTTTCTGACCTTGTCAAAGGATAACCGACGCGAAGCCTTGGCGGTGGCGGCCGACCGCACCGGACGGCCCATTCATCTCCTCGAAAAGGATGTCTGGGTCGTCTGGACGCTGCAGACGCTCTTTTCGTCCAAGCTCGGTGAGCATCTCGTCTTCAAGGGCGGCACTTCGCTTTCGAAAGCCTACGGTGTCATCAAAAGGTTCTCCGAGGATGTCGACCTGACCTACGATATCCGCGCCCTGGCGCCGGACTTGGTTGGCGGCAATGACGAAGCACTGCCGAAACCCGCAGCGAGGAGAAACACTGGACCAGCGAGGTGCGAAAGCGGCTTCCGGTCTGGGTGGCGGGCTCGGTGGAGCCGGTTATGGCGCGTTGCGCGTTCAATCTCTTCCGGCGGCAATCCGCCTCGAGGACGATACGCTCTACCTCGACTATGAAGCGGTGAGCAGCGGATCCGGCTATGTCGCCCCGAGCGTCATGCTCGAATTCGGAGCGCGGTCGACCGGCGAGCCGGCCAGTATCCGCGATATCGACTGTGACGCGTCGGGCCAGGTTGATGGTGTCGAATTTCCGAAAGCGAGTCCCCGCGTCATGCACGCGGAGCGGACGTTCTGGGAGAAAGCGACCGCCATCCATGTCTTCTGCCTGCAGGAGCGCCTTCGCGGCGATCGTTTTGCCCGCCACTGGCATGATGTCGTCCGGCTGGACGATGCTGGTTTCGCCGACAAAGCATCCGCGGATCGGCAACTCGCCAATGCCGTGGCGAAACACAAATCCATGTTTTTTGCGGAAAAGGCGGCCGACCGCTCGCCCATCGACTACGCCGCAGCCGTCAACGGCAATCTGGTTCTGACGCCATCCGGAGAAGGTGTGCGTGCGCTCGGCGAGGATTACGCGCGCATGGTCGACGACGGCCTGCTGCTCGGCGATTCCGAGCCGTTCGAGCACCTGATCGAGCGATGCACGCAAATTCAGGCGCATGCCAACAAAAGCGACGCGTCAAAATAAGCAATTGCCGGCCCACAGCCGCACCTGCCCATTACTGTGAGTGCCCTGTCACCGACGCGGTTTGGCTTCGCGCCAATTATTAGGCGTTTGCTCGTGGCAGGCACCCTTGATGTGATGAGAGTGAAGCTCGGACCCGGTTATTCCGGCTCCGGCCTCGGCGAGGATGTGGCCAAATACCGCACGGGTGCGGGTTCGTTTGAGGAAAGTTGCGCCACGTAAAATGAAGATCCGGTGTGTTTGTAGTGAAGGCATTCTAATTCCCAATTTCAATCTCGCCGGAAGCCCGAGCAAGCTCAAAATCGCTGACGCGAGAATCGACGCGGATGTTCCACTTGCCGCAACGGCACGTTCTCGCGCCAAGTGCCGTCCTCCCACTGGCGCGCCGCACGCTTGATTGGCTCTATTCCCGCAGGGGGGTCGACAAGACGAAGGTCACTTCCTTGGCGTCCAGCGGATCGACGTCGCCTTTCATCAGGAAGGCCGCAATCTCGACGGGGCCAGCCCGGGCGTGACGATGATTTTTGCCATCGCCTTGTCTGAATGAAGATGTGTCGAAGCCGGCTGTGCTGCCGCAGCGATAGGCGCGCGGTGGCGGCGTGAATCGCCAAGTTGCCGCAACGGCCAGCACGAGGAACTCGACCAACGTCTCGGCGGCGAGATAGCGGAAGGTGCATTCCGGTAAACCACGGCGATCGAAACTTAAATCCGTCGCAATCTTCTCGACACTCACGTAGCATGAGCCTCGCGAACAAACGCCGCCACGCCACTATGGCAATTTCACTTCTCCTCCTCGGGATGAAATGGGACCATTCCTGAGGCGCTCTATTCCATCTCGAATACGGAGGATCCGGCATGCCTACGGTGTTGTTCAGACACGACCTCGCTTAACGATGTACTGAAGATTGCAGTCTACACGAAGCACGTTGCAGGCAGTGCTATGAAGTGTTCGCGGAAGATGGTTCGAGGTCTCGTCGGACGCTCTGTCGCGGCGAGCGCGGGACGTGTCTGATGCCCTCGATTTCAGTGAAGAACCATATTTCACGTGTTGCCCACCTGCCGACAACTTCCACCATCGCAAAAATGTACGTCCGCCTACCGAAGCTGAACGCTAACGATCCCCAAATGAGCTCAAAGATCACCTGTCGGCGGCAGCGGCGGAATTGGACTGATGAGGTGAGGGCACAGATTCTTGCCCACAACGTTCTTCAACTCGGCCCAATCCGGCGATATGTTCCCTCATCCTGGTTTCAGGCATGCCTTCAAGGCCCTGTCGGCTCGACACTTGGATTTTACAGGCGCCTGGCTGCTGGCCGACTGCCGCGCCCATTCCGTGATGATAAAAGTATTGTGCCGTGTTGGGTTCTTCACAAATATGTCCAGCACCCGACGTAGTTCTCTGCTCGGAAGCGGTTGAGGTCTGCGCCTTGACGCCGAAGATGGCCCTCTACAAGTTGGGTGACAATGTCCCGAGAGTTCTGCTCGCATTGGTTAGACGGGCAGGCTGGCTCTTTTATGCGTAGCGGCGATCTCGATGAGATTCGGCGTCAATCAGGATGAGACTCGCGCCGGGGTGTGACGGAGTGAGGGCGTAGCCCGATCGTAGTCATACCCCGGCGTGGCGCAGATTTTCGGCGTCTCATGATCGCGGTCGGTCCGGTACATTTGCGGTTTTCTGGATTGGAGAACCAGTTTGTGCCGGGTCGCCATTTAACCGATCATCAGATGAGACTCTTCATGAAGTACCGACAAACGCATTCCGTAGAGGTCGCCGCGTCAAAAGCGTCGATGAGCCGAGCCACGGCATACCGCCTCGACAAGGAGGTACAACTGCCTTCTCAGAGCAAAGCGCCGCGCGGACGCCGCCGCCCTGATCCCTTAGAGCTGATATTCGAGACCGAAGTCGTCCCGCTCCTGAAGGCCGCACCCGGTATCCGTGCCGTCGCTGTCTACAACGAGATGCTGCGCCGACATCCAGAACTCTCTGAAGGTATCCGCCGCACGCTTGAACGACGCATTCGGTCGTGGCGTGCTGTCCATGGCGAAGCGCAGGGGGTCATCTTCCGCCAAACGCACGAGCCAGGCCGGTTGGGCCTTTCGGATTTTACCGACGCCGGCGGTCTTGGTGTGACCATCGCCGGCCAGCCGCTTGATCACCTGTTCTATCACTTCCGGCTTGTCTGGTCGGGCTTCGAACATGCCCATGTCATTCTCGGCGGCGAAAGCTTTGTCGCGCTGGCTGAAGGGCTTCAAAATGCCCTGTGGTCCGTGGGAGGTACGCCGCTTTATCATCGAAGCGACAGCCTGTCGGCGGCATTCCGCAACCTCGACGCCGATGCCAAGGTCGATCTCACCCACCGATACGATCAGCTTTGCTCCCATTATCGAATGACGCCGACGCGCAACAACAAAGGCGTCGCGCATGAGAACGGCTCTATCGAAAGCTCCCATGGCCATCTCAAGAACTCTGTTCATGACGCCCTGCTGATGCGGGGGGCCAAGGAATTCGACGACCTCAGTTCTTACCGCGCCTTTGTCGATGACATCGTCAGCCGTCGCAACGCTGCCCATGGCAAGCGCATTGATGCTGAGCGATCCCATCTGCAGGCGCTGCCCGAGCGCCGGACCACGGACTTCGAAGAGATTGTCGTTACGGTGTCCCGGACGGGCGGCTTCACCTTGCGCAAGGTCTTCTACACCGTGCCATCCCGCCTGATCGGCCACAGGTTAAGAGTTCGCCTGTTCGACGATCGGCTGGATGTCTTTGTCGGCGGTACGCATCTGATGACGTTGCGCCGAGGACGCGGCCATCCCGACGGCCGACACGACCAGGTCGTCAACTACCACCACGTCATCCATTCCCTGCGCAAAAAGCCGATGGCGCTCCGCGGCCTCGTTTATCGCGACAAGCTCTTCCCGCGTCAGGAATATCGCAAGGCCTTCGAAGCCCTCATCGAGCATCTTCCCGACAAGCAGGCTTGCAAGATCACCGTCGAACTCCTGGCGCTCGCGCATGACCGTGGTTGCGAACGCGAACTTGCCGAAGAATTGGCCAGGATACTCGATGCTGGTGACTTACCCAATCTGGCTACCATGCGAGCGCTCTTCGGTCCGGATCCAGCCAAGCTGCCGACCGTTCATGTGCAACTCGCATCGCTCAACGGTTATGAGGCCCTGATCGGGACGGGAGAAGCGGCATGAAGAACGCCCACGTTATCGATGAAGCACGCCTCGGCATCATGCTCAACGAGCTCCGGCTGCCGACGATCAAAATGCTGTGGCCACGATCTGCCGAAGAGGCGGACGGGAAGGATGGCCGGCAGCTCGCTTCCTGTCGGCTATTGCCGAGCACGAGCTGGCAGAGCGTGCCAATCGCAGGATTGAACGGCATCTCGCCGAAGCGCACCTGCCGCCCGGAAAGACCTTAGGTGTTTAGTCCCGGCATTTGATGGTGCAATATTTTCCTTGGCATGGAGGGAAGCACTATGGGCCAGGTTCTACACGGGAGCGCCACGACGACAGAGGCAATCCGTCGAGCAATACAAAATAGTGAAGAGAGCCTGAGAACGCTTTCGAAGCGATACGGGATCAACCAGAAAACCGTGGCGAAATGGAAGAAGCGGACATCGTTGGTCGACCTTCCTACAGGCCCAAAGGACCCGCACTCGACGACCCTTTCCCTCGAAGAAGAGCCGTTATCGTCGCCTTCCGCCGGCACACGTTGCTGCCGCTCGATGATTGCCTCTACGCTCTTCAGCCGACCATTTCATATCTGACGCGTTCGTCGTTGCACAGGTGTTTGCAGCGCCACGGCATTTCACGTCTGCCGGAGGTCAGAGGCGACAAGGAGCCGAAGAAGAAGTTCAAAAGCTATCCGATCGGCTACTTCCACATCGATATTGACGAGGTGCAGACGGCCGAGGGCAAGCTCTATCTCTTTGTCGCAATTGACCGAACATCCAAGTTCGCGTTCGCGGAACTCTACACCAAAGCCGGCAAGATGAATGCCGCTCAGTTCTTGCGCAATCTGATCACGGCAGTGCCCTACACCATTCACACCGTTTTGACCGACAATGGCATTCAGTTCACCAACCGAGCTTGTGATCGAAATGCCTTCCAGCACATCTTCGATTGGGTCTGCGACGATCACAGCATCGAGCATCGCCTGACCAAGGTGAAGCATCCCTGGACCAACGGACAGGTCGAACGGATGAACCGAACGATCAAGGAGGCGACCGTCAAGCGCTTCCACTACGACGATCATGCGCAGTTGAAAAAACATCTGGCCGACTTTATCGACGCCTACAATTTCGGGCGCCGGCTCAAGACGTTAAAGGGCCGTACGCCTTACGAGTTCATCTGTAGACGATGGACTTTGGAGCCGGATCGATTCATCATCGACCCCATCCATCAAATGCCGGGACTAAACACTTAGACAGCTTCGCCTTTGACGCTGTACCCATGATCTCGAAGGCGCAGGTCATGGCAATCACCGCCGGCGACAGCTGGCTTGCCAAGGGAGCTAACATCCTCATGTTCGGTCCGCCCGGCGGAGGAAAGAGCCATCTTGCTGCTGCCATCGGCCTTGCGCTGATCGAGAACGGATGGCGGGTCCTGTTCACCCGGACCACCGATCTTGTGCAGAAGCTTCAGGTCGCCCGAAGGGAACTGCAGCTTGAGTCTGCCATCGACAAACTCAACAAGTACGACTTGCTCATCCTCGATGACCTCGCCTACGTCACCAAGGACCAGGCGGAAACAAGCGTGCTATTCGAGCTGATCTCGGCACGATACGAGCACCGGTCGATCCTGATCACCGCCAACCAGCCGTTCGGAGAGTGGAACCGGGTCTTTCCCGACCCTGCCATGACACTCGCAGCAGTCGACCGGCTCGTGCACCATGCCACGATCTTCGAGATGAACGTCGAAAGCTATCGCCGCAGAACTGCGCTTGAGGAAAAACGCCAGCGCGGCCGACCGGCCTCGTTTGCGACAATCAGGACATCAACGCTGTCTGTCGCGGAGCGGCAATCAGAAAACGACGAAGAACTTGTCAGCGGCAATCAGCATGATAATTTGATCCCGACCGCGACCTAAGAATCTCATCCAGATTGTCGCAAGCGTCTCATCCTGATTGCCGCGCTATACTTTTAGCTATTTTGCATCGATGGGCAGGCTCAAGGTTCTCTTGGAAGTCAGCATTTAGCTGCCTCACCATGGCGTTGAATAGGCTGAGTCGACCAAAGTGCTGCGCCCATTACAGAAGATTGCGATGAGGCATCAGCGTCCTTCAGCAATCTTGCCAAAGAATGCAGGCTTGCGAGATCGACGTGCGGGACCGCCAGGCTGCGCCAACAACCACTCATTGATCGGTCGAACATCCACGATGGGACCTCAAGAAGTCGACCAGAAGAAGAACCAGAAAGGCTGCAGCGGAAATATGCTTCCCTTTGGACACCGCCTCATGCACGTGAACGGGTTGCCCGGACCAGGGATGCGATACAAAAGCTCGCGAACCTCGGTCCCGTGGGTGTTCTGTCGTCGTGTTGTACAACCATTTCCGGCCGCACTCATCGCTCGGATACCAGACCCCGGCCGAGGCTCTAATCGCCGCCGGATGAAAATTCAGTGGCAGGTCACTTCTTCCATCCCTTGGTGTCCACCTATTTTGGTGGACACCTCATGCCAAAGCTCACTCAATTGCAGAAGGTGCGGGGAAAATCGCGCTTACGATCGTTCAGAAAACATTGCCTGTTTTTGGAGGCGCAGGCGGTGTTTCGCCATGCCATTAACCAAGTACCGGTTTTGAGGCATTCTCTCACTCAACTCACCCAGCTTCACCGCCAAAACCGCATACGTTGGAACTCAACCACTGCCCAATGTGGTCATTGATTTGCGGCCCATTCAGAGCGCCAAGACAGCGCCCTTTTGCGTGACAGTTAAACTCAAACGGATGTCGGTGGCCGAGAACCCAGCCATCACTGCAAATTCCCCCGCCTCTATCCGCCAACGCCGCTCGGTCGTGTCGAAGAAGGCAAATGTTCGGGCGTCAAGTATGAAACGCAACCTTCGTTTCTCACCGGGTTCCAGGGCGATTTTCGAGAAGGCTTTCAGCTCTTTAACCGGTCTGGGTACAGATGCTTCAACATCGCCGACATAGACTTGCACCACTGCCGAACCTGGCCGCTCGCTGATGTTGGTCAATCCCAGTGTCACTGTCACCGCGCCGGCAGCGTCCGGTAGCGCTACCGTCAGGTCCGACATCGCAAAGCTTGAATAACCGAGACCATGACCGAACGGGAACAGCGGCTTAATGCCGTGGCGATCGTAGTGCCGATAACCGACGAACACACCTTCGTCATAACGCACATGGCCATCCTTGCCTGGATAGACCGCGTCATCCTCGGTATGTGTGGGATTGTCACCCCAGCGCACGGGGAAGGTCTGTGCCAGTCGGCCCGAGGGCTCGGCCTTGCCGAGGAGCACATCGGCGATCGCGTTGCCAGCCTCCTGTCCGGGATACCAACATTGCAGTACTGCACGAGCGCCCGAAAGCCAGGGCATTTCCACCGGTCCACCGGTTTGTAGTACGACAATCGTGTTCGGATTGGCCGCAATTACCGCCTCAACAAGCTGGTTCTGCAAACCAGGAAGTGCAATGCTGCGGAGATCGGAACCCTCGGTATCCCAGTCGCCCGTTCTGCCCACGAAGACTACCGCATGATCAGCCTTTGCGGCGACGGCTGCTGCCTCGGCAATCTCCGCTTCGGCCGAAAACCTGCCTATTCCTACCCGAATTGCGGCGATATAGAGGTTGACGTGATCGTGCCGGGCGTACTCGGCGACGACCTCATATGTACGGCCGGCTTCGAGCGTGATTTCACCCACGACCTCTTCGCAGCCTTCTTCAAAGAATGTGGTACCACGCGTCCAGGAAGCCCAAGCGTCCACCACAAGTCTGCCGTCCACATAGACCCGGCCAAGCCCGGCGGAGGTTAGTCCGACGCGATAGACGCCGGCTTCCGAGGCTGTGAAGATGGTGCGCATTCGGGCCGAAAAGCGATGCGGATCGACGAGGCCCTCGGCCACGGGGGGCAACCATACACCAAGGCTCGACGGTTCCTCGAGGACCTTCACCGGTTCGCCAGCTAGCTCCCTTCCTTGGAAAAACTCGAAGGTTGTGGGGTTTTCGATTAGCGGCTGAAACCGATAATTGTTGCAACCCTGAGCGTAGCACAGATTCTCCTCACCCAGCGCGTCCACCAGCCCCTGCCACGGACTGATGACATAGTGAGGGTTCAACTGCGCCGAGCCGCCTCCCATCACCTGCGCGACCTTGGCATTGGGTCCAATGATGGCGACCATACCTTGCTGAGCCAATGGCAGGATCCCGTCATTCTGTAGCAGAACTGCGCTTTCCGCTCCCGCGCGCCTGATCAATGCCCTATGTTTCGGTTGATCAATGGCGTACTCCTTAAACTCGCGATGATCGTTGATAGCGCCGGTGCGTTCCATCAAAGTCAGGATATTGCGCACACAGGCGCGGATCGTCTCGACACTAACCTCGCCGCCTTCGACCGCAGCCAGTAGCTTGGAGCCGCGATCGCGAGTCGGGCCCGGCATCTCCAGATCCAGCCCGGCATTCACGGTGGGTGCGGTCGAACGCGAGCCGAACCAGTCCGACATCACCACGCCGTTAAAACCCCAGTCACCGCGCAGAACCTCGTTCAACAGCCAATGGCTTTCCGCCGTGTAAGTACCGTTTAGCTTGTTATACGAAGACATCACGGCCCAGACCTTTGCCCGCTTCACCGCCGTCTCAAAGGGTATCAGGTAGACTTCGCGCAGCGTGCGTTCATCGATATCTGAAGAGATGGTTGTACGTTCAATCTCGGACTCGTTGCCGACGAAATGTTTTATCGTGGCACCGACTTTCGTGGACTGCAGACCTTCGATATAGCCGACTGCAAGTTCCGCCGTCAGGATCGGATCCTCAGAGAAGCACTCAAAGTTGCGGCCGTTTGTGACGCTACGCTGGATGTTAACGGTGGGGGCTAACGAGACGTGGGCACCTTTTGAAAGAACCTCGTCACCTAGGGCACTGCCGATTTCCTTGGCTAGATCCGGGTTCCAACTCGCTCCGATGGCGATGCCCACCGGGAAAGCCGCTGCAGTCACACCTCCGACAAAAGACCCCGCCCCGCGGGCGCCGTTGGGGCCGTCGGTCAAGCGCAATCTCCCTATCCCTAGGCGGTCGATGGGCGGTAAAGACCAGAACGTATCGCCGGAAAGTAGCGAGACCTGCTCCGCCAAGGTCATATTATCGAGCAATGCTTTCTTATCAATCATCTTCTCTGCTTCTTGAATCTCAATACTTACCTGTCCCAGATCAACATCTCGAGATGCATATCGGGGAAGCTGGTGATCTCGGCGCCATGGAGCCGTCCATCGATAAAAAGGACGCCCGTTTGTTCATCAAGGCGTCGCGTCCCGCCGTCGCGAGGACGACGACATGTTCGAAGCCTTCACATAGCCGAGATGCGGTCACCGCTTTCCATTGAAAACAAGGAACATCGCGGCAATCGATTTCAGCAGTGAAAGTTGTGCCGGCTGCGGCAGCGCCGGTTCTGTTACGGAGTTATTCCTCCGCAACTTTGTGAGACAGTTTGAACCTTAGCAAGCTTTATCAGACAATCTGTTGACAGACAACCTCGGTCGCGCAGCTTTCGTGTCGTCATTGATGATTCGATGCTTCCCTCGGAGGCGGATCCCGATTGATGAAGTTTCTTCACCGCCTATGGACAAGCATCGACCACAATGGACAGGCTGTTGTCCCGTTTCCGGCTACAGAGTAATCATTTTCGTACTGTCTTTCATAATCAGCATTTGCGCGGTGGGGTTTTCGGGGCACTACGCCGCGGGTCTCCTACAAGGCCGCCTGGAAACCTCGAGCGAGGTGATGCAGGTGCTCTCGGGTTTCCGTGACGTCTCCGCCTCCGTCTGCATCGCCCTCACGCCGTGCTTGAATCCTCCCTACATATGCAGGCATTCCCGGTTGATATCGATCCAGATTGTCTGAGAGCTACCAGTATTCGTTGATCCTGCCGTTATAGCTTTGCCTGCTCGTCTGCACAAATTTAGATATCGAGAGATCAAAAACGGGCGCCTGGAGGAGAGCCGTGGCAGTACCGCATTCGTACCGGCTGGTCGTGTCAGACAGCCGAAGACTTGCGGATTCTCTACCATCATGGATGGCCTCGGCTCAGAGAGGGATCGGAGGCTGTCACGTATTTTTTTCCGCTTTCGGCATGTTAAAGGATGCCAGGCGATCTTGCTGCCAATTATTTTTCTGGCTGCGAGCGACCGCTTTCTGCCGGCACTCAAATTCCCCTGGTGAAGCAGGGCTATCGCATATGGGCGATGATAGAGATGAGGAACTGATCGTCCCACCCTGCCTTCTTGATCTTTCGACGAATGGAGGCCTTATCTGGATGGGCTCGGATGAGGTTGAGGGCAATCTTTCGTAACAGAGCAATGTTTGCCGGTCCGTGATCCTTACGGTTTCTGGCGGCATCCTCGCGGAACTGGACGTCGAGCACCCAGTGCAGTTTGTTTTCGATCTGCCAATGAGTTCTGGTTACCTCGATCAGGGCGGCAGCCGACATGACGGTGGAGAGCAGGAAGTAGCGGACATGGCTGGTCAGACGGCCATCGGCATGACGGCTTGTGGCCTCGACGGAGCCGATGGCCTGCAGGCCGGGGAAGTCGATGTCATTGACGGCGACGATGCAGGCACGGCGTCTTTCGCAGCGGTCATGGTCATTCTCGGCGGCGGTCTGGATGCCGAGTGGCTCGACGTCGTCCAGACGAGCAATCGTCTGTGCCAGGAGGCCGGGCTGATTGGCCTTCAACGCCAGGGCATAGTCGCCGCCGGCGGAAAGGATGGCATGAGCGGTATCGGCGCGGCAATGCAGGGCATCGGCGGTGACGATGGCACCTTCCAGCGACAAAAGCGCAAGCGCATCGAGCGCCCCTTGGACCTCGTTGCGGCCCGGCGCGGTCTGTTGGCCGATGACCAGGCCGCAACCGGCAGCCCAGACCTTGACGAGGGGCAGCGGCGTCGCCTCGTACCGCCTTGCCGTCGACCGCCACCACGCCTTCCATGCCCTTTGCAAAGGCTTCGGTAAAGCGGCTTCGAAGGCAACCTGATTGAGGCAGCGGAAAACGGTGGAGAAGGTGCCATGGCCGGCGATGCCATAGGGCAGCGGCACGATCGTCTTGAGCCACTTCTTTTTGGAAACGCCGAATCGGCCATGTCGGCGCAGCTTTCGGCGCCGCAAACGATCGCGGCAATGGCAATGAACAGGATCGACATCAGCGGATGACGTGTGTTGCGCCCCCGAGGGTCGGGCAGATCTTTAAAACAGGTGGCAAATCGATTCATCCGAACCTCCAAATTATCGGAGAGTTCTTGAGTCGATTTGCCTCAGCAAAACAACTCCTTACCATCCATATGCGATTCTCCTGCCTGGTGAAGCTGTCTCGTCTGGCCGTCACTTCAATCGCCCGCAACCGGCGCCTTAAGGTAGTAGAGAAACGTCCGGAGAGCGGACGGCACCTGTCGATGCGAAACGTAGTATGCATGAAAACCCGGCCCGGTAGAGGTCCAGTCCGGCAGCACGACTTCGAGTGAACCGGCCGCAAGTTTGTCCTCGACCCGGGCCTGCAGGCAATAAAAGAGACCGCCTCCCTCCTCCGCCATGCGGATAGATAGTTCCGAATCTCCGAGCGTGAGAAGTCCCGGAACGTCGAGAGAAACCATGCGATCGCCGTCGCCAAGTTCCCATTTGCAGAGGTGATCCGTACCGGTTCGGATCCGGATGCACTCGTGCGTCAAGAGATCTTCCGGCCGCGCGGGCCGCCCTCGTTCGTTGAGATAGGCCGGAGAACCGACTACGATCCATTCGAGTTCGGATGTCAGACGCGACGCGATCATCCCCTCGGGAACCGTTCCCCCATAACGGATGCCCGCGTCAAAACCTTCGGCGACCATATCGATGAAGCGATCCTCGACGCTGACTTCGACCTCGACATCTGGGTAGCTCTTGCGAAAACTGTGCAGTCGAGGAGCGATCAGCAGCTCGGCGGCGTCACGCAGGGTGGTCACTCTCACTCTGCCCGTAGGCCCGCTCCTGAAACTGTCTAGGAGATCCATCGCAGCTTGAATGCCGAGGAAACGGGGCTCCAGTTCGGCAAGCAGCACTTCGCCGGCGGCGGTGAGACTGATGCTCCTGCTTGTCCGATGAAACAGACGGACGCCCAGACGGGCCTCCAAACCCCTGATCGAGTGGCTGAGGGCAGACCCGGAAACGCCGCGAAGCGCGGCGGCCTTTCGGAACCCCCCCGCACGCGCGATCGCGACGAAAGGTTCAAGGTCGGCCAGATCGGCCCGCGTTGATACCATGAGTTATGGATACTCGCACTTGTACTGAAAAAGATCGCCCTTGCCGGCGCCGACCTTGCTTCAGGCCGGCCGGCACCTTCAATCCTTATTTAACTGGCCCTGTATTTGGTATGTGATGGCCGAGGAAGCAGTCAAAAATTTGACCTAGTGATCCATGTTGGATCCTGCGAAGGACGGCGGAGATGGCCCGGTCGCTGAAAAACGAAAACGTCCGGGATTAGATCGTCATGCAATGAAGATCTTCGTGTCCACAGCCACGAGAGACGGCACCGGTTGGTTCCGCGAGGCGGTCTAACAGTCCCGGAGGTTCTAGTTCTGAGCTCTCGAAAACGCGGGCTACCAGTCCTGCCGGGTTGGATGGACGAAATGTCGTTGATCGTGATCTCCGGGGGCTGGTCTAGTGCATAGACCACGGCTTCAGCCACCGACGACGGCGGAATACCCTGCTTGTTGAGCTCTCCGGCGATCTTTCTGCCCGTCTCGTCATGAACCTTGTCGGCCCAGCCGGTATCGATCACGCCAGGGCTGATCATAGACACTTGGATCCCGCTACCCACGCCCACCTCCTTCCTGAGGCTTTCGGTAATACCGCGTATGAAGAACTTCGTGGCTCCGTAAACCCCTGCCGCCTCGCCGACATGAACGCCGGCGATAGAGCTCATATTCAGGATGCGGCCGGACCGGCGCTCCAACATCGACGGCAGCACCGCGGCGATCGCATGCAGATAGCCACGCAGGTTGGTATCGATCATCTTGTTCCAATCGCCGACGGCGGCATCCTTCCAATAGGAAAAGAGCATGAGGCCGGCATTGTTGACCAATATATCGACCGGGCCGTACGTCGTTGTGGCGAACGCGACGAGGGCCTTGGTACTCTCAAAATCCGTGGCATCAGCAACCTTGTAGCTGGCAATATCTCCCGAACCGGTGATGTCTTCGACGATCTGACTGAGGCGTTCCTCATTGCGGCCGGCAAGGACGACGCGCGCACCTTTTTCCGCCAATCCTCTGGCGGTCGCCGCTCCAATGCCCGAGGAAGCCCCTGTGACGATGGCGACCTTGTTTTTCAGATGTGACATGACGTGCTCCTTCACTGCGGTTGGGTCAATTCGGCTTGCCGCGCGGCTTTGACGGGCTCGGGGGTCGTCCGGTTTTCCAACACCTGGCGCTTGGTTTCCTGATCTCCGCCGACGATATGGTCGATGCCGTTCATGAGAGCCTCGAACCCCTGCTGGGCGACGAGCGTCTTGTCGTTTTTTTGTTGGCCACCGAGCTTCGTACCGCCCATTCCAGCGTTCGCGTGGAAGTCGCTGTTGGTGGCGCCCGGAAGGAGTGCCGTCACCGTGACCCCGGTCGAGCGCAACTCCTCGCGCAGAGATTCCGCGAACATATAACCAAATGCCTTCGACGGGCCGTAAACGGTTTCGTATGGCGTGGGCAGGGTCGCCGAAACCGAGGAGGTGATGAGAATCCTGCCGCGGCCGTTCTTGACCATATGTTGGACGACGCGTTTGGCCATATGGACGGTCCCGGTTACATTGATCGCAAGCAGGCGAAGCTCATCCTCGAGATCGTTATCGACAAAGGCGCCGCCAATACCGATACCGACGTTCAGAGCCGCGGCTTCCAAGGGGCGCCCCAGCCCCTGCGTAAAGGCCCAGAACCTCTCGACGCCATCGTACGTCGAGGCATCCGCTTTGAACGGATATGCTTCGGCATCAAGGCTTCGTAGCGCATCGGCGGCCTCGTTCACCTTGTCGCTTGAGCCTGAAATGGCGACATCGAATCCATTCTTGGCGAATTGTTTGGCAAGCTCGAAGCCTATTCCAGATGAGCCGCCCGTGATCATTGCGAGTGGTTTATTCCCTGTCATGATTTCACTCCTTTGGTTTGGTCAGCACCACGATCGTCTCGAGGCGCTGGTGACCAAATGCCCGTGGAGCCGATTGGTTACATGAGCAAAATTGATCGGGGCGGTGAGTGAAAATCATCCACCGATCTGGCAGGGACCAGGAGTGCGTTACCTTTTTGGTCCCGTCCGCGGTCGAACTGGCCAGGCATTCCCTACGTCACGAAGGCCCTTGAGTGAACACGGCTCATCGGTGCGTGCGATCCCGCTCACTTCAAGTAGCCGTCGCGCTACCCTATTCTTATAGTGCGATCGAACGGTCGTTCGCAGCCCGCGGATATGATCCGACGACCCAAGCGCCTGAGTAGCGTTGATGGACTTCTCTGCGCTGGTGCCATCGGCCGGCACGCTTCTCGGAGAAAAATTCCACGGCGACGGCTTGTCCGGCACACCTTCCAGCGGTGACGGTCCAATGACGGGAAAGACAAAAAATGAGCGAGAGAATGAACAGCGTCGTTGCTCCTGGCCGCGTTGCGGTCATCACGGGAGCTGCGAAGGGCATCGGCTTGGCAATCGCGAGGGCTCTCGCGGCCCGCGGCATGAAGCTCGCGCTGCTGGATCTCGACGCCGACGCACTTGAGGATGTTACTTCGACACTCGACACGGACATCCTGATCGTGAGCGGCGACGTATCAGATTTGTCGGCACTGACCAGGTTGCGGGACGAAACGATTTCGCGGTTTGGCGACGTGGCCGTCCTAGTAAACAACGCGGGCATAACGCAAGGAGCCGGCCCTTGGGACAATCCTGCAAAGTGGCGACGCCAGATCGATGTAAACTTCGGAGGTGTTCTGGCCGCGCAACACGTCTTCGTGCCCTACATGATCGAAGCCGGTCGCCAGTCGGCCGTTGTCAACCTCGGCTCCAAGGAAGGTATTACGACTCCTCCAGGTAACGCCGCATATTCGGTGGCGAAGGCAGCTGTCAAAGTCCTGACCGAACAGCTGTCGCACGAGCTTCTGAAGGCGACGGGAGGTCGTGTTTCGGCTCATCTCCTCGTCCCTGGCTACACGTGGACACCCATGAACATCGCACTCAAGCCGCAGGGCATTGCGAAACCCGATGAGGCATGGACCGCAGAGCAACTGGTGGAATACTTCCTGGTCCGTCTGCTCGACGAGAATTTTTACATCATCTGTCCGGATAACGCGGTTACGTCTGCGATCGATGCCAGAAGGATCCGCTGGGCGGCCGACGACATGATCCTGAACCGGCCGGCGCTTTCACGCTGGCACCCCGACTGGATGGATAAATTCGCAGCCTGGTTGAAGTCAGGTCACTGACGGTGGAATGTTTGTAGAGGAGAGTAATCCAATGCCCAGACCCTATGTAATCTGTCACATGATGTCGCCGCTGGATGGCCGATTGATCGTCAATGATTGGGCCGAGGCAACCGGCCATTCGGTCGATGAGCTCGTGAAGATCTATGACGGCCTGCATGAGAAGATCGGTGCCGACGCCTGGCTTTCGGGAAGAGCGACGGGAGAAGAGTTCGCGGACGCCGTCGACCGCCCCTATCAAGCAACCGGCACAGCCGCGCGACCGATCCATATCGCCAACCCGGACGCCGGCGAGTTCGCTGTCATCGTGGATAAGGACGGTCGGCTACGCTGGGACAAGAGCGACATTGAGGGAGCTCACCTTGTGGTCCTGACAGGATCTGACGTGGATGATGCTTACCTGGCGGGCCTCACCCAGGCTGGCGTTTCCTATATCGTCTCGGAGAAAGATGGCGTCGATCTGAAAAACGCGCTTGACCTTCTTGGAACCGAGTTCGGTGTGAAGCGCTTGATGCTGGAAGGCGGGGCGCAAACCAATGGCCATTTCTTGAAGGCGGGTCTTGTTGACGAGGTCAGCCTGGTCATCTTCCCTGCGATCGGAGGCAAGTCGAATACACCGGCCATATTCGAGGGCGGCGAGGATGGGCTTGCCGGCAGGGCGAGGCTCACGTTTATCAGCGCCGAAGCCGCTGGCCTCGGCTCCGTGCATCTGAGATATCGCGTTGGACGTCCATAAGAGACGTCCATAGGAGAAGATTGTGGAAGGGCTCCCTCCTGCCGTCGTCGAAATGATCGTCGAGGAGCAGGGCGCGATACTCCTGAGCAAGCAACCTTGTTTCGAGATCATCGCGCAGCGCAGAGAGCCGGAAGAACTGGCGTAGTCTGCCTGTGGTGTCTCTCCGATTAGGCGGTGTGATGAACGGTATGTGACGCCGACATTAATGCCCGCGGCGGTGACCGCGATATGAGCGTCAAGGCGTTGCTCGAGTGCAGCTCGACAAACAAACAAGGTGAGACGCGTATTGCCGCACGTAACGATGCTCCCCACAAAAATGTCGGGCCTACTACACCTGCTGTCAGGTTTGTCAGGTGCGCGCCATGGTGCTGTTCCGCCCGACTTCCTACCGCGCTCTCGTGGAAGTCCTTGAAGCATAGGCACAAGATTCCTTCTGAGGCTCGATCCGGCCAGAGTGGCATGAGTCTTGAAACTTTCTCGTCGCGCGGCGGCAGCTGTCTTCTCCCGAGAAAGCGCGCGAGTCAAAGTCGAATTGCAGGTGAACGCATGGTGACGCAGTAGAACTTTGTGGATGCGGTTCGACCCGGGGAGAACAAAACTCCGGGCAGAGGTTTGGGAGGGCTGTTTGTCTGTGTCTGACAAAATTGCGATCTTCGGTATGGCGAGCGTTTTTTCGGTCACCCATGCGCTATTCGCAGTCGCTCAAGAGGCCAGGGCCGTGACTAACCCCCTGGCCTATATGCTGCAACCTATCACAAAATCCCAGGGGATGCTGAAAACCTTCGAACAAAGCCGGGAGACATTTCCGGGCGAGGTTCTGCTCGATATGAACGCTACCTATCTCGACCGACAGATCTACAATCCGGCCACGGCGCGCTACGACCACGTTAAACTGCGCGGCTATCAAGACGCCCGCCAGACCGGCTTATCCGGTGCCGACACGCCATTGGTTGGACCGACCATCGATCTACGGCCCGGTCAGACGGTGCGGGTAACGCTTCACAACCTGTTCCCTCAGGATTCCACCTGCGGCATCGGCGGTGGCAGTGCCAATACCCCCCATTGCTTCAACGGTACCAACCTGCATTCGCACGGTCTCTGGGTAAATCCGTCTGGCAATGGCGATAATGTGCTGATCTCAATCCGTCCCGGCGTTTCGTTCCAATATGAATACAACATCGCCGTTGAGCATCCCGCCGGCACCTTCTGGTATCACCCACACCTACACGGATCAACCGCATTGCAGGTGTCGAGTGGCATGTCCGGGGCGTTGATCATCCGTGGCGATCGCATGCCTACACCGACCGAGACTGGCGATATCGACCGCCTATTGAAGCAGCCGGGCGGCTCCGATATCGCCGAACGGGTTTTGGTGCTACAGCAGATTCAATATGCTTGCACCGATAACAATGGCGACATCACTTATGATTGCCAGCCAGGACAGGTGGGCGGCATCGAAAGCTACGATCAGTTCGGACCTGGCAGTTGGCCGGCTTCGGGCCGCTTCACCAGCGTCAACGGCCAGGTGCTTGGTCAGTTGGCATTAGCGGAGGCTGGCTCGGTCGAGCGGTGGCGGATGATACACGCCGGGGTTCGCGACACCATCAATTTCGAAATCCGGCGCAAGACCGGGACGACCGCGTTCCGCACGCTTGCGGCAGCGGACACCGACAGATGGATCGACCAGAATTGCGGCAAGGATACTATTCCGTATGGGGTGGTGGCCCAGGACGGGCTGACAATGGCGCAGGTGCAGATGCGGCAGCAAGCGATCCTGCAACCGGGCTACCGCGTTGACGCGCTGGTGGTGTTGCCAGGAGCGGGTGACTACTGCATCATCGATGGCGCCGCACCGGCAGCGGCCAGCGTCAACCAGGAGGCTCCAAGCCGACGGCTTCTCGGCATAGTCACTGCAGTAGGCGGCCATGCCGTCAATGGCGAGATCGGCACCTATCTGCAGGATTGGCTGATTTCGGCGGCTGAGCGCACGATGTCACAGAATGTCGCCGGCAAGGTTATCGATGACCTCAAGAACGAGATGTCGCTCTCAAGCTTTATTCCCCATCCGGACATCGCCGCGGGCGAGGTCACCGGCGAGCAGCAACTGGTGTTTAACATCGATGTGAAACAGCCGGGTGCCACCTTCTTCGAGGTTGACGGCAAACCTTATGATCCCAACCGCATCGACCGGACGTTGCCGCTAAGCGGAGTCGACGAATGGACGCTCCGCTCGGATTTCGTCGGCCACCCATTCCATATCCATGTCAATCCGTTTCAGATCATCAAAATTGTCGATGCGGCCGGCAACGATGTCAGCGCGCTTGGCGCCGATGACGACGGCGATCCGCAATATCCAGGCTTGAAAAATGTCTGGAAGGACACGCTGTGGATCAAGAATCCCGGCACCGATCCGTCGGCGCGCTACACGATCACCGTGCGGACGCACTACCAGCGCTATATCGGCGAGTTCGTTCTGCATTGCCACATCCTCGATCATGAGGACCAGGGCATGATGCAGAACATCAGGATCACCCTGCCGGACGGCCAGGGTGGCACCGTTTCCGGCCATCATTAGGGCGTCGATCGCCATTGGGAGGAACTATGAGCTTCACTGGCACTTGGAGTTATCGCAGCCTGATCAACAATCCCGATTTATCGGTTGATTTCAATGCACTGGAATTTGGCCAGGGAACGCTGGTGCTGACCGAGTTGGCTCGGCGCAAGGTCGGCGGAACCATTGGTGGGCCCGGGTGGTCGCTGGAACTGACCGGTACGGTGCGTCCGGGAGACCCTGTCGAGCTGCAATTCACTGGAAAGGGCGATGTGGCCAGCGAGACCTGGATCTACAGCTATCGCGGCTACATCGTGCCGAACTGGCTGAATGGCGTCGATCAAAGGGACGCCATTGTCGGTAGCATCGTCCGCGACGTCCCGCATTCCCATGGGGTCGCCGCAGCCGGCTACGTTGCCTCCTGGTATGCTGTGCGACAGTGATGCTCCAGCATTTGCCGCAGCTCGAAGACATTCGGATCAACATTCACCGGCCAGGGTCTGGGTCGACGGACCGATGCCTCACATTTGAACCGCGTGCTCTGGCGGTCCAGCGGGATGTGCTGCCCGAACTTGTCGAACACGATCGTCGCCAGCAACTGAGGGCCGATGAAGCCGCGCGGGCGTCGCATGGAACGGTGCGGGAGCCTGACTGATCGCCTCGCAATCGCGGCAGGTAAATTTCTCGCGCACCGTCTCGATCACCTTGAATCGGCGCGGGATATCCTCCAGCGTTTCCGTCACATCCTCGCCCAGCTTCGACAGCCGCGAGCCGCCACAGCAGGCACATGCCGTCGGCGCTTCGATGACGATGCGTGCGCGCTCGACGTCTTTGGGCCACGCCTTGCGCACTGGACGCTTGCGGGCGAAGGCGCGCACGGACTGCGTTCTGGCCGCGGCCTCTTGGACGCTCAGTTCGTCCTCGGCGGCCTACGCCACAAGCTCTTCGAGCTGCAAATTCCAACTGATCGATCAGCCGCTGCGTGCGCTCGCGGCGCGGCCCGTGCTTCTCGCGCTCCAGCTTGCCAATCAGCAACTGCAAATGCACGTTGAGCGCCTCAATGCTCGACAGCCGCGCCTTCGCGTTGGCCGCGTCCGCCTCAGCTTGCAGCCCCGCAGCACGTTCGGCCAGCAGCGCCGGATGAGCGCTGGCAAGGTCCGATGGCAGGGTAAGCGGCGGCAATGTCATAACGACATTGAATCAGATTTCTCAACAATCTCAATGCAAAAATTCAGTCAAACCCGGCTGGGGCGCCAGGTTTCCTGCCGTGCGCGCCAGTCAATTCCCTCCAGCGACAACGCATGTTGATGCCCCTCCTGGTGAGGCTGAATGATTCTCAGATCGAGTTGATGAATGGTACGGTTGCGAAGGTCGCGAACCGCGTTGACGACCGCCGGGGAATTTTGGAACAAATATGCTCCGGTTGATTGCTGGTCGATGAGCAGGCGCTTCCGCCTGATTTGAACGTAAATCCAATTGACGGGAGTATCGAGCCTGGCGGCAAGTTGTACGGTGCTGAGCAAACTAGGTTCGTGTGTCCATCTGTTGCGCTGTGCCTTTACCTTGATGCCCGCTGCAAGGCGGAGGCGTTGCACAGTGATTGGCAAAACCTTCTCCTCACAATTGGGCGAATGGTGTCCTTCGCGCGTCAGTATTTCAGGCTTCGACATATCCCTGTGTCGCAGACACGGGTATCAGCAAGGTCGATCCACTACGAGGTTCAACCTCATACGACGGCGCGAAGTTGCCGCCTCTACGTCCCACCTCACGGATCACATTAAAGGAGCGTCCAAATAACGGATGGCTCGGATCCAGCACCTAGATCTTGTCCGGTGATGATTCGTCAGACTCACAAGCAGGCATATTTCTGTAGACCTTCGAGCAGATAACCGAGCTGCGCCGGTGTGATCACCACCGTGCCGTCAGCGGCTGACGGCCAGATGAAGCGGCCGCGCTCCAGCTTCTTCGTGAACAGACAAGCGCCCTGGCCGTCATGCTAAATAAACCTTCCTCGCTCCAATTTTTTCGTGAACAGGCAGGCCCTCTGGCCATCGTGCCAAACGACCTTGATCAGATCGCCGCGTTTGCCCCAAGGCGGCGCATCCTCGGATGCTTACTTTTGTCCGGAAAGCTTGCCGTTTTGGGCCGCATTGAACTCATTAAATAAGGATTTGCGCCGCGCGGACGAGCACGCGGCGCTTTTATTCGGCAGGGAAAGCAGCTTCGTCTAAGCCTTTGGCCATATTCGATGAATTCGTGCTCCACAATCTCTGACGGGCAGCGCCGGCAGGGCAGAGGAGATTAATCCTTCAAGAGGCTTTTGTTCTCAGTCGTCGGCACGTACTGGAAAGTGTCTTGTCCTTGCTCAATGGCCGGACCGGAGCCGCCTTCGTAAGCGAGGTTCCAGCTCGTGACTATCTCAGTGTTGTTGCCGTTGACCTGTGCGTAGCCGGTCCATCCGGTTGCCGAATTGCAGTTCTCCGTCGAATTGTTCCAGCCGACCGAAAATGCGATGAACGTCCCGTTTACCCTTCCTGTTAGCGGATAGGGCGAGTTCTGGCATCCGGTGCCCTGGGCTCTGTTTACATATTGGCCGGAGACATTTCCGAACGAGTCGACTTGAATGATCATCGTCGAGCCGGACTGGTTCTGCCAACTGCTGGAAGCCGATGCGATGCTTGAAAAATCCTTGAAGTTGCTTGCATCGAAAGCAAGAGCTGAGGTTGCTACAGCAAACACAAGTGCTGCAACTGCAGTAGTACGGATCATGGTTTTTCCTCCTGATGTGCGCCGACCGTCGGCGATCGTACCGAAGGTTGCATATAATCTTGCAATAATCAATCAATCCGAGTAGCAATTTCCCGGGTTGAGAAAACCGAAAGACGGGCCGCGCGTTGCGCGGCGCGGCCCGAGAACGAGCATCAGGAGTGAAGACTTACACGATGCAAATTACGAACGAGATAGCGCAACGCTAATATCTTGACCATCATTGGAACGGACAAATTGCATGGCCGCAACCCCGAGAGCTACCTCACGGACGTCCTAACCCAGATCAAAGATTAACCGGTAGATAGGCTTGAAGACCTGTTGCCGTGGAATATGCTTCCGACGGTCTCCACTTCGCAAAAGGCCGCCTGATGGCTCGTTCGATGCATATCTGCACGATCGAAGACGTGGCCACCATGACCGGCGAGAACCTCGAACTGCTCAGAGAGATCGTATCCATCCGAGCAGGGCCGCGGGATTTTGGGCACCGCGCGTAGTAACGTCGGTTCATGGAGATCGGATCGAACTGCACGGAGATCGGGTGAGAATCGGCGCCGACGGTACGCCATCACATGACCGCGACATCCGCCAACACTTGCCAATCGTGCATGAGGCGATGCATCACGTCACCCATATGACCGTGCGCAACCGCGGCACCTTCGGCGGCAGCGTCGCGCATGCGGATCCAGCGACCGAGGTGCCGATGATGACACGGTTCCTCGGTGGGACGGTCATCGCCTCCTCTCAGCGCGGCAGACGCGAAATACCTGCAGCCGATTTTTTTGTCGGATCGCTGGTCAGCTCGTTGGAACCGGACGAGTTTGTAATTCGCGTCGAGCTCGACGCGATGAGACCGGATGCCGGATGGGGATTTGAGGAGTTTGCAAAACGCCACGGGGACTTCGCACTCGCTTGCTTTGCGTCGACGCTGCATTGTGTAGATGGCAGGGCGTCTGACGTTCGCGTTGGCATGATGGGCGTTGGTGAAACCCCGCTGCGGCTTGAAGAGATCGAGGGCATCATCGAGGGGACGGATGTTTCCGAGCCGGTTCTCGATACGGTGGCGGATCGCCTGGCTGGAATCCTCACGCCCAACACGGATATCCATGCCTCTGCAGATTACCGCAGGCATCTCTCAGGCGTCCTTGCCAAACGGGCCCTTCGCGCCGCCTGGAGCCGCGCGAACCACGAAAGGCTTCAAGCAAGATGAGTGAGAAGACGATCACCGTCAGCGTCAACGAAGCGTATATGACGCGCACGATCGAAGCACGAACGCTGCTGAGCGACTTCCTGCGCCAGGATCCTTTGCCTGACCGGAACCCATGTCGGGTGCGAACATGGCGTTTGCGGTGCCTGCACCGTCATTCTCGATGGAAGGAGCGCACGCTCCTGTCTGATGCTTGCAGTGCAGGCAGACGGGAGCGAAATCGAAACCATGGCCAGGGAAGCGTCGATACTCGGACGAATCCAAGGAGCGTTCCGCCAGCATCATGGCCTGCAATGCGAATTTGTAGGCCCAGTTTCATCGTGGCGATCATCGACCTTCTTCGCCACCATCCGCTGGAAACCGATCAGAAGATCAGGGAAGCGCTCTCAGGAAACATCTGTCGTTGTACGGGCTATGAAAACATCGTCAACGCCGTCCGCGAACTGGCTAGCAAGAGAGGACCTTTAAGATGAAGATGCATTTTCTCGAGGCCGGCCGGCTTCGTATGCGCCGGTCCATCTACGTCCCTGGGGCGCTGAAGGAAGAAGCGATTGAATTGCCGGTTCACGCCACCCTGATGCGCCATCCCCAAGGCAACGCGCTGTTCGATAGCGGATGCAATCCAGAGGCCGCCATCGATCCAGGCGCGCGATGGGGTGGGTTAAGCAAGGTTATGACCCCGATCTTTTCGCCAGAGCGGACGGTCGTTCATCAGTTGAAGACTCTTGCTCTCGATCCCGAGGACATAGATGTTGTGATCTGTTCACATCTGCATCCCGATCATTGCGGCTGCAACGCGTACTTTCGGCGCGCAACGATCCTCTGCCACGAAGCGGAGGCGCAGGCCGCCACGGCAAGCGGTGCAGAAAATCAAGGCTATCTTCGAGGAGAATGGGACCCGCCCCAGGGTTTCCAGACCTTCAATGCCGAGCATGACGTCTTTGGCGACGGGCGCATCGTCTTGCTGCCCATGCCGGGTCATACCCCCGGAATGACCGTCGCCCGTGTCGAGCTGGAAAAAGATGGTTCATTTATACTCGCTTCAGATGCTGCCCCGCTCCGGGCGAGCGTCGACACCGGTATCGCTCCGAGAAATACTTGGAACATCGAACTCGCCGCAGAGGCACTCGCTCGCCTGAAAGCTCTTCGGGAGCGGGGAGCTTCTATCATTTTCGGCCACGACGACGCGCAATGGCAAGAGTTGCGAAAGGGTGTGGAGTTCTACGAATGAGCCAGCAGGACCATTCCGTCGAGCTGCGGCCCAAACTTGTCGGCAAGCGGGACAAGCGCACCGAAGATCCACGTCTGCTGACGGGTGTTGGTCAGTATGTCGATGACATGGCGCCGCGGTATGTTGCATATCGCATCGCGACGCTCCGACCAGCCACATGCCCGAATCCTGAACATCGATGTCGGCGATGCGTTCTCGGTGCCCGGCGTCGTCGCGATCTATGACGCGAGCGACCTGGAAGGAGAGATCAAACCTGCCATACCGACCTCGCGTATGCCTGGTTATTACACCACCCCCATATGGCCACTTGCACGCGGGAAAAGGTGGCCGTTCTACTGGATCGTGTCCCAGTACGTGGCGTAGGTGACGGTAGGGAGTAAAGCCGAGCGCCCGCGCGTTTCATTGCGCTGTAGCGGGTGATCGGCTTTGCGGGCGGCCATCAGTGTTTTCCGCTAGGGTCGGGTTGTTCAAGGCCAACCTGACGGAAAGACCACCAATGACCAATGACCAATGACCAATGACCAATGACCAATGACCAATGACCAATGACATGATGACGTGCGCTCCCTCGTTGAGAAGAGCGCGGATGCAGATTATCGCGTGAGATGATTGGCTTTGCCGCCGAGCGGCTGATGGAGTTGGAGGTCGGCTCGGCTACGGGTGCAGACTTCGGTGTGAAGAACTCGATGCGGCTCGCACAACGCAATGGCTACCGTGACCGCGATTGGGAGACGCGGGCTGGCACCGTCGAGCTTCGCATTCCGAAGCTGCGCAAAGGCAGCTACTTTCCGAGCTTCCTTGAACCGCGCCGCATGGCAGAGAAAGCTCTGACGGCCGTTATCCAGGAAGCGTATATCCAGGGAATCTCGACTCGTTCTGTCGACGACTTGGTCAAGGCCATGGGTATGAGCGGCATCTCCAAAAGCCAGGTGAGCCGCCTAACATCGGGACGAACGCAATCTGCGGGGCGAAGGTGGCTGCGACGGCCATCCTCATCAGCGGCTGGAGATAGATCAGATACCCGCCCACGGTGACAAGGATGCCGATCTGGAGTAGCGGCTCGGAGATGCTGGTCCCAACGAAACTGCCCACCGGTTCCGCTTCCGCAAAGACGATCGACAGCTCAACCCCCTCGAGCGTGGAGTCCGATGGCGGCGTCTCGGCCCGATGCAGAACGCGCGCCCGAGCCAAAGCGTGCTTTTTTCGCCCACCCAGCTTCTTTAGAGTTTGGAGGTGAATTTTATCGCGCCCTTCAACACTGCGACCGCGAGATAGAGGGAGACGAGAAAGAGAAGAGACCGGTATGACGCTTGCTCGGTCGCCTCATTGACGATCCGGCGCTGGAGTTCGAGAGGCGCCGCGCCGATAACGAAAGAGCCAGGGACAGCCCTGCGACCAACGCCTGATGATGCCTTCCCATCAGCCAGATGAAGCCGAATAGTTCGGAGAGCATCGAATCCGTCGCGCCTCCGGTCTTTTGCGGGACGCGGCCGGACAATTAAATCCTGGAGGGCCAGATGTTCATCGCGCACTCACGGGTCAGAGAGAGCGCTCGACGCGCGGATGGCCTCACCAGTAGGACGCTCACGACCGTCCCCACCATGAGGATCGGGATGACGAGGAGAAGCCTCGACACGACGGCGTCTGCGATAACCCTGACAAACATGATGGAAACTCCAGGGACGATTTCATAGTTTGAGAGAGCTCACCATGCGGTAGCCAGGGTGATGTTGTTTACCACGCCGCCGACGCCGCGGATGCTTTCCGCCGCCACCCTGGCCGCCGAGCATTCCAGCTCCGTCTCGACCTCTCCCCTCAGGGTCACTGCCCCGTTGGAGACGGTCGCATTGACGATGGGGAACCTTATTTCGAACTCGGTTTCCAGGCCACGAACGGCCGTCCCTAGGGCCTCGTCGCCGGAAGCAGTACACTGCCGTCGAACATCGAGAAGCGCTCGCATCAAGTCGTGACGGCTGATTATGCCGGCGAGTCTGCCGTTCGGTGTTTGATGTCGTGGGCCTGCAGGAGTTCTGCGAGCTGGCTCGCGGTTGCGCTCAGGGCGGCGCTGACGACGGGCGTCGACATCACGTCCTTGACGCGCCAGCTTCGGGCCTTCACATAGTCCGCCAGTGCATCTTCGCGGTCGCGCGTATGCGGTACCGCCCGTCTCGCCCAGGATGACGCCACCCGGCGCAGCAGGTCTCCCCGGTGACGATGCCGGTGAGCCGCCCTTCGCCATCGATGACGGGCACCGCGCCGATCTTGCTGGCGTTGACGATCTCGACGGCTTCCCTGACGTTGTGTCCCTCGTCGAGCGTCGTCACGGGGTCGTCATGATGTCTCTAGCAAGCATCGCGCTGTCTCCTTTTCGATCGGACAATTACGGAGCCAACTTGTTGAGCGCATTGACGTGGATCAAGGCAGACACGAAGCCGCGGGAGGCATTCTTCACGCGTCGTCGTCTCTGAAGCCTTCCGACGAAGTGCGGCGTCAGGCTCGCCCGCATTGCAACTTATTGAGGATCGAGGCGTTACGGTTCGGTCTCGTCCTCGCGCGGCGTACCAAATTCTTCCCGCGCCGTCGCAAGGAGTCTTATGCAGCAATCCGTCAAGCTGGTATCCGTCGGCACCGCCGTTCCGCCACATGTCATCGACCAGCGTGACGCGGCGCGAGCCTCGCACACCGCGTTCTCATCGCGATTTGGCGATTTCGAAAAGCTGGCAAGGGTGTTCGAAACCTCGGGAATTCGGCGCCGCTATGCCGTCCCGCCGATCGAGTGGTATCTCGAGACGTCGGGATGGCCCGAACGAAACCTCGCTCATATCGAGGGCGCGGGTGCAATGTTCGTCGCCGCCACCAGCAAGGCTCTCGTGTCGGCGGGCATTGCAGCAGGCGATGTCGACACGATCGTAACCGTCTCCTCGACTGGTATTGCGACACCTAGTCTGGAAGCGAGGGTAAGCCGAGAACTGGGCTTCCGGGACGATGTCGAACGGGTTCCCGTGTTTGGCCTCGGCTGTGCCGGCGGAGTCTCTGGGCTTTCAATCGCGTCACGGCTGGCGGCATCCCGGCCAGGCTCAGTCGTGCTGGTGGTCGCCGTCGAGACCTGCACGTTGGCATTTCGCATGGACAAGCTTACGAAGGCGAACATGGTGGCGACCGCCCTCTTCGGCGACGGGGCCGCCGCCTGCGTGGTGCGTGCTAGTGAGACCGGTCTGGCCGAGGTCGAACTTGCAGGCCAGCATACGTGGCCCGACACGCTAGAAATCATGGGATGGAGCGTCGATCCGGAGGGTCTGGGCGTGATCTTCGATCGTGCGATACCACCGTTCGCCGAAACTCATGTGCTGAAGGGCGTAACGTCCATACTCGCCCGATCAGATCTTGCTCCTGCCGACGTTGACCGGTTTGCGTGCCACCCCGGTGGATCAAAGGTTATCACCGCCTTGGAATCGGCGCTTAAACTAAGCCAGGGAACCCTCGACCAGGAACGTGAGGTTCTCTCGGACTATGGGAACATGTCCTCGCCAACCGCGCTGTTCGTACTCGAGAAGCTCCTTGCGCAAGGACTACCCAGGAGAACTGTCCTGACGGCGATGGGACCGGGCTTCACCCTTAGCTGCCTCTCATTGACGGCTGCAGCATGACCCGGCGATCATTCTCCAGGACGTTTTAAGATCGCATCGTTTGCAGCACGAACAGGGCTCGAAACAGGTAGCTGACGCTGCAAAGGCTGCGATTGCCGTGGGACACCCCAAGTCGAAGGCGAGGTTGCCACCTCGCACTCGAATCCTTTCTCCTGCGTGCCGGCGTAGCTGCGGCAGTATGGCTGGTGGTAGTCGCTACCCAATCCGGTCATCTGTCGCACTAGGAGGAGCGTGCCCAGCGCCAATTCTGGATTTCCGGCAAGTCTTCTCCACGCTCCCGCACGAACGCCCGGTGCTCGTCGAGCTTTGCATGCAAGGCTGCCGTCACATCTGGCACCTTTTCGGCGAGGCCGGGCACGCGCGCGATCGGTCGCGATGTCTATCTGCGTGTATCTGAACCATGCGATCCAGCCATGGCACTGAATGTGCATCGGCAAACAAAAGCGGATTTACAACCAACGTTGTCAGATACGTCTCCCCCAAGCGGCATTGATGTCTCGGAGGCCAGTGTCTCTCGATTACGCCTGTCATCGATCGCCGACCTCGGCAGGCCACAAGGAGTGGGAAACTTTGATCTCCTACGCACTTTGCTCATCGCTTCCCATTCCTAGCTGCATTGAAGCGTATCTGGGGCAGAGTGACTTCAAATAGGCGCTTCAGCGGAGTCCACCGACCGAGGCACTGGATGTTCGCAACCAACTGCCGCTTTTCCGGAAGATGATGAGTTAAGGTGGCAGGAAACGGAATAAGACTGGTTGACGAGAAGCCCGGGAAAAACAACAGAAACTGGTTCGAAAGTTCTTGTTCGTTCATCAGCGCTTTTTGTTGGATTGTGAGAGCACGGATCCTGCCAACTGCTTGGTAGCAGTGCTGTATTTCGTGCTCGATAGAACCTGCGAAGCCTTGTCCTCCATCGCAGCTCCTGTCTGCTTTGAGGTGCCCGCCTGCAAGGGCTCTGTTGCAAGATCGACTCCGATGACCTTGCCCCCAAGTTTTATCCAGTTTTGAGTTCGCTCCGACGGTTTTGGGTTGCTGTATTTGCGGCGGTAGCGGCGGGTTGCGGTGCGGAGCCATTCCGGCTGCGCAGCACCGCATCACGTCGCGGGTTGATGGTCTGGGCGAACTCGGCCGGTGTCAGCCAGCCGAGGCCGGAATGCGGTCGATGATCGTTGTAATCGCTGCACCAGTTTGAAAGCGCTGACCGAGCATACGCCAGTGACGAGAAGAGCGTTTCATTCAGGAACTCGTCTCGCAGCCGCCCATTGAAGCTTTCGATGAAGGCGTTCTGGATCGGCTTGCCGGGCGCGATGTAGTGCCATTCCACCTTGGTCCGATCCGTCCATTGCAGGATCGCGTTGCTGGTGAACTCACTGCCATTGTCGCTGACGATCATCTTCGGTTTGCCTCGCCCCTCGATGATCCGGTCCAACTCACGAGCAACCCGCAGGCCGGAAAGGGACGTATCGGCGACGAGCGCCAGGCACTCCCTGGTGCAATCATCGACCACGGTCAGCACTCGGAACCTGCGCCCATCGGTGAACTGATCCGACACGAAGTCCAACGACCAGCGATCATTGGCTGCCATCGGGATCAGCATCGGCGCTCGTGTGCCTATCGCTCGCTTGCGGCCGCCGCGCTTGCGCACGGCCAGCTTTTCCTCTCGATAGAGCCGGAAGAGCCGCTTGTGGTTCACAAGATGTCCCTCACGTCTGAGCAGCACATGAAGACGTCGATAGCCAAAGCGGCGGCGTTCATGGGCCAGCGCCTTCATCCGATCGCGAAGGTCATGGTCGTCACCGCGCCTGGTTTCGTAACGGATCGTCATCCGACAATAGCCGATGGCTTTACACGCCCGCCGTTCGCTCATCTGATGTTGATCAACCAGATGCGCGACAGCTCGCCGCTTTGCTGCGGGCGTCACCACTTCTTTCCCAAAAGGTCTTTCAAAGCGGCATTGTCGAGCATGGCATCTGCCAGAAGCCGCTTCAGCTTTGTGTTTTCGTCCTCCAGCGTCTTCAGCCGTTTGGCTTCCGACACTTCCATGCCGCCGAACTTCGCTTTCCATTTATAGATGCTGGCATCGCTGACACCGTGTTTGCGGCAAAGCTCCAAGACCGGCGTGCCAGCCTCGTGCTCCTTCAGAATCCCGATGATCTGTTCGTCTGTGAAACGGTTGCGCTTCATTCTCTGGTCCTCTCAATGGGCCAGAGCTTACTTCAAAATGGATTATCTCGACGGGGCAAGGTCAGTCTACGGTTTCGCAAAGCGATCCGCAGGGCACCTGCAGCTCTACAGCAAACTTGGCGAAGGGACGACGGTGCGCCTCTTTCTTCCACGCGCCGACGCCGGAAAGGATTCTCATCCGAACGAGCAGCGGGCTGAGGAAGCCCCGCCTCGGGGCACGGAAACTATCCTGGTGGTCGAGGACGACGCGAGAGTTCGCCGAGTGACGGTCAGCCGCCTGCAGACGCTTGCCTACTTCGTGATCGAAGCTACGAACGGGATCGACGCGTTGAAGGAGCTGGAGGCGGGGCATGGCGTAGCGCTCCTGTTCAGTGATGTGGCCATGCCGGGAATGAACGACGACGAACTGGCCCGGAATGTCCGGGAGCGCTGGCCGAGGGTGAAAATTCTCCTGACGTCGGGCTTTTCTGAACCCCATGCCGCGGAAAAGGAGATCGAAGCGGGCGCCGGCTGGCTGAAGAAGCCGTACACTGCATCAGAGATGTCGACCCGTCTCAGGCTGCTGCTCGCCGCGAGGCCTAATAGCGATTCTGCTCGACAGCAGGATTTCAATTTAGAAAAATCAAACCCGAACCTCAATCGCGCTGCCGTAGCGGGGACTCATATCTTTCTTCGCGGAAGATCCCAGCCTACGTCGCCACCCAAGGTCGCTCTCCAAGAACAACAATGGTCGCCTTGTGCTCGCGACGGGGGCTCTGCAACGGGTGGTGCGGAATTTCGTTCCGAAGACGAGATCTGCGCGCAAGTCGATCAAGGAAATTGGGCTCTATGCGAAGGGCGCTCAGCGGCGCCCTTGCTGCTGAGTGTGGGCAGAGCAGTAATGTCTAGCCAATCCCGATATTCGATCACCCGACCGTCAGTCGGTCGTCGAGAGTGCTGATCCCTGGAGCGGACCATGCAGCGCGCTCCGCCGCCTGCCGTTCCGACCAGGTCTTCACCTTGCCGGAGAGGATTACCTTTCTGCCTTGGACGTCGATTCTGATTGCATCGGCCTCAAGAGCGGCGTCGCGCTGGAAAGCATCCTCGATGCGTTTCTTGACATCCACCGCCGTAATATGCGGCTTCAGCTCCACTAGGTTGGACACCCCTACTACGCCGGCGAGATCCCGCACGGCGTCGTAGGCCGCGTTCTTTTGATATTGCCACTCGACCTCTCCCCGCAAGGTGATCCACCCTTTGAGGACCCGCACCTGCACCGAATCCTTTGGCACGGAAACGTTCCAGTCGAGCATTTTGACAGCTCGCCGGGCGATGTCGTCGTCGTCTGTTTCCTTCGGCCCGAAAATCCGGACCTCGATATCGGCAGCTATTCCGCGCACGCCCTTGACGCGACTAACCACGCGCTCTGCGGCTTCTTTCTCCGCGTAGGTGCGCACGTGACCAGTCACTGTGACGATCCCGCTATCGACCGCGACGCCGATATCAGCCGCGTCGATGCTGGGCTCGAATTCCACTTCGTCGAGTTCTGTCTGAGTTGAATGTCGTTCATGACAACCTCCTTCAGGTTTGCGACGTGCCGATCGTGACAGCGCCGCAGATTTTCGTCGTTGATCTTCATCAAGCACCAGAGCGACCTTGGAATTTCAGCGGACAGAACACGGTCTGCGGGCTGCTACTGGGTCTGCACGTCAGCGGCCACGAAGAGGCGGTGGCCGTTCCTCACGACGGTGATGAGAGCACGGGCATGCTCCTTCACGAGTATTGAGAGGAGTTGCCCGACGTCCGTCAGCGGCTGCTGGTCGAGAGCGACGATAACGTCGTCCGGCTGCAGGCCGGCCTGTGCCGCGACCGAACCCTCGGCGACGACGACGACGCGGGCGCCGGGACCATCGGGAGAGTTCGCCATCTCGGCGTCGGCGAGAGGGCCGCGGGCGATATGAATGGTACGCGGAGCGGCCGGTTCGGCAACCGGTGCGTCGGACACCACGGGAAATGCTTCTATCCTTCGGCTCGCGCGGTCGATCTGGAAGGACGGCTTGGACTGCAACGGTAGCGATCCCACAAGCCTTCGAACGTCGGACGCGCCGCGCACCGTCCTTCCGTCGACCATCCGAATGACGTCGCCCGGCTGAATTCCTGCATTTGCCGCCGGCGAACCCGGAAGGACTTCGCTGACCAGCGCGCCCGCCCCTTCATCGACGCCGAACGCCTTTGCGAGACCGGGCGTCAGGTCCTGCGTTAAAATTCCCACCTCGCCGCGTACCAACTTGCCGGTCAGGATGAGCTGCCGCATCACGATGCCGACAGTCTCGGCTGGGACCGCAAAACCGATGCCGATGCTTCCTCCGGCGGGGCCGATGATCGCGCTATTGATCCCGACCACGACGCCGTCCTCGCTTACAAGCGCGCCGCCCGAATTGCCGGGATTGGTCGACGCGTCCGTCTGAATGAATCCTTCGTACCCCTCCGATCCCACGGCACGGCGCCCAAGCGCGCTTACGATGCCCATCGTCGCGGTCTGGCCCAGGCCGAAGGGATTCCCGATCGCCACGACGACGTCGCCGACGTGAAGCAAGGACGCGCTTCCAAACTCGGCTTGAACAAGATGATCAGGTGGAATTTGAACGACAGCGACATCCGTCTCGGGATCGGCGCCGACAAGTTTCGCTTGGAAGCGTCGGCCGTCGGAGAGCGCCACCTCGATTTTTGAGGCGCTTGCTATGACATGCTGGTTGGTGACGATGTAGCCGTGGACCTCGTCGATGACGACACCCGATCCGGCCGATTGGAAGCTGTGCTCTGCCGGCGCAGCGTCGTCAGGTAGTCCGAAGAACTTTCTGTAGAAGGGATCAGCAAGCGTTGCATCCGCGTCGTCGAGTTCCCTGCCCTGCACCGAGATGCTGACGACGCTCGGCACGACACGCTGGAGCATCGGCGCGAGCGACAGGCTGCCTGCAACGGCTGGAGCCGACAATAGGCTCTCACCTGCGATGAAGAGCGCCGCCAAGGCGAGCAACGAACGCGACATCTCTGATCTCCTTGCGGAAGCGCCGCCGGTTGTCGGCGGACGTCTTGACGAAGAAGCTTCCGTGTAGCGCAAGCAAAGCGCATTGATCCTTGTCAAGGGGAACATCGGCTACGGAACGATCACGGCGGCTCCAGAGACGCGGCCTGCGCGCAGATCGTCGAGAGCCTCGTTCGCATGCTCGAGGGGGTAGACGCTGGTGAAGCATCTGACCCCTGCCGCCTTCCCGATCGAGAAGAATTCCGCCCCGTCGCTCCGCGTCAAGTTCGCCACCGAGACGACCCGCCGCTCGCCCCAGAGCAGACGATAGGGCATGCTCGGAATGTCTGACATGTGGATGCCGCCGCAGACCACCGTTCCGCCCTTCCGCGCCACGTCGAGCGCCATTGGCACGAGCTCGCCGGCCGGCGCGAAGATGATGGCGGCGTCGAGCGGCACCGGCGGCCTTTCACCGGAAAACCCGGCCCAGACGGCGCCAAGATCAAGCGCGAACTTCCGTCCGGCCTCGTCACCGGGACGCACAAACGCATAGACGCTCTGGCCTCGATGCTTGCACACCTGCACGAGGATGTGGGCGGCCGCGCCGAACCCATAGATGCCGATCGTCCTCCCCTCGCCCGCCATCTTCAGGGATCGCCACCCGATGAGGCCCGCGCAGAGAAGAGGCGCGGTCGCCACCGGGTCCGCATCTTCAGGCAGTTCGAACGCGTAGCCCGCCTCGGCCGCCGCATGGGCAGCAAAGCCGCCGTCGATGGTGTACCCGTGAAGCCAGGATCGTTGCACAGGTTCTCGCGACCCTCTCGGCAATTGCTCAGTGCCCGCAGGTGTGGCCCAGCCAAGGTACCCCGACTTTTTGACCGACAAGGCGACGAGGAAGGCCCTCGCCCGTTGCGATCACGGTTCCGACAATCTCATGCCCTGGAACGAGAGGAAGCTTTGGCTGGGAGAGGTCTCCTTCGCAGACGTGAAGGTCCGTCCGGCAGACGCCGCAGGCCACAGTCGTATCGCCACCTTCCCCACCTTGGCTTGATCCCGGTCAAACATCCGGATTGATGCTCGTCAAAGACAAACGCCCGGGGACAGATAGGCTCCTGGACACAGCGCCACGACCTCATCCAAAGGAGACGGACATGCGCGAACAAGAAAAGACCGGCAAGACAGAAACGAACGCTGCCACGACCATTCCTCCCGTCGAGCGAACGTCCGCAGACCTTGTTCTCGGACGTCGGGACGAGGATCGCTGGGAAGTGACGGCGGCGACGCCGCGAGGCCAGGCATGGGCGAGAGATCACTTCTGCTGCGCCCTGCGGCAATCCTTCACGGGCACCATGTGTCTCGACATCATGAGCGCCGATCGGCTTCTCAAGGAAGCGCATGACGACGGACTGACGACCGAGTTCGTTAGCCTGTCTGGCAAGGACATATACTGACATGTTCGCCACGGCGCCGTCGGCCGAGGATCCCGGCAACGCATGCTCCACCTCGTCGAAACGGCCCACGCGCAAATCGCGCCCAACGGAAGCCTCCACCTCGTTCACGCGGTGGAGGGCCTGCCCTCGTCGGCCTCGCCGAACGATTGGGCGGTTGAGGTGATGGGAGCCTCCGAGACCAGACTTTCGGAAGCCCCGCGGTCGACCGAGACTCCTGCTTCTATACACGTCCGAGCGGGCAACCCGTCGCAGCTCATCGTCGCCATCGCAAAGGAGATGCCGCCGATCTCGCCGTGATCGCCTCTCGCCGCGACGACGTGCTCGACCGCGTCTTCGCCTCGGTCGTGGGCCACGTCGTGCAGCGCGCACCATGCTCCGTGCTCGTCTTGCGAACCATCCGATGAGCCGCGGGCTTCACACGACCGTCTTCGCTTCAGCCTCGTTGGCCTGACCGGCGGCGACGTCGCGACACATTTCGGCGGCGTGCGACAACGTTCGTGACCCGGCCTCACACAGTCGCGCCACCTCTCTAGGATACTCCTCCAGCTCGCCCTCGACATAGTCCGAAAGAACCTCGACCGCATCACCGTGGTCGATACTGCGGGCAAGTCGAGTCAGAAATTCAAAGCATCGAAGCCCTCGCCGGGCGGCGGACGCCGTCAAATCCGCAGTGACCGCGGCCGACCGGCAAAGATCTCGTCTTGAATCAGAGCGCCCGCGCGAAACGCGGGTGCGAGGTGAAATTAGATGTGGCGCTTGGATATAGGCCGCGTAGATATGGCATGTGGTGCTCCGATTGTGGGATGCGGGTTCGGCTCGAGCATCGACGGTCATTCCGTTCTGACTGCACTGCGTCCCGACACGGCCGTGACGGCAATGCCGTAGAAGACATGAGGAGAGCCATCGGGCATGGGGAACTCCTGGGGCTTCATAGAGCCGATTTCCCACCAGTCCGAATACTTTTGGAGAAGACCACGCGTGGAGCCGTTCGCTTTGTCGCGCCTCGCTGTCAGGAAATTCCTCGAACCTGCCTTCGACGACGATGCTCGTCCACCCGCCGGCGCTCGAACGCTGCTCGATGTGTAGGCAGACCTTGTCGTTCCCCGCATCCAGTCGAGCTTCTTGCCGGGCATGGTGAAGCTATAGGCGACGCCATGGAAAAGGCGAAATAGATCGCCGCCACGTAGAGCTGCCCATCCTTGCAGCATGCCAGATGACCGAAACGCTCGTTCTCCAGGATGCGGTAGCACTCACCGGGGTTGATCTCGGTCAGATTGATCGTCATGGCCGTGTCCTCCAGCTTCGATGAAGGCGCGATTATAGGAGCTTCATTGCGCCGCGGCCTTGACCAAGCGCAATGCGAACTCTCTCAGCGGCATGCATCATGACGGAAGTTTAACCTCAGGAGGCAAGCATGAAGCCGCAGTTCCATCTCCCGTTGTCGACCTATCCCGACGCGAGGTCCTTCGCCATAATCGACAATGCTATCGGCCTCGCTAGGCAGAATGACGCCCATCTCGTCGCCAGTATCCCACAAGTCCGGATCCCCCAGGTCCATCCGCCCTTTCCCACCGTTATCGATGTCGAGACATGGCGGGGACAAGCAGAACGGTATAGCCGGGACAGCGGGACTTCGCTGCGGGGACACATCGCCGACGCTATTTCGGAAACTGGCTTCGAGGTGCGAATCCACGGATTCGAGGTCAGGGAACCGTTCGTCTATGAACGCTTTTCTGAAATTGCCAAGTGCTACGACCTTTCCATCGTCGAAGCCTCGGAGCTCTCCCGGCAACTCTCCGAAACGCTGCTATTCGGAAGCGGCCGTCCGCTCGTGCTATTTCCAGCCACCAGCGTCTACTCTCGTGTGGACACGATCGCCGTCGCCTGGGACGGCAGCGCCACCGCAGCGCGCGCCCTTTCCAGCGCACGGGTCTTCATCGAACGCGCGATCAAGGTGCAGGTCATCTCGATCACCGACGACAAGGAGATCGACGAGGCGAACCGCGCCCTCCTGATCTCTTCGTTGAAGCATTCGGGACTCGACGTGGATGACGTATCGATCCAGGCAGGCGGCGAGACCGCGACAGGCGCCATCCAATCGGCCGCGCTGGAACGAAAGGCGGACCTTCTGGTCGCGGGCGGATTTGGCCATTCGCGGCTTCGTGAGTTCATCCTCGGCGGCGTCACTCGAGAACTTCTCGTCAAGGCCGAGCTACTAGTGCTTCTCGCCCATTAGAGGGCGCGAAGGGCGTTTAGAATGACCGCGACGTCGATGGCCTCCTGAAGCAATGCCCCGCCGACTGGCGGAAGGTATTGAAGCCGGTCTTCGAGCGTGATCGTGCCAGCCGGCGTGCCGTCAAACACTACCTTGACACGCATTGCGCTGCCTGACCCGTTAGGCCCGGACGGCGGCGCCTCTGCGAAATAGGCGTCTCCTCCGACGCCAACGCGCACGCCATCGACGATTCCGGATCCCGCGGTCTCGGTCACCTCCGATGGGCGGCTCACTACCAACCCACGTCTATGCGCCTCGTCCACCAGCGCGCGTCCGACCACATGGCCCGACGCCTGGTCCAGCGAGGCGGCCAGCCGCAGGATCCTGTTAGGATGCTCCGATCCCTCGATGTGGCCGACTTCGGGCTGTCCCGCGGTGAGCGTCCCCGTCTTGTCGAACACCGCCACGGTGGCCTGGACGAGTGCCTCGAGAGGTCCCGCATCCTTCACCAGAACGCCCTCCTTCGCAAGTGCGACGGGTACGGCCAGGATCAACGGACAGGGCGTGGCGACGACCAGCACGGCCACGATCCTTGACGGTCTCCGGACATGAACGCCGAGACGCCTGCAATCACTACCGTGGCGAACAAGAACCACACCGAGAACCGGTCGGCCAGTCGCATCAGCTTCGCCTTGGAGCGCCTCGATGCTTCCACGAGCCTCACTATTCCGGTATTCTGGCATAGGTGCTGTCTCGGCGCGACTTAGAACGCGGATTTCGATCACGTCCCCCTCGTTCGTAGCGCCACTTGAAATGTTGCCATCCCTCGCGATGCGCACCCTTAAGGGCTCTCCGGTCAGGACCGCCTGGTCGATCGTCGCGACTTCGCTGACGAGAGCCCCGTCGGCCGGTACGACGTCGCCCTTGCGTATCAGGAGCACGTCGCCGACCGCGATCTTCTCGATTGACCCCCTTGCTATGTAGATCAGCGCTTCGCCTGCCCGACGCTGGCCGGGGCCAGATCTGAGACCGTGCGATGCAGATATTCGGCACAGGACCCCGCAGGACCATATTCATCTTCATTGTCTTCACGACTTCGAATCAAATCAACTGCTTAGCCTTGAAAGACGGCCTATTCTCCAAACGGAAGTTCAATTTCTTCGCCGTTTCTTTTTCCGCCCTCGGTCAGGACCGTGTTGAGCCGCTCGGCATCTTGTGCTGGCAGCATTCCCGCCCCGGTTCGAATACCTTCTCGCCATGTAGGCCCGCGCCTCCATGCTTCGTTGTAGACGAGCGCCAAGTCAGTAGATCGCCTTGTCTGCTGCAGCGCTTCGAAGAGCAGCGCAGCTTGTCGGATGTCCTTCTCACGCTTCGCCGGCCCCTGCCCGTCCGTGTTTCGGCGGCTGGCGACTATTAGCTTGTGGACGGCATACCGGGACGGATCAGGGACGACGACCGGAACACCGCTTCGGTGGAGCAGCATTGTCCTGACGGGTTCCCTTATGAGGAAGTCGAGAAAGCGCAGTGGATCCGCGCTGGCGCCACCAAGAGCGGGCATCTTCGCCGGCTGATCGATGTAGTCATCCGAACCACGGTTCGACGTCAGGAACTCAACCCTGTAGCCGTCGGCATTCTGAAACGCTGACGAGACCGCGGCTCCCGATCGATGTGGAACTGGACGAAAGCTGGCGTCGACGCCCTGCAGCAACTCAAGGATCGGAGGCAGACTATCTTCGACCTCCCGACTGATGGCATAGTCCTGGGCGATGTCAGCATCGCCGGTCAGGATCGCAGCCATGGGAAGACGGACACCGAGCAGCCCTGAATAGCACTGAAAGGCCACCGTGCCTATGAGAATACCCCGGAGCCGAAAGAGACCGCCATCGGCAAGAGCCTCGACGATATCGCCCGACATGGCGTCAGGGGCGATCATCCCGCCTTCGCGGGTCAGGGTATTTACCAAGCGCCTGCGAGCGCGTAGATCGTCCTTGTCCCGCTTATGATCAGCTACGCGCTGTGCGATAACCGGATCATCAGCGGAACCGACGTAACGACGTTTCGTACCACCATGTCCATCCGGGATGTCGAAATACCAGTACTTGCGCCCCTTGATGTTTGCCGGGGTGAACCGACCCTCCGGAGGGAAATCGGCCGTCCAAGCGGCGTCGAGCGAGCGCTGACCGAGCTCAGCGAGCATCGTCTGATACATGAGGTCGATGGACTTCATAGCTCGACTCCAGGGTTATACTGTTTTTCAAAAACAGTATAACCGTCGTGAGGATAGGTCGCAAGATAGGATGCCGCCTCTATCGCCTTGAAAGGACACCTGCAACAAGCTTAAAAGGCAGGCAGCGCGTCACGCTCATCGTTCAAACCGCTCCAGCATTTTTCTCAACTGCGCGTTTTGCAACGTTAGCTTTCTGGCCAGCTGATCCCTGAGCATCCTGATCTCGTCATCGAGGCTCATCCCGTTTGCAGTTTGGATAAATTGGGGATCGTTTGCAATCGCCACCGCTTCCTTGCTGCGGCTCCTTTGCTCGCGCGGTGCGACTCGGCAATTCGCTTGAGCCTAGCGGCATCATTCGCAGCGGTGACGTCGAAACCAGTACCACCTGACATAGCGGGATCAGCGACCTCCACGATTTCGGCAACTTCGCCGTCGACCTTGTCGTGGACATCGCTTTCGGCTTCTTCGGAATGCACAGGCTTGAGGGAAATTGCACCGGGTTGACCGTGACGAGGTAGCTCCGCGCCTGCCGGCCGACCATCGCTATTCAGGCTGTCCTCGGCAGGCGTTTCAGTCGGACCAGAACTAGGCAACGCCTCCGGCGAAACCTTCTCGGTCGAGCCGTTTTTTCGCTTTTGTTCGCGTCCCGGTGAGACCAGTCGGGCAAGAAATTTCCAGGGAGACGCCATCTATCCGACCTCGCGTTTTATCCCGCAAGCAGGCAGTAAGTCTTCATTCCGGCAACAGCTCACCGTCGCCAAATTTTATCTCTTGATAAGCATGGAAATGCGGCCGGCGATTGACCAGCTGCTTTTATCAATCGAGCTTGAGCCGTTTGCGCAGATCGGCATTTTCAGCGCGAAGTTTTTCAGCCAGAAGCTTGCGCAGCCGCTGATTTTCCTCTTCTAACTGCAGGAGGTCCGCCATTTCATCGATCGCTGTCGTCGGCGCGGCCGAGGCTGTCTGCACCGCCTTCGGAGCACGGCGCACAGGTGCGCGTTTGGCGCTCGCCGCAGCTTCGATCACCCTTGTCTTGCGCCCTCTCCTCTTCACACCACCGGCGCCGGCCAGAGCAGCTGCCGGCTCTGCCGTAGTGTTAGCTGACGTCGTCTCGAGTGCCGCGGCTTGCTTGGCCCTGGGTTTGCGCTGTTTCTTCGGCGTAATTGGCGTTTCGACAACGGCCGGCACATCGGCACTGGTTGCAGTATCAGTCTCGTCGGCCATGCTTATCTCCTGTGCATCTGATGCAGTTGTCGACGGCTCAAGAGGCGGTGTCAACAACGACTCAGCCTGATGTGGTTTTGGTAGAGAATTTTCGCTGTCGGATTTGCCACTCTGAGAGCTATCCGACAGAAACGGCATTGCCTCTTCGTCTAAGTCGCGAGCGACGGACTTTAGGTCCACGTTGCCCCAGATCGAGTTCGACCTAGTATCGAGTTTTCGTCTGCCGCTTTTGTACTCGACGGCAAAACTGCGTTGCACTTTTTTCAATATATAAGGCCTTGAAAATTCACGGGATGATTTGGTGATGGGGCGGTATATCCGAAATAACGATTACCGGGCTGCCCGTCTATAGCCACGCTCAAATGTCCACCTCACCTTTCCAGGAGCAGAATTCGTGGCCAGTCGAATGGGGGATGAGACGGGTGAGGCTACATTGGCCCTGAACGAAGTCAAACCGTACTGATCCAAAAGTTGCACGTGGGCAACTTATCGGCGAGCTTCCTTGTTGTGCATCGCCGGAGTTTTAAAAGATTTTCCGCCAACCCCGACGCGGTCTATGTAGCGCATCCAGAGCGCCGGCGTTGCCAGCGCGCACGGGCGAAGGCCCGATCGATCGGCACCACCGTCGTCACGCATGAACTGCCGAACCCTCAATCGAAGAAGCAATGCGCCTGTCAACCTTGTCTTTCTTTGCTCGCCTGCCGGGCCAGTTCCCTTCGATCCATTATGCGATCTTCCTCGGCACCACAATCGGCGTGGTGACGAAGCTGATAAGGAAATGTCGCTGGGCCGGCACAGTGTTGTATCTTCAAATATGGAAGCCAAGATCGTTGCGACCCCTTGGGCAGAAGTGGGGCGGAGATCGACCATGATCGTCCCGTACCGCGAGGAATGCCGCCAGCTCCAATCATCGATGCCTATAACCCGCGGATTTCCGACGAAACCACTGAGAAATGGGAAAGTAAGCCGCTTTACACCTTCGCCGGAGACAGGAAGCCCGGCGATATGACCGGCGATGGCGTCGGCGGCGTTTGGCATGTCGCCAAGTAGTCCGGCGCACTGGAGCCTTTTACGGCAAATCGAAAAGCTCAAACTGGGATGAGGGCGATGATCCATCCGCGTGCGCGCCTTCCCGGCCCAATATCGAGACACCCCCCCTTCACCGGCGTTTCCGGAACCGGCGTCAGCGCCCCTCCCAGCCGATGCGAGGTGTAGCAGAAGCACGGCGTTCGGCGATTCGAGCAGCGAAGCCGGCACACTCGCTTGTCGGATATCGTCCCGCCGAGCAGCCGCCCAGAGCGGCGAGGCCATTACCCTGACGCCTTCTGCGCCGCGCTCATCAATTCCACAGCCGATGGGTTTTTATGCGCCGGCACAGATTGTGTGATGCGAGAGCACACAGCGTCGAGGTTCGGTCGGTCTGCATCAACGGGCTTCAAGGAAGCCGAGGCCATCCGATTGCGGAAGATGCTGGACAAGCTGCGCTGGAAGCGAAAGCAGCCGCCCCTGCCCTATTCCTGAAGTGCCGCTAGTCGAGCCGACCCTGGTCGCCGAGAGCGAGTTTCCTGGACAGCTGATGGGAAACTTCGCCATCCATCCTAACAAGCGGAGGTGGCGCCTAAGGTGAAATACGCCGACTTCAACCAGATCACTCCGCAGCAAAAAGGTTCCGACGACCCTTCCGGCCATTGCGTACGGACCCAGAACAGATCGTTAGCCTGCGGCTGACGCCAATCGTTCGGCCGCGGCTCACACAGCGCCACTTGGCGTATTCAGGAGCGCCGAGGCTCTTCGCGGAGCGTTGGAAGAGCGAAGCCATTGAATCTTGTGAAGCATTCGGTTGCGCGGCGGGCGGATTTCAACTAGGTTTCGCAGCGAGGCAGTACGCGCTGCCTTGGGGTGTGGAAACCCCTACAAGCGGTTGGTGTCGGCCGATTCGACACCACACTCCTTGACCTTCGGTCGAGGAGCCTGTGGCGTATGTCCAGGTTCCTCGGAACTAAAGGCCACAGGACCGTCTTGTACGGTTTCCAACTCCCCGATCAGTGGGTTTAGCGAGTTTTCAGCGGGGGCGCACCGCGTGAAACTCGCCATCGGGGTGTCCACCATGAAGCGCTATGCAGCAGCACAGGTCCGGACTTCGAGGCCTGCGCAAGCCGAACAGTCGAATTTAGCGGGCGAGTTGGTGCATCCAGTTGATCGGCATGTCGGACAGCAAATCCGTATCCGCCGAATGCAGTCGAATGTATCCCTAGGGGATCTCGGCGCCGGCATCGGGGTCAGTTTGCAGCAGGTACAAAAATATGAAAGCGGTAAGAACCGCGTCAGCGCTTCGATGCTCTACGAGCTTGCCAATTGCCTCAAGATCCCTGTTTCGAGGTTTTTCGAAGGTCTTCCAGATCCCGAAACCACTCAGGGCCAGCAAATCATAACAGAGATCGATGAGAAGATTGCCTACATTTCCACGGCGGAGGGACGGCGTCTGATAGACGACGTTTTGCTCCTTTCTCCGCGTGTGCGCAGCCGGGTCGTTGCCCTCGTCAGCTCGATTGTCGATGAAGAGATGGAAGAACAGAAGTAAGCATCCGAGAGGGCCACTCAGGCGGCTTGATCTGTCGGTGGCGTAAGAGGTATTTGTGGAACTTCAGTGGCTCAGCCGTGGCTGGGTAGGTTCGATTGGTAGCGGTCCGTCTGTGGATACAACCGACACGATATCTGTATAGTCATTTATTGGTGGGTTGTTATGACGATAGGGCTGGTTCGACTCTTGCTATGGGCGAACGTTCTAGGCTGTGTGATGCAGACAATTGGCTGTAGGTTGTCGGCGTGAGAAACGGTTGAGCGTAAAGTCTACAAGGCACCTCTGAGGCTAATAGCCTCGACGACTGTGCGTTCTGTTCGATGGCCGTAAACTCCGATCAACATCAGCGATGTGACAATCGTCGTGGTTATCGTCGATGTGATGAGGCTCCGCCTAACTTTGTCAGGCGTTCGAGAAATGACAAAAAGTGCTCCCCCGATCAACAATCCAAAGATCGTTTGAACACCGATCCCGCCGATCAGTTCACCGAAAAGGAACCAGAAACCGAGGTAAGGCTCTGTGAACATCGAGTCATCGCCCCAATGCAACCGCATCAGCTCGAGGACTAAGAAGGCGACAGCCCCAAACATAAAAGAAAGGCCGACAAATCTCAGCATTTTACCCTCCATACGAGAACGCGACCTTAGCTGCAACTTGCTTTGAATCTATGAAGAGAAATGATAAATTGCCGAACTGGCCAAGAACGTGAACACCATGGCAGCAGGCAGACGTCCCGCGCGGTCTCCCCAATCCACCGAAGCAGGACTTCGAGACGGCCATTGACGTCGTTCACGTTGTAACTGGCGATCAATCTCGGCCTCGACTTTTTTGCGGCTGTTACCGGCAGACTTGACCGGTATCCTTCGAAACGTTTTCCTTTTTCGCCTCGTATGCGACTTCATGCTTCTGACCGGCGGCGACGCGCGCCCGGTCCTGATTTCGTCCACGAACGCGGATTCAAGAAGTTCCGGCCAATTCGTGCGGTGCAAGACATTCGTCGCAGGTGCCGCAACCGGGTGACCTCGATCCTGCACCGCAAAGACCTCCGCGGTGTCGCTCCGGCCGACTGGTAGTTGCTGGCTTTCAAGGACGATAACGAAATCGAAGCTGCTGAGCACGTCTCTCCGCTGGGCGGGAAGCTGTCGATCAGCAAGGTGCAGGACGAAATCGGTTATCCCGTCGACTCGGCAGCTCAGTGAACGGCAGCCGACGTCGGCGCGTTTACACGTGTTGCCCACCTGCCGACATAGGTGCCGATGAGCAGCGTCGTGACATCCTCTAACGATCTCGCGCCGTCGTTGAAGAACTCGATGGCGGCCGAGCACAAGGTTTGCGACGCCTGGTCGTCGGGTTCGACCTCGTAATAGCGGTACCAAGCCTGTACCGCTTCCGAAAGCATGCGGAAGTGTTTGTCGTGCGTTGGCATGTGACATCCTCCAGCTATCGACATAGCGGAGGAGCGATCTACAACAAGACCTCAGTCTCCAACTCTTCGGGATCCTGACGGCGGTCGTTCCCCACTCAAAGGACGCCACAGTCGAGAACGGTCACCTCATGCGGCTTCGGAACATGTCCAAGACGAGAGAACCGGTGAGGACTGCTGCGGTTGCGGCGAACATGGCTGTGAAAGCGGGGCTTGGTTCGAGCGAGCGGGCGATCATCCCCAATATAGGGGAAGACGAGGCCATGCCGACAAACCCCAGGCCGTTCAAGACGCCCAAGATCATGCCACGCCTTCGGGCGGAGATGTGCTCTTGTGCTTCCGCTAAGGCAATCGTGTGGCAGTTGCTAATCGAGTACAAGGTGGAGAGCACGATAGCGGCGACGAACACATTCTGCGCCGGATCGAACGCGAGGGCGGTAGCCAGTACGATTGCTACCCCATAGAGCGCCCCGACGATCGATCCCGCCGACCAACGCTTCATTGCCAGAGCTAGAACGACACCCGTCAACGTGCCTGCCGCGCTCACCGCGGCAAAGGCATTTGCCGCCTGCTGGGAAGAAACCTTGACCACCTCCATGAGGTAGGGCGACGCCCAGGCACTCCTGAACACGGTACCTAGAGATGCACTTAAGAGATAGGTGACAGGAAGATCAGAAACCCGACATTGTTCGGAGAGCGGCTTGCCTCGTCGAGCATCGGGTTTTCCTCGTTTCGATCGGTATTGACTGAGATATAGAGCAAGCCCGATGCCAAGGTCATACAGCACGCCGACGCCGCGACCGCGTATCGCCAACCGAGCATTGAAACAAGCAGCTCGAGCGGCGTTGCGGAGACCAAAGCTCCAAGCGATCCGATGGTGGCGACCGTGGTCGCGACCCGCGCCGCCTTCTGCCACGGAAGTGCCTGCCCATAGTGGAAATAGATCCCCATAATAGCTGGAGCGCAGCCCATTCCGATCAGCCCCTGTCCCAGCAATGCATGTGCGAATGACGTCGCCGTCGCGATCATCGCCGAGCCCACAGCGCCGCGGCGAGCGCTGTCATCGGCAATCGGCATCCGAAGCGATCGGAGAGCAAGCCTACTGGCAATTGCATTGCGGCAAAGCATGCGAAGAATGCCGAGGACAGAACACCAAACTGGCATGGAAATAGTAGGAGATCACGTGAGGATGGGACGACAGATGAACTTTGTCGTCGACCCACATGTTCCATGCGCACTATTCCTATGCCGCCATCTTATGAAGCTGGTCGGTGACCTTTCTGGTGTCGTAGGGCTTCGGAAAAAATACGCTGTGATCGGGCATGTCCCGTGCCGACGGCTTCTGCTTGCCCGGCACGACGATGATTTGGATGGGCGGCCATCTGTCGCGCACCGCCGCAGCGAGCATCAGGCCGTCCATGCTGCGGGAATGTCGATGTCCGTAAAGAGGATGCGGATTCCAGGCGTCGCCTCGAGGATCACGATCGCCTCCGACGCATTGCCTGCCTCGAATGCCTCGAATCCTGCAGCTTCCACCAGATCGACCGTCATCATCCGCAGGAGCGGCTCGTCCTCGACTATCAATCCTTATGCTTCACTTGCCTACCCGTCGTAACCAGCCCGCACTGGTGAAACTTCAAATGCCGGATCGGGTTCCGCTGAGAATGCGATCTCGAAGACCAGGCCCTCCGGGCGGAAGTCCGAACTGCTTCGGGCGCTGGCCTTCGAGGGGAAAGCGCGCTCAATGACTGCGTGGCGTGGCGCAGCGGTATCGTCTTTCACCGTCCCGGAGCTTCTTGCAGCAGATTGCAGCGCAATGACGATCGAAGTGAGGGTATGCCGGCTGAACTTGATTTGGGACTCGAAGCTTATGCTTGACCGCCCCCAACAGAAGACAGTTTCCTTTGAACGGCGCTGACCGACTGGTGGTGGTCGCAGCCGCAGTCTTTCCGTGAGCGCGTCAATCGGTCGGCGGCACGGCATGTTTTCGTGCAGGTTATACGGCAGGCAAGCAGACCACTGGACGCTTCGTCTTCAGATCCGGCCGCATGCGCATCACCGTTTGGGCAACAGGCATCATGGAAGCGCCGCCAGGCAAGAAGAGCGTCGTCTGCGAAGAGAAAACCAAGCGGCTCGGCGTTGGCGGCTAACCGTTAACCAGCGACACCACGAAGGAGCCAGCCCGTCGGGGGACAGATCGCCCCCTCAGCCGCTTCATCAATGTGATTTGGAGTTTGAAATGGATCAATTCGCTACCGCCGACAACACCTCCGCAGCCGCTCGTCGCCGTGAAGCCAGGATTGCGAAGGTTACAGTCTTGAGGACCTAGCCGTCGCCAGCGGACTTACGGTCGCGGAAATCGCAGCGGCCGAGGGACCCCTTCAGATCGTGCCTCAGCACCACCTCGAGCGCATTGAGCATGTGATCTCGTAGCTTTCCGTCTGGGTCCATCGCCGCCTTTGCGCAGATCCGACCTGCAAGGAGCGGCATGAGGGCGAGCCACTATCCAGGTGCGGCAACACGAGGCCGCGCGGCAGGAGCGCGACACTAAGCCCTCTTACCGGGGCGTGGCACAACAGGGCGCGATGTCGCTCGAGAAGTAAGCGCCGTCAACGCGAACCTTGCCCCGGAGACCATGGAACCAGTGGGCCTGGCAGCTCGCCCCACGTGAAGCCGAGAAGACAGTCGCCGAACAACGGCGGTCGCGGGCCCAGAACGGCCAACTCGATCGTTGGCCGCGGCTCAAGCTGTCGCCATCATCGGCTGTATCTCAGTACAGCTGAGGACCCCTGTCCCGCGACATCCGAGAGACAGCAATGACCTGGTCTTCCGGCACCAGCAAATCGTGTTTTTCAGCGAAGGCAGCGTACAGGCCGCGTGCCGTCTCCGGCTCGATCTCCCCGCGGAGCGCGGCACCGCAAGCCTTGAGAGCGATGGAATGCGCACTATCCCGCAACGACGCCGGCCATTCGGCGAGATGTCGGTAGGCGTCCATCACGCTGCGGACCTCAACTGGAAATCCAAGACCAACAAGAACCGAAACAGGCTGTCTGAACATATCGGGCTTCATCATTCTCTCCTTCCCTAGCCGCGATGTTGATGAGCGCCATCGCGCTGGCGCCGTTTGACGTCTTCGCATTCGAACGTCGCCTGCGCTGAAACAGTCGACGGCATTCGATTTGGTTTTTGGCTTTTTCGAATTCAAGAGGAATTGCAAAATAGCTCGTCCTCTCCTGGCACTGATCCGCCCAGTGCCATGCGGTCGCTTTCGTGGCGCCTCTGCTGAAATCAAGGCTCGACATCGTCCTGATCCAGCGAGCTCCGACGCATGGCTCAGGCGCTGGATTTATGACATCCACGACGAATAGCTCGGACTTGAACCCGATTCTATTCGTTTTGGTACGGTGCCGGACACGGTAGCGATGGGAACATGCAGTTCGGAACTCTCATGGATGCCTGGTTTAGGCCTCGCAAAGACAATCAACCACAAAGGTGAACTCATGACTTTCAAGATCCTTGCGACGTCAGCACTCGCTCTTGCTCTTGCGACATCTGCCATGGCTCAATGCTCCGGAGGCTCTGGCGGCTCAGGAAGTTCCAGCGGCGGCGCATCGTCGGGCAGCGGTGCGTCCAGTACCAATGGCGGCGCATCGGGCACCAATGCGACGGGCGGCAGCAATATGAATGGCAGCAGCGTTGGTAGCAATTCCACCGGGTCTGGAGCTGACGCCGGCAATCCAACGGATAGCAGCAGCAACTCTGGCGCGTCCGGTGGTGATCCGAACGACTGCCAGCGCGCAGCGGGAAGTGGCACCGGCAATCCGACTCCCAATAGTTCCGCACAATCAGGCGCGGCCAATGCTTGCTGAAGTCATCCAGTCTGGCCGGTAGTAGCAAAGGTGCTCCAGGGACAAACGCAGGCTCGCCAGCTTTCGCGGGCCTGTGTGCCACTAGCGACCGCTTTTGAACTACCTTGTTGATCACGCCGATCGCGATTGCGCAAAGCTGGGCGTCCGAACTCGCCTCACAGAAACGGAGAAAATCTAGAACGTCTTTTGCGGTAGTGGATATGCTCCCAATTACCCTGCCTGGCGCCCTGCAGCCTAACGGCTTCGATCTTGTCACGAAGCCACGCTCAGTCGCCCGCGATGCTGTGTCGGCATGCCGAGCGTTACTAGCAGCGCTGCCCGCATCGGCGCAGTATCTTGATGAAGGCGGCCCGGAGCAACATGCGGCGAGCGTCCTATTCGTCGTTCAATAGGGCGATTAAGTCGAAGATCCCGTCCCCTGCTTTATCAAACTAACCACCCGCGCTATCTCCACGGGCTTGTCGAGGCGCTCTACAGTCTTAAATCGCGGAGGGATCCACTGGAACCGTAACCAGTGACGAATGCGAAGGGTGCGTTCCGAGCCGCCAGCGCGTCTGCGATCGGGATCGCCGACTCTCCATCGAGATTCAGGTCAAGTATAACAAAGTCCAGGTGATCCGTTTCGTCGAGAAGTGCCAGCGCGTCACTCAAGGCGCCGACCGGCCCAACCACCTGCACCGGCACGGGAAAGCGAGCTCGCCAGTTCGTCGGCGATGAAATAATCATCCTCAACAACGAGGATCGCCAGGCCAGTAAGGGTTTCGATGGTCATCCTGGACTATTTCTTCCGAGGTCGAAAGCTATGGGAGCGAGAATTGTGCAGCGGATGCCGCCGGCGCCCATTTCATAGGTGGTCTTAGCTTTGAGTTGATACGGGAGCGCGCGCTCGATGAGCTCCCGCCCATAGCCAGAGCCCTGCGCCGGCGCGTCGTCGCTCGGCACGTTTTCAACCCCGGTTTCCACCCACTCCAGGAGCAAGGCCGGCGATCGGCCGTCAGATCCATTTTGCAGACGCCATCGGATCGTAAGACCGCCTTGTGGAGCTGCCAGCGCTCCGTATTTGACAGCGTTGGTCGCCAGTTCATGGAGCGCCGGAGCGAATGTCTGGATCGCTCGCGATCGCAAGCGGATCCCCGAAGGCCCGTCCAGCGTTATCTTTTCCCTGTCGCTGACATGCGCGGCCAATTCCGCCTCAAGCAGATCATCGAACGTAAGCCGTTCATATTCGCACAAATGCGAGAGAAGACTTTGGACTCTAGCAACAGCGGCAAGCCTGTGCCCAAAAGCCTCGGCGAAGTCTTCCAACGTTAGGCTTGACTCGATCGTCTTGAGCGACAGCGACCGTATGACCGCAACGATGTTGCGGGTGCGATGTTGGAGCTCCGCCAGCATCACCTCCTGGCTGCTCTGCAGTTCCTTCAGCTGCTGTACATCAGTGCAGGTCCCCAGCCATTCGAGCCCCAAGCCGCTTCCTGGAAGCGAGCGGCTGTGGTGCCAGATATATTCCGCATCCGAAGCGCGAAGGATACGATACTCGCATTCGAGGCCACCCTTGGCTTCCGCCTCCCGCCAGGCCGCAGTCACCAAGTCACGGTCTTCGGGATGAATGGCGTTTAGCCAACCCATCCCGACGCTGTCTTCATCACGCTGTCCTGTGAACCGTTCCCACTGCGGGCTTGACCAGATGCGAAGGCCAGCGGCTCGCGCCCGCCAGACCAGTTGCGGAACACCTGCTATGAGCGATCGCTGCAAGGCTTCGCTCTCCAAAAGCCGCTGTTCGGTTCGATGTTTTTCGGTAACATCCTGGCCGATCTTGAGGAACCCTCTTACCGAACCGTCGGGGTTTCGCAGGCACACGGTCGAGCCGTCGACGAAAACCCGCGAGCCGTCCTTGCGCACGTGCCATCGCACGTCGGGAGCCGAACCTTCCCGTCTGGCCGTCTCGATCTCCTTGCGATCCTCGCCCTGCGCCCGATCTTCGGGAGTGAAGAGTTCGCTGCAAGACATTCCGGCGGCCTCCTCCGCCGTCCATCCGAAGACTTTCTCAGCACCCTTATGCCAGTCGACGATCCGATCCTGCGGGTCCGCGACGAAAATCGCGTAGTCGCGGGCATTCTCGACGACCAGTGCGAAACGTTCCGCCGCCGATTGAAGGGCCTGCATCTTGTGGAGCCTGTCGATCACCGGACCAAGGATCGTGGCGTAGGTTCTGAGGAATTGTGTGTCTTCCTCGCCGAAATCCCTCGGCTCGACGTCGTCGACCTGAAGCAGACCGAAAGTACGGTTGCCCGGTAAGAAGATCGGGACGTTGGCGAGCGCGGCGACACCGGCCGCTCGCATGAAATCGGGCGTTTTGAACCGCTCTTCCTTTGTGATGTCCTGAGTGATTACCGGCTCGCCGGTCCGGATTGGATAGGTCTCGGACGAATGGTCCTCCATGTCCAGCTCGAGACCGACGATGTCAGGCTGCCATCCAACTGCCGCTCGCACGCGCAGCTTCTGACCACCCTCCTGAATTTCCAGTACCTTGGAGCGGCGCGTTCGACAGCGTCGCTGACCAGACGACAGGCCTCGCTCAGGACCGCATCCAGATCGTCGGAGCGAAGCGCAAATTCGCCGAAATCGGCGAGGACTTTCTGACGCTTGATTAACTGCCCATGATCCAGCACTTGCTTCCTCGGGCCTGTCATTTGAATTCCCCCGAACATCCTTATAGACGATCAGTTCCCGACGATGCGCGGCCAGCAGCTGGCATCATTCGCCTGGAAACTGATTTAGCGTTGGCACGGGATTTAGCTAGTCAGGGAAGGATGCCCTCCCAATCGTATGGCCACTGAACTCGTCTTCGGGACTTACTCAGAGTTATCTGCCCGAGATAAGCGAGCGTCGCCAAATCTGCGGCGACACAGCTGTCCAGTCTCCCCCGCACCCCATCTACAATCCAGTCCTCCTCCCTCGCCGACCTTGGGAAACCAGACGCCGCGGCGTCGTTACACTCTCGGACCGCACGAAAATCAGTCTCCTGTACGCTGCGCCCCATATGGCAGTGGTCGTGCGGTCCACCACACCTAAATCATTCGATCTCGCGATTGGTAGGAACTTGCGGGAACTCTCGACACTGACGGTGGTTAGGCGCTTGGATTGTTGGACAGCGCATGCCCTGCGCTCTTCGCGATCCACCCCTCCGCAGGGGTTCGGGCCGCGCAGTGGCAAGCTTTGGTCCCTTCCCACTTCGACCGCTGCTGCGCGGCCGCCTATTCATTTTCTCCTTGCACGTGGCCAAATTAAGGAACATATCGACCACCTCGACATGCTAAAGTCGAAGCTTGGTTGAGGATCACGTTCGGTGATGACGGATGTGCTGGCACCGGATCCTTTCTCCGCCTTCTCGGAAACCTGTACATCCCGGGAGCACGCGCGTGAGCTTCTCTGATCTGGTGGGCAGACACGTCCTCGTCGCAGAGGATGATTACGATCAAGCCCAGGACATGGCGCGCGCGATCGAAAAGCATGGTGGTGACGTCGTCGGTCCCTACCCCGATATCGAGGCAGCGTTTCTGGCGCTCGGAAAGGCGGCGATCGACGCCGCGGTGCTCGACATCAGGCTGAATGCCGAGGACGTATTTCCACTTGCGGACGTTCTTCGCGAAAAAGCATCCCTTTCTTCTTTGTTACCGGGTTCGACAGGGACGTGCTGCCGAAGCGATTCCGCAAAGAGCAAATAATTCGGAAGCCGGTTGCGCCCTTCGAAGTTCTGATCGAGGTGGCATTAAGAATCTCGCGTAAGGCGTCGCGACATTGACAGAAAAAAGTCAACTGCCTGGCCTCCTAGTCGGCCGGCGCGGCGGGAGCTCGGACCGAAGTTGCGCGATCGCAAGCGCCAGGGCCGTTGGGGCGTCCCTTCCGACGAATGGCTTCAGGTAATGCGGGACCCATTTGAACCGCGGCGGGATCATCTCGCGATCGTAACCTGTCAGAAAAATGAAAGGGATACCGTCGCGACAGAGGCTTTCCGCAACGGGAAACGAGGTGACGTCGCCGACTTTGACGTCGAGAATAGCAGCGTCGATCACATCCCGCCCGCAGGACTGCAGCGCTTTTTCGACCGTCGGGAAAGGGCCGATGACATCGGCGCCGTGCTCCATTAAAGCGTCGGCGATCGTCCGAGCCTGAAGGTACTCGTCCTCGACGACGAGGACTTTCTTGCCGTTGAGGTTTCCTTGCGACATTAAAGGCATCCTCCTGCTCCACCAACCTTTAAAAGCCGTGGCGGTTCCGCATTCACTCGGCTTTCGAGCCGGGCTCGCTGCGAGGCAAGATTACTCCCGGTGGCCCGCCGGAGCAATTGTGGTTCCAGTACACAGTCATCGAGCGACCTGGTCTGAAATCGACCGCCTTGAAAGGATTAGAACCCACGACCCTGCTGTTAGAAGAGACCTCCGTCTCAAATTCTTCAACAAGATAGATCGGTTTGACCTCGATGTACTGACCGATTTGATGCAGACTGGCTACTTCCGGAATGTGGTCGTCATCGGACGGCCGAAACTCGATCTTCGGGGTTCGGTGGAGCCGCGGCTGGTCAAAGCAAAGCGGCGACAAGGTGCGGTGGAGTAGAGCACGTTCCCGTAGGCATGCTATCGCAACGGTCGCCATTCAAATGGCTTCCGGCTTCGAGCGCCACGACGCTGTCCGTCGTTCCGGAAAGCCACGCAGCTGCGGCCTAACGGCGAGAATGGAGAGGATATGTGGATCGCGTCAATCCGTTATAGACACAGGGCAACGCCAGTTCGCAAAATTGCCTGGGCCATCGTTGCGGCCGCCGACATCGCCACATTCCGACGGTATGACCCAATAGATAACCCGCCCCCGCCACAAGAAAGGTCAACAACACGGCAACGATTGCAAAGCGCCCATGGGCGCCTGCTTTGATGCCGAGGATTTCGAGGAAGAGAGAGTCTTTGGGGTCCATTGCGCAGTCCTTTCACCAAAAGAATATTGGTGGGCTGCTACTGCTACGCAGTTTAGCAGCCGCTGGAGGCTTGCCAAGTGGCGGCGCCCAAAGTCGGCCTAGATCAGATTTTCTAAACTACTGATTTCGCGACAAAGTATTTTTGCTGGCAGGCTCTTCCGTCTAAACTGCTGTCCACGGGAGCGTACCGGCGCGCATAATTCCGAACCGCTCCACCCCCACACGGTTTCCCTGAACCCGCGCGTACAGCCTTTTTTGCCCGATGCGGAAAAGAATTTGGGCTTCGACCTCAAAATCGTAAGATTATGAGCAGTGATTTGGTCATTCGGGAACAGCCATGAATAATAGGGCGCAGCAGCCACAAAGAGAGCACCACTTTTTCGTATCGATTGCGAAGTTTCTTTTTCATCACCCTCAGCATGGCATCGTCGCTGTCCGCGATCCCATAAGGCTTGCCGATGCGAAGCGACGCAAGCTGGATCCCATCATACTCTACGGCATCACCGTCGCCGGCTTGCCAATCCGTTGGCTGACATTCTCGAGCGTCGGCCAGCGTAAATCGTTGCGCGCGGTGCTGTTGGCAGCCTGGAGGGACGCGGAGGGGTTGCGTGGCATGCCGGATGTTCTTCGCGTCAACCGCTATGTGGCACAGGCAGATCCCGAGCTGGTGGCGGATCTCGCCAGGATCGACGTGCGCCTTGAGGTTGCCGACGCCAAGGATAAGACGGTTCCTGCATCCCTGCGCTCGGCTCATGATGCCTCCCGATGGTTGTCGCGACGGCACGACCCGGTCGATCTGTCGCTGGCGGCATCCGTGGAAGCGCTATGTCTGGATGCACATGCAGATCATGATTGGCGAGCGAGCCGCAGTCCTCGCGGCCTGAGCAATCGAAAACTGGAGGATGGCATCGAGCGATGGCTGGATTTGCCGATGCGCAACCCGTCATCTGTTCCTCTCGAAGAGATGGATTGGGAGGCTGGCCCATGGCTGTCATCCTGGGAGACGTCGCTCCCACCAGATCAGCCCCGTTATTTTCATCACGACGGCATGAGCCGAAGAACTTGGCTGCTTCTGGGAGAGGAGCCGTCGGAGGATACCGATGACGACGATGACGAATTCCCAGTCTACGAAGAGCACGACAATACCCCTGAAATCGCCAGGAACCTGGTAGCCTGCTGGCCTAACCCGTCGAAAGAGGTCGCAGCCGAAGCCGGGATCACCCTGCGCCAACTCCAGTGGTTTACCTCAGAACGCGCAACGCTCGCCAAGTCGACCCACTACGACCTGCGGCATCTACTGGGTATCGAATACGATGAACGGATGGGCGGCTATACGCCCGCGGGACCTTACGTTCTGATCGCCAGAAAAGCCCAGGCGATCGAAGCAATCTATCAGGAGATCTCCGGGGGCGGTGATGCCTGCCCCTGCGAGCTCGTTCCAGCTCAGGGACAGGCCGATCCGAGCTGGAGGTACGTCTTGATCAATGCCCATAGCACACCGCCGACTATTATCATGGCCCCTCGCGGCGAGACGATCACGGAACGCCTTCCCGACCTGATTGTGAACTACGAAGGCATCCGGCCGGTTTCGCCTGCGTTTTACCGCGATGTGGTTACCACCTGCGCCCGAGCTTGCCAGACACCTCGGGCGAATATCCAGGAGATGACGGAATTCGCGAAACGATACGAGCGACACTGGATCGATTGCGCGTGGCTTCCGGACTGAATGTTCTGGTAGAGCGTAGCCCTGATGTCTGATCGTGTTCGAACATACCGGCCTGGATTCTTTGCGCGCTTCCTTCCCCAGGGAAAATGGACGGTAACGCTGCGCCCGTCTTTGCCGGCGACGGTACAAATTAGACAAAACGGCGCCAACCATCTCGCCTGCCTGGATATTGCAGCCATTTCCGTTGGCAAGGCGTTGCTCTGGCATTCGGTCGAAGTCCGGTCTCGCAACAATGTCTACAGCCTGCCCTGCCTTGGAGAAGAGGCCGCAACCCGGCTCGCGGCCGATCTCTACAGTTTCATTAACAACCACCTCTTCGATCTGATCGGCTCCGATACCGAGCATCTGAACGCGGTGGATACGAAACTGATGGGTATAGTGGAAGGTCAACGCCAATATCTCGCCCAAGCTGACCTTGCGCGTGCTATTGCCAGTGTGGATGGTGAAGCCGCAGTCGCGCTTTCGCACCCCCTGTTTGATCCGGAATTGATGACGACCACCTTGAAAGCGACGCTTCCCCGATCGCTCGCCTTCATCACCGATCCGGATGTGCGCCATAGATATAACGATGCGTTTGTCTCGGCCGAGCTGGCGAGATACCGATCGTTCTTCGACGATCTGGACGGTCGGTCCTTGTCCGATCAGCAGCGCGAAGCTTGCATTCGACTGGAAGACAACAATCTTCTTGTCGCCTCCGCCGGCTCCGGTAAGTCCGCCACGATGGTCGGCAAGGTCGCCTATGTCCTCGACAAGCAGCTTTATCGCCCGGAGGAGATTCTCGTGCTCGCCTTCAACAAAAGCGCAGCCGACGAACTGAAGGAGCGAATAGCGCGGCAGCTGGCGGTCGATCCGGACGATCTGGAAAGCAAGGTGACCACGTTTCATGCGCTTGGTCGCGGCATTATCGAAGAGGTGGAAGGCCGCCCGCCACAGCTGGCTGACTGGGTGGAACACCCCGCCGGCGAAGCCAAGATCATCGAACAGATCATTGACGAATTGCTGCGATCGGACCCGGAATTCGCCCGGCTCTGGGTCAATCTCCTCGTCCTTCATCCCAAGGCGGATATTCCGGCAGAGGCGTTCGATTCCAAAGCAGACTACGACCGCTACCTCTCAACCCGTCGACGGAAAGGCAATGCGACTATTGGCACGATGGCTGGCGTCTATGTGAAGTCTCTCCAGGAGCACGCCATCGTCAACTGGCTCTGGCTGCACTCCGTCGAATTCGAGTATGAACGTCAGATCCCCATTGAAGAGGATATTGGCGAGATCCGACATGTGCATCCGGACTTCCATTACCCTGCCAGCAACACCATCCATGAGCACCTCGCCATCAATGCGGACGGTTCCTCTCCGTTCGAAAACTACGTCACCCATGCCGAACAGAAGATGACCGCATACCATAAAGCCGGAATGGACGTATTCCAGACAACATCGGCGCAAGCGCGCGACGGATCGCTGCTCACAGTCCTACAGGAAGAAATCACGAAAGGAGGCATTCCGCTCGAACAAAGAAACTACACGGCAATCGTCAAGGTTCTCGAGCCTGTGGTCATCAAGCATTATCACAAGCTGGTTGCAGTCTGCATCAAGCACATCCGCGCCAGCCATCTGACCCTCGACATGCTGCTTGAACGTGCCAAATCGCTCCATGACCGGACCCGCGCCCAAGAATTCGCTCAGGCGATCTGGAAGATCACGGAATCCTATTCCCGGAAGCTGGAGGAGGACAATCGCATCGATTTCGACTCGATGATCGCTAATGCCACACGGCTCGTTGAGACGGGGAAGTGTCAGAGCCCCTACTCCCTGATCCTCGTCGATGAGTTCCAGGATATCTCGGAACCCCGCGCGAACCTGATCAAGGCGCTTAAACACCAGAAACCGTTCACCAAGATCTTTGCCGTCGGTGACGACTGGCAGTCGATCTATCGCTTTGCCGGCTCGGACATAACCATCTTCACGCAGTTCGAGGCGAATTTCGGAGCGAGCTGGCAAGGTCGTCTGGAGCAGACTTATCGTTGCAATCAGCTGATCGCAGAGACGGCCGCCAGTTTCGTGCAGAGAAATTCGGCTCAGCTAAAGAAGTCGGTACGCTCGACACGAGCGGCTATTCCGCGGTCGATACGGGTCATTCCGATCAGTGGTGACTGGAGCAAGCCGGATTTCGGCAAGGCGTGTCACCAGCTATTGCGACGTCTCGATACTTTCCTCGGCGGGATTTCGGGGCAATGGCGGAGCGATGGACGCGGAAAGCTCAAGGTGATGGTGCTGTGGCGCTACAACCAACTCGATCCGTTCAGGGGTGCACCGCCAAAACTTGAGCACATCGAGGTTTCGGGACTGTCATTCCATCGCGCCAAAGGGCTTGAGGCCGACTACACGATCCTGCTCGATGTCAGCGAAGGCGATTACGGGGTGCCGAGCCGGATTGAGGACGACGAGCTTCTCAATCTGGTCATGCCACGACCAGAAACCTTCGAGTTTGCCGAGGAGCGTCGCCTCTTCTATGTCGCATTGACCCGCGCGAGCCGGGGTGTGTTTCTGCTGACGAACAGCCGCGAGCCTTCACGATACATCCGTGAGCTCTCGGAAATTGCCGGCGACAATCTACGATTTGAATCCATCGATGGCGAACCCCTGCATCAATGTCCTAAATGCCGTATCGGCCAGTTGGTCGAGAGGAAAGGCCGCGATAACGGCGGGTTTCTTGGGTGCAATCAGTATCCCGAATGTGATCACACCGCGCGATCGCACTAACCCCTCCGTCTCCGCCGGCTAAAATTAGTAGTATCGAACACACCGGAGCGTTCCAGTCTGTGTAAAGCGGTGAAATTGCAGTCTCGATAGCACCCGAAACAAAGAAAGATATGAGAGAGGTACTACCTGCCGTCGTATTATCTATTTCGAATTCTTGATTCGGGAGCGTGCGTCACAACATGGCTGGTGGCAAAAAGCCGAAATCGAATAGACCCACCTTGGAGGATAGGTTCACTTTCGTGGGCGATGCCGTCGCACCGGGGAACCGCGCGACGCTGCGCTCTGCCATGTTCGAGGTCGAGGACAAAGTTACCGGTCAAGAACGAGTGTTGAAGCTGTGGCACAAGACCGGCACGGACGTCGATGACGACCTGCGCGGCCTCTGGCGTCACGAGATGCGCCAGGTTCAACGCGTGATGGCATATACCAGTGCACGCGAAGTCATCGTCGATATTCTGGAGTTTGTCGAAGACGACGAAAATTTTGGTGTCGTTCTTGAACGGGTCGGGCGCCCCTTGGATGAACGCCTAAAGCGTGCGCCGAAAAGCCATTGGGTGCGTAACCTGGGGGCGCCCAGGCCAAGGACCTTGCTTTGGCGCAACATCCAGCGTCTCGTAACCGCCCTTGGCATCGTCCATTCTCAGGGGCTTGTTCATGGTCGGCTGACCCCGGAAGTGATCATGACTGATCTGGCCGATGAGCCGGATTTCCAGCTTGGCGGATTCGAGTGGAGCCTATGGCTCAATGCCGACAGTGATGATCGATCTCATGCAAAGATCGCGGCCCCGAATGTAGCCCAGACCCAGAGAGCAGAGAGTTACTCTTTCGCCTCTGACTGGCGTGCTTTGGGTCTGCTGATCGCGCATTGTTTTGGGCTGGAGATGACAGAAAGTGGAGATGTCGGCCTCCGGTCGGACATCGACTCCCCAATCGCACTTCAAATCTCGGAACGTGTCCTCTTGAAGCGCCTCATTCGTCCCGCACGAATGGAGCAGCTGGACGCAGAATCCATAAGTCGCGCCATCGATGATCTGATCGTCAGTTTGGGTCGAGCGACGACGGCACGTGCTGGCACTTTCGTGCTGATCTTTGATGCCTCCGCAAAGCTTGGAGCTGCTGTCTATGACGCTACCGACGGCGAGATCGCCGTTGACGAATGGCGCCGTCAGCTTCAATGGGCACAAGCCGACATTGATGGCGGGGCGACGCTATTGGTGCCAAAATCCTTCGATCCGCAGACATCTTCGATTCGCCTTGTCACTGACAATATGGTGTACCGCCTTCACGGCTTTCGTGACGATGGCGCAATGCGTTGGGACATTGCGATCTGCCGCGGTCTTGAAATCAGGAACGGACGACTGAGCCTTAACGAGGTCGATGAGCACCGCATTACTCAGCGTGTGACTGTTGCCCTGAACAGTCGGGACGCAAAGGAAACTGCAGCGCGGATCGGTCCCGACATTTTGGACTGGAGCGCGTTTGCGGTTGCGGCCAAGGACGCGCCTATCGACGAGGTGGGCGCCGTTCGTCAGGCGCTCATCCTGCTGCAGGCAATAGAAGCCGTCGTGAAGGCTTTAGACGTCTTTCCGGTCCAGATACTCGACAGGACGCGCGCTCAGGGACGCCGGTTTGTGATCTGTCGAGCAGAACCCAACAACGACAGAGACGCTATCGGGAAGAAAGTCGGGCTTCACGACAGTGGAAGCGCTCTTCGGCGCCTTTTCGAAGAGGAGCACCAGGATGCCGATGCCAAGTGGCGATTCAGCCAGGCCCCCAGTCTCGGAGCAAATCGGCTGGACGACGTTGCTGCAAATTTCGTTGATCTTGTGGAGCATCGAGGCCGCCGCGCTTATCGGTTTGAAGTGGATGAGGACCTTCCTCCAGATGGCCCATATTTCCTTCGCATCGAGCGTGATGCAGGCACCGAAAAAGTCATCGCTCGCCGGCTGCGCAACATCAAGGCTTTGAACACGCGCGCGGATCTCGCCGAGATGTTGGCCGACCCCTGGCGGGTTCGACGCTCGAGTCGAGAGGCGTTGAGCGATGCGGAGATGCAGGATCCAGAATTTCTGGATCTCGACGTTCCCAAACAAAATGCCTTCAAGGGTCTCTGGTCCACTCTGCCTGGCTATTTCGTGGTTGGACCGCCTGGCGTCGGGAAGACGAAACTGGCGACGGAAGTCGTCCGACGTCGATTTGTATCGGACAGGTCGTCACGCCTCTTGGTGAGCGCTCAGGGTCACGACGCTCTCGACAATCTGCAGGAAAAGATAAAGGAAACATTGGCTGCGAACGCACTCAACGCTCTCCTTGTCGTGCGTTCGGCAACTGGGGAGAAACGCCCGACGAACGATGACGAGGTGCAGAAGGTCGGACTTGGCTATATCGCCGGCCTCGACAGCAGCAATATGGCGAAGAGCGCGCCGGCGCCATTGCGGGAGCGGCTTTCCATCTTGCACAAAGCCGCGAAACGGCGCGAAGCCGAGAAAAATGCTCTGTCCAAAGAACAGCGATCGGATTTGGGCGCGGTCGCCAACCTAGTTCTCGACGCAGCGAACATCGTGATCTCCACTGCCAACTCTCCCGACATCGAGCGTCTGGTGGAAGCGCGCGCCCAGTTTGACTGGGTCTTGGTGGAAGAAGCTGCGAAAGCAACAGGCCCAGAATTGGTTGGTCCGCTCATGCTTTCAGGACGCCGCCTTTTGATCGGAGACCACAATCAGCTGCCGCCGTTCGATGCGGAACGTCTCCTGAAGGTTTTGAGCGATCACAGCCTCACGGAGCGCGCTTTGGGGTTGGTGGAGACGCTCGTTGCACCTCTCTTGCGGGATGGCGAACTCGACGAGTTGCAAGAGATCGCCAAATCCGATGAACGACTACGAGATACTGCGAGCTTGGCAGTGCGACTGCTCGAGCCGTTTCGAACTGCAGTCACGGAGGACGAAAATCGCGCGCTCGCCAACCCGGGGCATCGCGCCATCGCCGCGACGTTGTCCGAGCAACGCCGAATGGACCCGGCCATTGCCGAGATCGTCTCCAAGGCGTTCTACCAGGGTCGGTTGACGACGGAGGCACGGCGTGCCGAAGCCGCAGAATTGAAGCCCGCGCCTGTGACCCACCTCAATGGATTGCCTGCATCTCCGGTCGTGGTCATCGACGCCCCTCATGTGAGCGCGACTGGCCAGGCAGAGCCGATGGAAAAAGGGTCGCCTCGATGGCACAATCCGAGCGAGGTCAAGACCGTCGTAGCGGTGCTGCAGCATCTGCGGGCTCGCGACCCTTCGAAACCTCCGACGCTGGCCATACTTTCACCCTATAACGCGCAGGTCGACAAGCTGCATGAAGCCGTCACTCGGGAGCGGAGGCATTCTCTTCAACACCTGGATGATTTTCGATCCGTCCGGAGCAACGGGGCGTTCGTGGGAACAATCGATTCCTTCCAAGGGGGTGAAGCTGATGTCGTCGTTCTCTCGCTCGTACGCAATAATCCAATGTCTGGAGGGCGTGCCCTCGGGTTCCTGCGCGATCATCGCCGCATGAACGTCGCTTTGAGCCGAGCGAAATCCCAGTTGATTATCGTCGGCAGCCTGTCTTTTCTCCGGGAAGCGGTTCGGGGTGTGAATCCAGAAACGGAGACGCATAATCTATCCTTCCTGACAACCATCACCGATACGATCACCGACCTTGAGACGCGTCTTCGGTGTGATGTACCGCTCGCCACCGTGATCCCCCTCGCTAAATTTCTCGGGACGACGAAATGAGTGTTCTCATCGCCATTCCCGTCTTCCGTGTCTCATGCAAGGTCGGCATCGACCGGGTCCGGGGCTGGAGCGTCATTGAAGAAATGGTGCTTTGGTCGATCGCGAGAGATGCAAAAGCGGTCCCTGAACTTGTGGCGGAGGCCAATATACCGTCTCAATTGATCATCGCCTCAATAGCGCGATTGATGCGTTTCCGCCTCGTCGAGGTAACGGTCAATAATGGGGCAGTTGCCTTTCGGGCAAGCCCCTTCGGCTTCAAGGCAGTCAGCAGTGGCGAGCCGTTGCCGACTTTCCCGCAGCGCATTCCGCGACGGGTGAGTTTCGTGGTGGAATGGGCCACCGGAGATTTTTTTCCCACTGGTCAGATCTGGCTGCACTCTCCTTCCAAGCTCGAAATAGCGCGTCAGGGGGGAGCGGAAGTGCGGGTGATTTCGGTCGAGGGAGGCGGACCTTCAATGTCGCATTCGGCAAATTTGGATCGGCTGTCCGATATTGCCGCCCGCGGCTGGGATGAACAAGTGGCTCTGGTGGATGGCCGCACCGCGGTTACTCGTGATGACGAGTATATGGTTCTCAAGGTCATCGATGGGGTCGCGCAAGGGCTGCCGGAGTCGGCCGGCCCCAGACTTAACAAGATCGTCGCCGATGCGGCTCGAGCGCGAGCCGGCACAACAAAGGTTTCAGTTAGCTACGTCGGACCGCAGGATGCGCTTCAGGCAATCCCTCTCGTCCATCCTTGCGATTTCCGGCCCGATGACCTGATTATTGGAGGAAGTGCTCAGGGCGTGTGTTTTGAACAGTTGCTTGCTCAGGCGCATCGGCGGGCCATTATTCATTCGACGTTCCTTGACGCAAAGCGTTTCGTGGCATTGTCTCCGGCAATAAAGGCCGCATGTGCACGAGGCATCACCTTCGATCTTTTGTGGGGCGCTCAGAAAGACGAAGAAACCGAGCAGCGTAACGCAACCCAGGCCTTGCAGATCGCAAATGCAGTTCGAGATGATCCTGATCTGCGGGATCGGTTTCGTATCCATATGCGTTCGACTGGCTCTCACGCCAAGCTGATCCTCATAGATACACCTCACGACGGTTGGATCGCGGCCGTCGGTTCGTGCAATTGGCTATCGTCTCCCTTCCAGGCAACCGAACTGACTGTTGTCTTGCGGGATCAACACGTTGTTGCGGATGTTGCCGCCGCACTCCAGAACATGGTCGGTCGTCGAGGTCTCGCCGATCCAATCGCGAACGAGATGGGCCTGACCGCGCGCGAGCTGCGCCGGACACCACGGGGAACTGGAATAGCAAACGCGTCGCTGGTCATCGGCGACGCCCATGATCGATTGATCCGAGAAGGAAGTGGCTCGGCTCAGCAGCGTTTCATCGTCGGGAGCAATTTACTCGGCTCGACCGCCCGACCTGGTGCGATCATGCAGGGTGAGACGGCCGCCGGTCGCACTGGCGTGGAAGCAGTCGTTATCTATACAAAGCCCACCGGGCCGCTGAAAAATCGGCATACCCGAGCTTTGGCTGAAGAGGCCGGCTCTAACGGGCTGGCCCTGGTGAGAACGAAGAAAATACCGCTCCACGGAAAGTTCGTCGCCTGGGATGACGATAATCTCGTTGTCACCAGCTTGAATTGGGCTTCTGCCTCTGCCGATCCAGATTTTCCGTGGGGCGACATCGGCGTTCACATCTGCGCTCCCGGCATAGCCATGAGCGCGATCACAAGGCTTCAAGCCATCTACCCGGAAATGGTCACATCTGACCGCTCGATGTCCCCCGAAAATGACGAGCCGACTATGTCACAGGCTGACCAATGACGTCCTGACAAGTTCTCCCCATGCGAACCGCCGAGTAGTTCTGAGTAGAGGGATACTGACCAAAAAACTAATACATTTCCTGGTCAGGAGGTGACCATGCCAAGCCTAGCATCAGATACCGCACCCGCATCCACAGCCCGGCTCGCAACAGCTGCGCCGTCCGGCGTTTGACGGCTCAATCTATGAATACAGATGAAAACGAGTTTGAAATGGACGAGCCGGCGACCGAGACCCATACGCCGCCCGGCTGGCCGATTCAGATCCTAGAATTGACGCCCAGCGGAAATGCTCCGAAGAAATACGGGTCTGGGACGTTTCGTTTCGGTGCTTCCCTGACGCTAAGCGTCATACTGCCTCGGCGCGGATGGACTCTGGTTAAGAAGACAAAAAATTATGTCTACCTTATCCCGCCGGGGGACCAACCGTCTCCCCCATTCAGGATCAGCATCGCCGTCCCGACACCTGAGCACGTGATGGGCATCGCTGTTCGCAGCTATCGACGGGGCAAGTCGTGGTTGGGCCAATTGGGAGAGTGGCCTGCGTGGTACTTCCACGAACGCAACACAGATATGCGCGAGATTTGGCGAGACGCCACGACAGGCGAGATGCGGTCACTCGTCCATTCGAATCCTCCGCAATCGAGCCTATCGATCGGAGAGTTTGGTGTCTGGAACATTGACGTGACAGGGGTGGCAGGGGAGTTCACTTTTGGGGTTCTGCCTCCACCACTTGTTCCGAAGGAGGCTCCGACCGTTACAGCACCACTCTTCGAAGGGGCAACGCGAGCGCTGGAACTGACAACATATGAACGCAATGAAGTGGCCCGCAGGTTATGTCTCGCCCACTACGGTTTGCGCTGCCAGGCGTGCGGCATGAGTTTTGAAGAACAATACGGCACGATCGGCGCTGATCTGATCCACGTTCATCACGTAGTCCCGTTGGCGACAAGACAAGGCGAGTACGAAGTTGATCCTATTCGCGACCTCGTACCCCTGTGCGCGAATTGCCACCAAGTAGTTCATCGACGCGCACCCCCCTACTCCGTCGGCGAAGTTCGCAACGCTCTCCGCCGACAAGATGTAATTGTTCCGGCCCGTTTGAGTGCCACAGACCTGGAAGAGTGAGAACAGAGCCGGTCGCAAGTAGGCTCGGATCAAAACGGCGGCGATTTGAGAAAATTGGCGCGACCCACCAGTCATCAACGTCCACTGGTGAAATGTTACTCGTTTATCTGCTATCCCGCTTCATCTGCGATTAGCATTACGTCTTTCTTCGGCGGTCACCCTTGACCAGTGCCCATGAGACGCCTATGTCTAGTTCCCACTAGACGTATATGTCCGTATGTCGAGCCTTGAAACCTCAAAAGATACAGCGCATTTGTGTCCCACAGCCGATTGAAAGGACACTAACATGACCACAACAAATTCTCAAGAAGCCGACGCAACACCCGCACCCACGATCAAGACGAGCAAGGCATCCGCCGACAAGTGGGGCCAGCAAGTCATTGAGCTTGGCTTTTGCCTCGTTCCGTCGCTTCTGCTGCGCGCGCAGCAGCGGATCGGGCTCAATCCGACGCAGCTCGCCGTGCTTCTGCAGCTTTGCGATTTCTGGTGGGACAAAGAGCGCAAACCCTATCCGAGCAAGGAGACCCTGGCACTCAGGCTCAGTCTCAGCGAGCGGCAGGTTCAGCGATATATCGCCGAACTCGAACAAGCTGGCCTCGTCCGGCGTATCGAGCGCCGTAGTGCCAATGGCGGAAAGCTCAGCAACACTTATGATCTGAGCGGCCTCGTCAAACGCCTTCAGGAGCTTGAACCGGAATTTCGCGAAGCTGAAGAGTCGGCGAAGGCCGCTCGTAAGGCCGTTGAGAAGCCGGGCTTCAGACCGCGACCAAAGGGCAAACAGCCATCCAATGCACAGCCGGCGGCGAGAGACGCATGAGCTGGGCCTTGTTCATTGATGAGTCTGGCCAAGACCGGCGAAACTCGCCCTATGAGGTGCTTGCCGGCGTCGCAATCGAAGACCGCAAGATCTGGCCGTTGATCCGGCAGTTGTCCGATGCGCAACAGCACATTTTCGGCATGCGCCTGTATCAGGCTTATGGTCAGGAAGCCAAGGCAAAGGAGCTGCTCAAACAGAAGACCTACAAGCATGCAGCGCAGTTGCCACCGTTTGACGTGAACGAGCGCAGTCACCTCGCTCGGGAAATCTTGACTGACGGAACCGCTGTGACCCGGGAAAGGCTGACTGCTCTCGCGCAGGCGAAAATCGCCTACTGCGAATTCGCGTTGGATCTGGCTCGCGGCCATGGGGCACAGGTGTTCGCCACAATGGTTCCGCAAGAGGCTCCCCGGCCGCCGAGTGACGATGCCATGCGCAAGGACTACGCCTTCTTGTTCGAGCGGTTTTACTATTTCCTGAATGGATTGCCCGGTGATCCCATGGGATACCTGGTATTCGATGAACTCGACAAGGCGCAGAGCCACGTGCTTCTGGGCCAGGTTTCGAACTATTTCATCAGGACCCGGAACGGCAGAGTGCGGTCGCGGCTTATTATTCCGGAGCCGTTTTTTGTCCACAGCGACCTTACAACGCTGATTCAGCTGACCGATATCGTCGCCTACGTAGTCAGTTGGGGCTTGCGCCTGAACGGGATGACCGCGCCCGCGCGCCCGGAATTGGAGGGGTTGGCAAACCGCGTGAAACGAATTCGGTTCAGCCGCGAGACGGAAGGGGGCGAGAAAATCTGGGGGATAAAGCAGATCAAGGATCTAAGGCCGGCCGTTCGAAACGGCCAATAAAAAAGGCAATGCCCGCGTTGCCGCGTTCAAAGCCTCCGAGGAGACATATATGTCGCCAGGTGGGGGATGTCAACGTACGCGGACTGACGGCTTGTCTTTCGAGCTGATCTTGCTGCTTGGCACATAACCGTGAACGTTCCAACATCATACTCAAGCGATACAGTTTGAGATTGACCGTAGTAGGCTTACGCCCTATGCTCTCCCGTAGTCGCACTACGGAGCTTGCATGACCGACAAGACAGTCACCGACCGCATGAAGCGACAGCGCGAGCTGCGCGCCGCGGAGGGATGGCAAAAGGTCACCGTATGGGTGCCGACGGCGGCAGATGCCGCAGATGTCAAGAAACTCGCTGCCGAGCGCCGGGCCAGGGCCGAAGCGCTCACCAGCCTTAGCGAAGAGGTGCCGAAAGTGAATGTCGAAACAGCAGAACGGATTGCCCAGGCGATCGCCGAACATGGCTCCAAAGCTTACAATACGCCCTCAGGCGCTGTCTTGGAACTCATGAAGGAGCTTGCCAGCGAAGATGATCTGGTGAGTTTCGCGAATGCCTTCGTCATCGTGGCGAGGGCAAAGCCGGCCAATGCGAATTTCATTACCGCACGCGTACCGGCCATGATTGGCGAGTTTCTCATCCGCCACCGCGGAATTGGCCAGGGTATGATGGCAAAATGGAGCACATCGAAACCTGGCTGGGCTGACGAGCTCAAGTCAGCGGTACGCGATCCGGAACGGTTCCCGCAGGTTGTCGAGGCGCTGGCGCAGACCATCAGGCACAGTCAGGCGATGCAATAATCGGGACGTGGTCGGCGAGCACGCTCCCAGCCACGATGTCCGAAATCCTGGACGCGGGACCGCCTTTCGGCAGCACACTCGGAGCAACTCTACTGCTTGCGACCGTGTGAATCACATCTTAGAAATTGAAACACCAGGTGAGGGCTGGCCTGACCTGGTGCACAAAAAATCGATGTCGAAGGCGCATGGCAAGCCAGTGGGGCCTGTTCGACTGCTTGGGGTGGTTATCTACGCAATATGGCAGAAAGTCAAGTTCCTTTTCCCTACCTGCCGGCGCAGCTGCAGGCCATCCGGGCCTCGATTTCAGAGCCACGCTTCGCAACCTACCTCGCAAAGGGGGGCAATCACGAAGAATATGCGATGGCACTGTACCTCTACAATGCCCGGGTCGCCAAGGCGTTCCTTTATCCGCTGAATGTGGCGGAAGTGACGCTGCGAAACGCCGTCGACGATATCCTTGTCGCAAGGTTCGGAGCGAGCTGGCATCAGGACGCCACCTTCCGCGATCAGACCCTGACGGGAAACGGGCTGGCGACGCTCGACAAGGCAATACAGAGGGCAGGCGCCAACGCGCCGCGCGATCAGATCGTCGCAACACTCACCTTCGATTTTTGGTCGAACCTCTTCCGGCCCGAATACGGTGCTCTCTGGCGCACCACCGTCAATATCGCCTTCCCGAATCTGCAGCACGGCCAAAGCCGCCAGGAGATCCAGAACCTGGTGAAGCCGATCAATGTCTTCCGGAATCGCGTGGCCCATCACGAACCGGTTCTCGATCTGAACGTGACCGACATTCACGCCAAGATCGTGCGGCTGATCGAATTGCGATGCACGGAAACGGCATCTTGGATGAAGCATTACTCAACTCTGAGCACGGTCGTGAGAACGCGCCCTCGCCGGGACGGGACCAATGCCAATACGCTGGCCGCGAAGCTCGACCCTGCATTCGTGCCGGTCAAACCGGAGACGGGGTTGGGCGAACTGGCCGAACTGCTCGACGAAAAGCACCAGGCAATCATCTGCCTCGATGACAAGGGGCGTCCGACCGCAGCGTTCACCGTGGTCGACGCCATTCGCTTCATCTCGGAACGCGCCAAGGGACTAGGCGGAATGATCGATCTAAAAGATCACACTGTTTCGGACCTGCTCAAGATCGCCAACCTCGTGGATAGATGGACGCAAATGGACGACGCCACCCCGCTCGCTTTGGCCGTGAAGGAACTCCAGAAACCTCGCATCCAGATCCTCGTCGGGATCGAGGTCGCATCAGGCAAGGCGACGGGCGCGATTTTACGCGCACACCGGCGGTATTGACCGGGAGGATTGCCCTTGAGCTTCAGATTGGTGGATTCTGGATGGTCGGACGAACTGGATGCTGGTATGTGGGAAAGACCCGAAACGGTGTCGATCGTGTGTCCCTTCATCAAGAAGCGGACCGTGGAGCGCCTGGTTTTCGCCCATCGTCCCCATGATATTCGCGTCATCACTCGCTTCGACCTCAACGCCTTCAATGCAGGGGTAAGCGATCTGGACGCGCTGGATCTCCTCCTCCAGAGCGGAGCGAAAATCCGCGGGGTCATCGGCCTCCATTCCAAAATGTATATCTTCGGCGCCAGGCGGGCGATCGTGACAAGCGCCAATCTCACTGAAGCTGCCATGTTTCAGAACAAGGAGTTCGGCTTTACCGCTGATGACCCCGCTATCGCCACACAGTGCCAGAGTTACTTCGATCGCCTATGGTCCAACACCAAACACGATTTGTCGAAAGCCCAAATCCAGCAATGGCGTCAAATTCTCGCCCCGTACCGTGTCGGGACGAGAGATAGCGTTTCTCTGCCCGACTTCGGAGAGACCGTGAACGTTGCATCGCCCTTGGTGCTGGAGTCTCCGACGGATGCGCCTGTCCAGTCTTTCGTGAAATTCTTTGGAAGGGCGGACAACCGCGCGTCGCTATCCATGCAGATCGACGAGGAAGTTATTCGTTCCGGTTCGCACTGGGCTTGCACGTACCCGAGTGGAAAGCGGCCCCGCCAGGTCCGAGATGGGGCCATCATGTTCATGGCGCGCATGGTTCAGGCACGGAGCGACTACGTCATCTACGGCCGCGCCATCGGGAGGGAGCATAGGCCAATTCTGGATGACGCCACGCCAGCCGACGTGTCAGTGAGAGCCTGGAAGGAGAATTGGCCGCACTATGTTCGCGTCCACGATCCCGTCTTCATCAACGGACCGCTTTCAGCGGGGGTGTCCATGGCCGACATGATGGCCGAACTCGGTCCGAGTTCTTTTGCTCCAACGCAGCGCAATCTGAACGCCGGGAATGGTGGCAATCTCAATCCGCGACGGGCCATCATGAGAAAACCGCATATGGAGCTCACGCCCCAAGCCTATAAGTGGATATTCGGTCGGCTTGAGAAGGCGCTGATGCGGCATGGCGCGCTGGATCTCACTGATCCGCGTTTCGACCTTCCTGCGGAGCAGGAAAACTCTCCCGGTGTGCTTGCGAAAGCCTCGCAGGCGCCAATACGACTACCACAGGAGTAGAAAATGGATATTCCGCATGTCTCTCATCAGCCACCCAAGACCGGTAGTCGAGTGAAAATTTACTTTGATCGCAAGTCGGGCGATCTCATCATCGAGACACCTGAGGGACAGCGCTGCACGGATTTTATGGGGATTTGCATCGGCGACGCTGTTTTCGACACCGAGCGCACCGCGAGGGGCAGCACGCGCTGCATCGTGACAGGAACTTTTCTCGCGGTTCCGGGCACACACGAAAGCCGCGGCATCGAGTCGGAAATCCGCGCGCAGGGCAGATCGCATCTGGAGTTTTACTGGTGGCGCGACAAGACGTGGCCACTCCGTAAGGCGCGCCTAGCGTTCATCGCGAAGCCACACGGTGGTTTTCCCACCTCAATGGTCGTTGACGGAGAAGTCTGACCGAGGACGCTTTGGCACCATCCGAATTCTACAGGCCGCAGGTCTTAAGGCCGGGAATTGCTATTTGGCCATTCCCACCGATTATTTGGGAAGTCTCGCTGCAAAAGCCTGCCGGCCGCTATCGACAATGGCCATTACGCGTGTCGGCCGTCTATGATCGAAAATCCAAAAGCCGAGGCCTGGTTTATGCGGCGGTCTTGGTAACGCCTACTCAATGGCTTCCATCAAGTCATAACCGAAAACGTACTCGGCAAGGATATTTGTCGTCTCGTACGGCTCGCCGATCCCATTGACCCGCCCGACCTCGGCAATCAAATGAAGGTTCTTTCGCGGGCGCGATGCAATCACATATAGGAGCTTCTTGGCGCTATCCAGCGCATTAGGATCAGCGAAATGCGGAACCATGCCTTCGAGCAGCGCAAATGCTATCACGGAATCGAATTCAGCCCCTTTGACACCGTGAATAGTTGATATCGTGATTCCGGAGCGCGCCGCGAACACGCGCCTGAACATCGCAATGTTGGATACCGCTTGCACGCCGGCGTTTTCCAGCCGTTCGATTTGGATTCTCGACCGTTCGAAAAATGCCGTGCGATGATCATCGAGCGATGGAAACAGCGCAATGTCGATCCCGAGCGCCAGCAGCAGCTCGTCAAAAAACAGCTCTAGGTATTCGAGGCCATCGTCGATCAGGATCTCAATTTGATTGCAGTGGCGCAAAAGATCCCGTCGAGAGGTTTTCGACGTGTCGATGCCTACAGACCGAAAATGCTCCAGAACCTCGCCGGCCCAGCGCATCCTTCGAACGAACATTTGTGGCTCTGGCCTAGTCAATGCAAGCCGAGATATCTTGAACCAGATATTGTCTTGGTCTCGAGAAAACGGCGCCATGCCCGGGCCGTCAAAATTGTATTCGGGTAGCGCCGCCACGAGGCGTCGAGTTATCGCCGCCAGTTGCACCCATTGCGGTCCTACAACGCAGATTTCGTGCGGCGAAATTCCAAGCGTTTCGATATTATGGCGAATGAGCCGCACGATCTCATCATCCAGCTCTTGGTGATTGATCTCCTGGTCGAAGGAAATGAAGCTTCCGTAGTCGCGGTCTTTGCCGACAGCCTCAATGACCGCAGGCACGACACAGTAGTTCGAGAAATAGCCGACGATCCTTTCGGAGGAGCGGTAATTGTTCGACAGGCTTTTCTCGGCGAGATCGATGCCGGCGCGCGCCGCGAATTCTGCCAGAGTCATCGCATAGCCGCCCAAGGACCCGTATATTGCCTGGTTGGGGTCCCCGACGATAAACGTTCTCGTGTTTCCGGCCGATGCCCTTAGAATGGCAGCAACAATTGCGTACTGGATCTCTTTGGTGTCCTGATATTCGTCAACAAGGATGTAGCGGAATAGAGATCCGAGCAGCACGGAAATCGAGGGATTGCTGGCGATCAAGTCATGCGCGCAGCTCAAGATCATCTCGAAGTCCAGTTGCCGGTGTTCCTGAAGCCGATCCCAGTAGCGTTGCAGGACGGCTGTCGCTGCTGCTCGGCGGTTCGGATTTGCTCCCTCAAGCTCGAAACCAGCGGTCGTGAAATAATATCGACAATCCAGGGGGCGGACGAAATTCGGAGATTGCTGGCAAAGATCCGTCAGGATGTCATCGGTTTCATGCTGGTCAATCACCCGGAACCCGTTGGCAAGCCAATCGTGATAGACAGCGTAGGGCCGAATAATCCAGTCGAGACAAAATGAATGGATTGTGCCGATCCAGAGGCGGTCGGTCGAGACCCCCAGTCTCTCGATACGGTCAGCGATCTCTTCGGCGGCACGATGCGTGTAGGTGATGGCGACCACCCAATGGCGTTCACTTTCCAGCTTCGAGAGCTCGAGAGCGATCTTGTAAGTGAGAGCTCTTGTCTTGCCGCTCCCTGGACACGCAGCGAGGAAAACGCTCCCGTCATGAAGGACGGCATCCGTCTGCTCATCATTTAGGTCGCCGTTTTGCCATACGAAAACCATCAGGCATGTCCCATGACGTCGATGATGACGTCGCCAGCGACCGCACCGATCAATGCTTCGCGGAGCGGCTCTATCGCCGGCTCGCCAGCGCGGAATGATCTTACCTGCTCCCTGAGCTGGGCAAGCTGTGCGTCGCCGATCACCGCGGGATCCTGGCGAAATTTCAGGCGGTGCTCGATCATATTTGCGAGAACAGCGCAACCGATCGGTCGATGGGCGGAAAAGATCGCTTCGACCAGATAGTCCGGGATGCGCGTCGAGGAGGATACCTGCTTGGCCATCTGGATTGCGAGCCAACCCTTCCCGGCATAATCCGCCATGGCGAGGATTCGACGGCCAAACACTGCCGGATCGTTGGATCTCAATTCCGCAGTTGCAGCAACTATCGTCGCATTGTCCTTATAGACCGAGTTCAAGACTGAAACAGCGAGTTCCGAGTTTCCCGCCGCCACGAAGTCGACTTCGAAGGTTCTCGGAGCATAATGGACGGACACCCAGTCGTTGCCGTCCTTGAACGCCGTCAGTCTTGCCCGTCGGGCGACCCCGGCCGCCTGGGCTCCGATTGCTTTTTCTTTCGCGCCCTTCATCGCCTTCGTATCGTCCTCGGCGGGCTCCGTATTGAAGAACGTCGCGTCGAGGTCGGTGACGATGGCGCAGCGTCTTCTTATTCTAAGGTCGTGGAAAAGCACCGCGACATTCTCAAATCCGGTGCTGCGGATGTTGATCAGGCTTACGCCCAGTTCATCGAGGCTCACCCCGAGAACTTCTTTGACGAGGACAGGTACGAGGATTTCTTCCGCGTCGCCTTCAACAAGGATGACACTTTTAGCGAATAGGAGATTGCTTCTAACCGCATCGAGATACCGTTGGATGCTTCTGATCTCCGGCTCATCCAGTCCCGCACTCGGACGGAATGCCTCGCAGCGTGACCCGCTGCGCCCCAAGATATTTACGTTTTCCACGTTGCTGACTTCTGAGATCTGGGTCGAGTGGGTGGAATAAATCACCTGCGTATCGGGGTAACTCAGGCGGTCAAACAGAGTTTTCTGGATATGCGTGTGGATATGGGCCTCGGGCTCCTCGATCACCAGAAAGTTTGCGCAGGCCTGTTTGGCTTTCTGGTATTTAAACTCAAGGAGCTTCAGCGTCAGGTAGATCAGGTTGGCGCCACCGAGGCTCAACTCGTTGATGGCTCCCTCATAGTCGTCGTCCGTTTCGCCGACGAAAAGCTTCAATGATTGGAACAGCCGGTCGGCTTCGTCGGGGACCGCCGACCTGACCGCCAAGCTTGCAGGCGAATATGTTTCTCCCGCTGCATCGCGGATCGTTTGCCGTATATCGGCTCTGATTTCGCCAACATCGGGAAGCGCTTCGATCTCGTTATTAAGCGCTTTGACGCGCTCGGTGATCGGCGCCAATGCAGCGGGGTCGATTTCGCCGCTCTTGCTGCGCAACAGCGTCAGCAATGGATTGGTCCGCTGCCCCTGGAACTCGCTGACAACATCCCGCAACGCTTGGACAAAAGTGAAGCAGACCTCCTTGCTCACGGACATGATCCCTGGAACCCGACCGCCGAGGCTCGCGGGATGAAGCTCCTCTGGAAACTGCACTGTCGCAAAGTCGCCAACCAACGCCTGATAGACGGCTGGATCGGAGAAATCAGCAGTGCTTTTACCGGTGAAGACCGTCTCGTAATCGTCAAGGGTGATCGTGTTCAAGATCCCCGCGAGGCCGGTATGATCCCCCTCAGCGAGTTGGCTGAGAAGCGTGCGCGTCGCGGCGTTAGGTCGGAAAATCAAATTATAAGTGGCTCTCGCGACGGCGTCGTTTTCGATGACGCCGGTGCCATGGAGGAAAAGCGCCTGGATTGCTTCCTCCTGGGACACCTCCGCAAACTCAATGCTGATGATGATCCAATGCCCACGCCAATTGCCGAGGCCGCGGTGAAAGTCACCCTCTTCAAGTCGGTACGCCCAACGGAGGAAATCATCGTCGAGCATCAACCGCATTGCGCGGAACAGGTTCGTCTTTCCTGAACCGTTCTCGCCGATGATCGTATTAATGCCTTTGTTGAAATGAAAGTTTGCCCGCTCGAAATTACGATAGTTTACCAATTGAACGCGCGAGATATGCATCGTGGATCCTTCGAGACTCGTGGTTCCGCGAATATACCCGCAAAACGAGAGAAGACCATCGTTCCACGACTGTGACAGCCCTCTATCCCACAGGCATAGTTGTTACCCTCACAGAGCGATTTGCCGCAGGTTTTAAGTCCGCCTCAGCAGAAATACGGCGAGGCTGCAAGCAACACTGACAACGAGCTCGGCCTCGGCGGCCGTCGCGTCTCGGCCTTCCTGCACATGGCGTCCATTCTGCGAGGCGTAACCCCATAACTTATGGACGGCATCCCCCAAAGGGGGAGTCAGGGCCAGACCGTTGATAATCTGGCCGAGGTTCAGATTAGGGGCGTTTGTCATGTCTCGAGCAACGCATTCGAGCGCAGCCATCGAATGCTGAATCGCGCCTGTGCGGTCCGGATCCGGACGACGTGAGATATCCTTCAGCGCCTCACGTATTTCGCCGGCCGCCGTGTACCTACCGCTCTGCGCAAAAGCATCGACCGCCTGCTCAGTCGCAATCGCGAAAGTCGGATCACCACGAAACACTATTCCATCCGGATCTTTGAGATCCCAACCGATCCCTTTCTCGCGGAACACCCTGTTCAAATCGTCTTCGAAGCGCCGCTGTTCGTCTGGGCGGTATTCGAAGTTGCGCCAAAGTGCTTCAGCGACGTCATAGACCTTGTACCAGTCGCACCCTGTCAACAAGCCGAGGACTTCATCCCAGATGTCTGGGTATGCGCTACAGTTGCGAGGATCTGGAACCTCGAGCAAGATATCGCATACGATGGTCCGGATAGCTGTCGGGCTTAGACCGCAGTTTCGCGCGATGCTCGCGACCTGGAACCGCAGAAAGTCGGGAGCATCCTCGCGGATCGTGATTTCCGGTTCCGGGCCACGATAACCATGTCTATCGGAAAAGGACCGATTCATTTCTCGCGCCTCACCTACACTCTTTCATCAAACGTAATTCTTCATTTTGCGTGCATGAAAGCAACCGAATCTGCCTATCTTCGACTGATTCGTAAAACCAGGTGCGATCATGCAAGGAAATGTCACCTTTGACCCACTGGCTTTTGCCGAGCCTGTCGAAAAGCCTGAGATCACCGAGATTCTCGATTTGGAGAGCGGGGAATTCTTTGAAGCCACAGCTTTTATCTCTCAAAAGCGCTATGATCGGTTGGTCGCGGAGCGCGTTTCGATCCGGGAAAATCTAGCGGACAAGCCGCTTTTCGCATGCGGGCTTTGCGCGACACCCGTCTATCTGGTTGCCTCTCGCGAGAAGCGTTTCTTTTTTCGCCACTGCCGAGAGGATGGCTCTTGCCCGTCGATCACCCGTTCGGCATTGAGCCGCGACGAGATCCGGGCGCTCAAATATGATGGCCAGCGAGAAAGTGTCGCTCATCGAAAGATCAAGGAACGGCTCCTGCGCAGTCTTGCTGCCGACCCCTCGAACAGCGAAATCCTCTCTGAGAGGCAGTGGCGCTCTGCCCGAGACTCCCGCAGCCGACGCCAACCCGACGTACAGGCTCTCACCACCTTTGGCCGGGTGGCTTTCGAGGCGCAACTTTCGACGACTTTCCTCGACGTGGTCGCGGGACGTCGGTCATTCTATCGTAGCGAAGGTGCTTTGCTTATCTGGGTGATGGCAGAATTTGATCCCAACTACCGGCGCATGACAACCGACGACCTGCTATTCTCCAACAACTCCAACATTCTCGTTGTCGATGAAGAAACGACGGCTCTGTCCGAAAGCAGCGGCATGTTCTATCTCCGCGCGCATTACCGCGTGCCCGAACTGATGTCAGGCGTTATCACAGATCATTGGGCGTCCCAGATCGTCGCTTTCCGCGATTTGAGCATAAATCTGGAATCACAGTCAGCTTGGGCCTTCGACTACGAAGGCCAATCTCGGTTGCTCTTCGAAAACGCAAGGATCGAGGTGGAAAGACGGGATCGCGACCTGCGAGAAAAGATCTGCTCATTCTGGTTGGCGCGTAATCAGCACACTCCTGATCCACTGTCCGCTGAAGAAACGTGGCAGGGCTTGACTTCGGAGCTGTCCGGCCGCGGCGTTACACCTCCGACCAACGACCGACACGACCGGGCCGTTACCGGTCTCATGAATGGCGTCCTGAGCGCGCGCGAAAAGCGTCCGATCGGTTGGGACTTCAAACACCTCATCGAGGTGGCCCACCGCATTTGCGACGGATATCCGGAACACGCGCTCGCGATGGGATTTGCCCTCAAAGAATACGGGTGCGAGGAATTGATCAAAGCCCAGGACAAGAGCGGAAAATGGGAAAAACGCGCCCGCACGATTCGGGAGAACATCCGGCTAGGTGATCAGCGCTATCTACCCGATGAAGATACGCTACCCTTCCTCATGTTCGTATTCCCTGAGATCGGCAGCAAAATTGAAAAGTTCCTGTCGTCTCGTCTCGCCCAGTCCAAGCTCTGAGGTGCCAGCGTCGATTTCCCATTCGGTTCTGCCTCTCAGGATTTCGGGTGCGAACGCGGACTGCCGAAATTCGGGCCGAAGGACCAGAAGGTGCGAGTAAGTGTGGGGCCGCCATCGCTGTCATCAATGACGGTCCCGACCTCAGTCACGCGGCATCATCGTCGAAATAGGAGTCGTCGACGCTGCCACCTGTATCGAATTCAGGCTCTCGATAGGCCACGCGTCCGGCCACGAGATCGAAAGTCACAGAGGTCGTGAAGTTGATCTTGTCGCCTGAAAACGCCCTTTCTTGATCCTGCTCGCCCTCGGCGGTACCCGTAAGCGTCACTGTCAGGCCTTCATCGTTCGACGATACCTCTGCCTCATCGATATAGAAGCCATCGAAGTAGGCATTTGTCGTCGCCATCTCTCCTGAGAGCTCGTCAAGGATTGTCAGCGGGTTTTCATAGGCGTACGCGCTGACTTCCTCACCGATGTTTCTGTTGCTCCAGATCTTACCCGAAAAATGTCCGGCTTCGAAAAGAAACTCCGAAATTTGCGCTGCAAGTTCATCGACAGTTGGCAGGTCGCCAGGAATTCCCTGCAGTTCAGCAATTCTCTGATCCATAACCGCGAGCGCCGGCATCAGAACCTCAGCTTCTTCGAGCAAGGTAAGTGGATATTTCGCTTCAGCGCGAAGTGCTGCCGCAGTTCCATATCCGAAATAGGCGGCAACGATTTCGTGGGCGTGCCCCGCGACAAGTTTGTTCCCCGTCAACGCGCGGTACTTCGCACGCAGGGCGTCAACGCATTCTTTGTGGATAGACATGACAAATCCAATTCACTCCAGCGTCTGATACGGTGAACACAAGCGCTTCATGTCACCTTGCGCCGGCTGATTGGTTGCCGTTTAGGTGAGGACTGCTATCTCTCAATTGCCGCCTTTAGGGTCGCTTGCAGCCCTGGCGATCGGCTCCGAACAGGATCATATCCGATTCCATCGGTTTTGGAAGCCAGGCGACTTGCCTCCGGAAGAAATTCTGGGCCGGCGCATGAGAATGAACCTCTTGCCGAATGAAAAGCGCACGGTAGCGAATCATAATGGCCGCGTTCATTCTAATTCCACCGCATCTCGCGGAGCCTGAAATGGGAGGAGCTTATGGAGATTTACTGCAGGGGAACGGCTCAAATTAGGCATGGTGAAACTGGCGAAATCTACGAAATCGAAAGCGACGAGCTGGATTGGGACGCAGTCGGTGGTGATGAACGGCAGATGGGATCGGAAATCCACTATGAAGCTGACATCGATCACCCGGAACTTGGAGAGCTAAGCTGGGGTCTGTGGGAGTATCCCATCGGTATCGAGAATTACCATATCACCAATGCAGGACCGCACGAGGTCATTCAGGATTTCGATTATGGGCTGGAGCACGGTGAGCCGGAACCTGACGAATGGGTCGATTACTCTGTTCCGGATGATCCGCTAACAGTCTTCATGAGCTCCTACCATCATACAGGCGACCTGCTCGCGGACTATGGAGGCGACAGTGGCGGTCACCTGGTCAATCGGATGATCTTTTCGCATCAGATCACTGCGATGGAAGCCTATCTCGCCGACCGCCTGATAAATGAAATCGAGAGCGATGCGCACGCCGTCGAGCGGCTGCTTCGACAGGACGAAGACCTTGCGAAAGAAAAATTCACGCTCGCCGAATTTTCGAAGGACGCCGATCTGGTCGGTAAACGGGTCCGCGAGCACCTGCGGTCGATCCAGTATCACAATCTCGCCAAGGTGGATGTTCTCTACCATATCGCGCTTGGAATCCGCATCCTGAACCTGGCCACCGACAAGGCGAGCCTCTTTAGGGCGGTGCTGCTGCGTCATGACTGCGTCCATCGCAATGGGTTCGACAAAGACGGAAACGAACTGAAGATCTTCACCAAAGCATTCGTTCAGGAAACTGCCGATCTGATCAGAACCTTTATAGAGAGTATCGAAAGAGCCCTGCGAGCGCGGTCCTTGTAAGAGCTTTGACGCGTCATTCCCCATCGGCTTCTGGGTCAGCGCAGAAAAACGCCATCGATGTAGACATTGCGTGAAATCTTGCGCCAATCAGGGTTCATCCGCACGCCGCTGCGAGAATTGGCACGAAGGAAGTCCGCGACGTCGTCTAAACTCGCACAGGGCACTGGATCTACATTTGATCCGAAATGATGGCAGGCATAGTTGCCGTCGGCCCCGCGTTCGACGCGGCTGATGACCCGACCGCCGACAATTCGTTCAATTCTTGTGATTGGCATCGATTGCCTCCTCGTTGTCAGACTATACCCCACGCCCGAAACCTCCCCCTCCCCGTCATCTCCCGGAGCCCCAGTTCCAAAACAATCCTCCGCGCCGCCTGCGGCGTGACCTCGAGCGTCTTCACGACCATGCCGGCCGAGACGAGCGGCTTTGCCACGACGAGCTCGATCAGCTCCGGCATTTTTGACGACGTCCGCCGGCCGGTGAGCTTTCGCTCCATCATCTGCCGTGCCAGCGCCAGCCGGTCATGCTCTTTGAGGCCGATCTCGGCCGCTGCGATCAGCCCTTGCGCGATGGCGAGCAGCCGGGTCTCGCGATCGCGATGCCGGCGCCGATCGACGGGAATGGTTTTCAGGCCGAGGTTGATGGCAGCCAGATGGGCGCCGGTGGTGACGCCCGCCTGGCGCAGGATGGAAGCGGCAAACAGCCGGCCGAGCCAGGGCGCATGCTGCAGGACGGCCAGCTCATTCCACGCATCGAGGGCGACGATCGCCTGCAGCACAGCGGGCAAATCCTGGACCTGCCGCAGGACGCGGCGCCATTCCTCCAGCCGCGCATCCTCGTCCCAGTCGAGATCATAGACCAGTGCGTCTCTGTGTGCCGCGCTGGCGCGGCCGGGCCGCGTTGCGTCTTTGATCGCGGCCTCCGATCGGGCAAGTACCGCATCGATGTCGGCATAGTCGACACCGGGAAGGCCTTCGCCGCCGTCAGCTTCGTCCCCCTCCCCTATCGACTCGACACCGACAGGCTGCCTGGCGCCGGTCGCCTCCGTCGCGTCAGCGTCGACCGGCATGATCTCCGAGGTCTGCCGCAGCGTCCGAAGCCCGTCGGTGGAAAAAGCCCAGCCGGGTGGTTGGGCGGCGATGCGCCGGCGGGTTCGCAGCACGTCGCGGGCAATTGTCAGCTCATGGGTCGGTGTGCGAATATCGCGGGTATCGTCGTGCAGCACCAGGTCTTCGAGATGGACGAGGTCGCCGTCGATCCACAGCGAGGCGCAGGCATCTGCAAAATGGGCTCGCTCGATCCACCCTTGCCCGACCGGCGAGCGGGCTATCCGCTCGTCGAGACGGGTCAGAGCGACACCTGCTTCAAAAGCAGGCCGCATCAGGCTCTTCAGCGGAAAATTCCCGAGATCGTAAGACATTGAAATCATAGTAAATGATTTGCTAATCGAACTCTATCTGAAAGTTAGGGTTCCTCACTGGGCATATTTGATAGTTTGGTGTCTCGCTTCCGATAAGTAATGCTTATCGGAAGTGATTGCTATAACGCCGCAAATCAGCGTGTCGGTCACCATGGATCGCCGGAAATGCGCGGTTTTCCGGGCTTTTCGGCCGATTTCGGCTGGGATGACCGGACTCGCCGAGACAGAATTCGGCCGCCGCAAGTTGCCCCGCATAATCCCGACCCTTCTTCTGGCATGATGCGCCGGCGTCCTCCTGAGGGCCCCTGCTCTCGCGGCATCTCCAAAACGGTTGTTTTTCCGGCCTTTCCGCCACAGGAGCCCGCTGGCGCGGGTTTGTCAGTGCGGACGCTCCGTTGCTCATCTCGGGGTGGCGATTTGGGTCTGGCGGGCCCCTATTTGATGCTTAAAACACGCTTGCAACTGTTCGATTTCTAACGCATGCCTTATCTGTACAAACTACTTCGAGACAGGGCCGTTACAAGCGCGATGGCAAAGCCACAAACATTTAACAACCAACAATCTCCCAAGCGGCTGATCGGTTATGCCCGGGTGTCGACGGATGAACAGGTCCACGATGCCCAGTTGGACGAGCTGCGTGCAGCCGGCTGCGATCGGATCCATCAGGAGCATGGTTCCGGAGCATCGCGGGCTCGACCGGTGCTGACGCGATTACTCGCTGAGCTTAGCGCCGGCGACGTCCTCATTGTCGTGCGCCTCGATCGACTGGCCCGATCCGTCAGTCATCTCTTGTCGGTGATCGAGGACCTCGAGGCGCGCGGCGTGCATTTCCGGTCGATCCGCGATCCAATCGATACGTCGACCCCGCAGGGCATGTTTTCCCTTCAGGTCCTCGGCGCCGTCGCGCAGCTCGAGCGGGCGCTAATCGCCGAGCGTACCAAAGCCGGCATTAAGGCGGCGAAGGCACGCGGCAAGCTTCCTGGAAATCCGGGTCTGCGAGAACGACGGCCGGAGGCGATCAAGGCAATCTCGCAGGCACGGGAGAAGCTCTATCTCGATGAACTCATTGCATCGGCGCAGACGTGGCTGCCGATGGTGCGTCAACTCCGGCCGCAGCACAGTTGGGACAATGTCGTGCGGGTTCTCAATCGCCGTGGCCACGACTGGACCGTCGAACGCCTTCGTCGCGCTGTTCATCGCATGGTACGCGAAAAGCTCGCGGAGAAGGAACTCCTTGCTCGATCCCCTCGTCGCGCTCCCGAAGACTATCTGATGAAGCTGGTGGCGGCAATTGCCATTGCCGATCCCAACCTGTCGCTGCGCGACATTGCCGCGCAACTGGACCAGATGGGAGAACGGCCCGTGCGCAGCGGCAACAAGTGGCAACCGTCCTCGGTGCGGGTCCTGCTGGACGAAGCCCACAGATTTGGCCTCATTCGCCATTGAGGGCATGGTTCATCCGACGCCCGATGGCAGAGAGTCTTTTCTTGTCGCTATTCGACTGCATAATCGTCAGGTCCGGCCTTTGGGGATCTGTAGCGCCAGGACCGCTAGTCGCTATCGCTCCGCGGTTTCAGCTCAGCGCCTACACTCGCCCGCGGAGCCGGCTTCCTCCGCCTGCTCGCCCCCTCCCCCGGAACGTGCTGAAGGCTTCAGCCGCGGTGATTATGATCCGCAGAGGCGCGCGGGCCATGACCCTCGGTGGCGCGGGTAAAAGCAGAGGACAGCCCCTCCCCTCGCTACCAAAAAGCCGTCTCGGCTGCACGAAGAATTCGGGCGCGAGCCGCGACTCAGTCAGACAGTATTTGTTTCTTTTACAATCCGTCCGCGTTTCGGCGTTCTTTCAAGGATGCTCGACAATTTAATTGAGCCATTTGTCCGCGCCGCCAGCTATATTTCCTACAAGAATGATTACGACCGAAAATCTGCAAACATTCGTTTTACGACCAGCAATTTCGACTGTCCTCGAAGCCTAGGAGGTCTTCGTCCTGAAGCATCCTGCGGAGACCGCCGTTAAGATTACAAAGCAATGTCTCCTTTCAGTCGTGACAAACACCGCCATTGTTCGTTCGAACACGAAGCCGCTCAATCGGGGACGGTACCTATCTCTACACAACCGATCTTGTGAGAGGTCGCGCGAGGAGCGGGTCATGCGACGTCCATAGTAGCGCCCGAAAATGTCGTTTCTTTTCAGAGTGTTGGAGCTGTGGTCAGCTGACCACCGGAAAAGCAGCTGTTGGCAGTGCGTCCACCCCAAAAAACTTGCTGGCCCACGACAGCAGAGTCTGGCGAAAAACCTCGATCAGTGGACCCGCTGACCTAGCACTCGATCCTCTCCAGCGGCGACTAGAGCCTGCGCGCTCCGAGTACGCCAAGTGGCGGAAACGCGAAGCTTTCATCTCGCGCAGCGTTGGAGCCGGTTGCGGCAATGGTATCTGCATCACTTGCCCAGGTCTGGTCCGAGCGATGAGTGCGGCCGGAAGTGGTTGTAATCGTCGGCCCAGCAATGGCGCTTCGGGCATAATCGCAGCCGAGGAACAGGCTTTGGTTGACCATCTCGTCCCGCATCCGGCCGTTGAAGCTCTCGACATTAGCGTTTTGCATCGGCTTCCCGGCGTGATGCCGTGCGACTCGACCCTATGATCCTTCGACCTGGCAAGGATGGCATTCGAGGTGAATTCCGTGCCGTTGTCGGAGACGATCATCCCCGGTTTGCCGCGCCGTTCGATGAGGACCGACAGTTCGCGAGCGACGCGACGACGCAAGATCGAGGTGTCCGGGATCGCCGCCAGGCATTCGCGGGTCACGTCCTCGACGAAGTTGAGCACGCGAAACCGCCTTCCGCAAGCGAACTGGTCGTGAACGAGATTCAGCGAGCATCGGGCATTGGCCTTCGCTTCGACCAGGATCGGGCCACGCGTGCCAACAGCGTGCCGCCCCGGCTTTTCTGCTTGCGAACGGAAAGTCCTTCTTCGCGATAGAGCCCGTAGATGCGGTCGACCCCAACGGCGCTCCCTCCCGCCGAAGCCGCCGGTCGCCGAAACGCCATCGCTCATTGGCGAGGTCGCGCAATAGGGCGACTTCTTTATGATGTGGGCGCGCCTGCCCGACCAACGCTTCGATCTTTTGTCGCGCGTCATGCATGACCATGCACTCATCGGCGGCTCTAAACTGCGTGATGTCGTAGAGACAGTTCGGTTCTGCGACACCCAAACGATCGAACTGCGCGAGCGCGCCGACCGTCCGACGCGGCAGGCAACGTTGTGCCTAGAGCTTCGGCCAGGCGACGATCAGGCGGCCGCAAAACCTGCGCGAAGAAGGGCTGCCCGACGGGGTTAGGCTCAGTTGGGTCGAGGTCGTCGAACCGGACGCACCCGACGGTGTCGAGCCCTTGCATTGGCTGCTCTTGACCACCCATGCGCTCTCCAGTGCGACTGACGCCTGGCAGATCGTCGCTTGGTACAAGCAGCGCTGGATGATCGAGCAGTTCTTCCGGGTGATGAAGACGCAGGGCTTCAAGATCGAGGACAGCCAATTGCAGTTAGCGGCGCGGCTGGAAAAGCTCGTCGCCATCGCCGCCAAGGCCGCGGCAATCGTCCTCCAACTCGTGCAGGACCGCAGTGGCGGCGATCCTCACCCGGCAAGCCTGGCAGTCAGTCCCCAGGAGATCAACACGCTCGCCGCCCTCGAAAGCCGCTTCAAGGGCAAGACCAAGCTGCAATCCAATCCCCATCCCAAAGCTTCGCTCGCTTGGGCCGCTTGGATCATCGCCAAACTCAGCGACTGGAACGGCTATGCCTCCTCCAAGCCGCCTGGACCCATCACCTTCTTCAACGGACTCAAATACTGTGCCGATGGCTGGGCCTTGCGAGATAGGTATATGCCTCAGTCGTTCGGTGGAGAAATGTTCCACTGGATCATTTGCTTTTGGTCACGAACAAAATCCAGCGACCAGCGGGCAGAGCCTTCGCGTTGGCCAGGATCGGTGCGCGCGTGCCTGCAAGTTCGCTTACGGAAGGGGGTTCGCGTGCTCAACATCGTCCATGACGCGACGCGAGAATGCCTCGCGGCGATCCCCGGACACCTCGATCTCCGGTCGTCGCCTCGCTCGAGAGCTGACGACGCTGATCGAATGGCGCGGCAAACTCGCAATGATCTCTCCGACAACGGCACCAAACTCACCTCGAATGCCATTCTTGCCTGGTCAAAAGACCATAGGGTCGAGTGGCTCATTGCGTCACCTCGCCCAAGATAGCGGTTGATGAATTCTCCCAGTGTTGTGGAAGTGCCGCCGCGAAGCAGCCCCGTAGATTCCGGCGCTGCGGATGGCAGCAGGTAGTTGTTCCTATTGCGTCCTATCCATGCGGCGCCATCGCCCATTCGCGATTAGCCGGCACAGCCGGCCGCCTTGCGATTTGCTGGCCGCGCCGGTGCCAATGAATTGATGAAAGGCGGCTGCCATTTCGTGCGAAGACTTCGCTCCTGGTCTAGTTCGTGCGCGACCTTGGGCGCGTTCGTATTGAGATCACGGTCTACTGTTCCCCTAAGAGGCGTCATTTGGCTCGGGAGCCAGACGGTAACCGGCACAATGCCTGCGACAAGCCGCCTTTGAAAGTTGGTGTTTTCCAAGGGGTTAGCTTGGTGGTCAGCTGACCACAACCGAAATCCTCAACGGCCGGAATAACGATCAGCCGCAC